>JAFGHH010000045.1 GCA_016930215.1 Deltaproteobacteria bacterium
GCAGACCTCACGCAGAGGCGCGCGGGCGCAGCAGCAGACCTCACGCAGAGGCGCGCGGGCGCAGCAGCAGACCTCGCGCAGAGGCGCAAGGGCGCAGCAGAGGATCTCGCGGCACGGGGTCGGAAACGGGGGCAGTCCGGCGTTGACCCGATCGGACTCGCGGGATAGGCTGTCCTCGAGAGGCGGAGAAGGAAGCGTCGGGAATGGGACGGGGAACCGGGTCCGTCGGACCGTTCTTCCGGGCCGTGCTGCCGTGGCTCGTCGCCGGGTGCTACCAGAGCGGCGAGCCGCCGACCGTCTACACGCGGGTCGAGGTGCAGGCGACGTCGCGGCTCAAGGTCGACCTGCTGGTAATGGTCGACAACTCGGGGTCGATGGCGCAGGAGCAGGCGGTGCTGGCGGCGCAGTTCGCCGAGTTGCTCCCCGCGCTGCTCGAGCCGCTCGACGGGGACGGCGACACCCGTCCCGACGCGCCGCCGGTCGAGGACCTCCACGTCGGCGTGATCTCCTCCGACATGGGGACGATGGGGCACGTCATTTCGACCTGCACCAATCCCGACGTGGGGGACGACGGCTGCCTCCGGCACATGCCGAGCACGACGGTCGGCGGATGCGACGACGGGTACCCGCCGTTCCTGGCGCGGGATCCCGCGAACGCGGAGACGTACTCCTCGGCCGACTTGGCGAACGACTTCGCCTGCATCGCGACGCTCGGGACGAGGGGCTGCGGCTTCGAGCAGCAGCTCGAGGCGATGCGGCGCGCGGTGCTGGACAACCAGGCGCCGGGGCGGTGCAACGAGGGGTTCCTGCGCGACGATTCGGTGGTCGTGCTGCTGTTCGTCACCGACGAGGACGACTGCTCGGTCGATCCGGCGCACCCCGAGATGTTCGCCACGGACAGCGTGGACCTCGGGCATTTCGGCGTCCGGTGTTTCTCGCACCCCGAGCTGCAGCGAACGCCCGAGTGGTTTCGCGACGAGTTCCTGCGCCTGCGGCCGGACGATCCGGGCTCGGTCGTGATGGTCCAGATCGTCGGCGTGCCGCCGGAAGCCGCGGTGTGCGAGACGGCGACGGCCGCCGGGATCCGCGACTGCCTGGCGCTGCCCGAGATGCAGCCGTATGTCGACCCGGCCGCGCCCAGCCGGTTGGCGTATTCCTGCAGCAGCGACCTGGGGTTCGCGTTCCCTCCCGAGCGGCTCGTCAGGCTGGCGCGGCTGTGGGTGGAGGCGGGCGGCGGCGCGCGGCTCGGCTCGATCTGTCGCGAGGACTGGAGCGCGACGTTCGCGGGGCTGCGGCAGGACATCGCGAGTCGGCTGCGGCCCGAGTGCCTGGACACGACGCTCGAGCTGCCGGCGCTGACACCGACGCCGGAGGTCGAGCCGTCGTGCGCCGTCGATTGCCGACTGGTGGCGCTGTTGCCCGGCGACGTCCCGTGCCCCGTGGATCCTGGTTGCCCCGCCTCGGCCTGTCCCCCGGCCTCGCTGGACGACCTGCTGTGGGACGCCCTGACGCCGTGCGGCGACTCCGCGACCGGCGGCGCGACCTGCGAGCCGCTCCTGCGCGACCTCGGTCGGGCCACCGACGAGCCCGGGACGCCTCGCGCGTGCCTGGTCCGCCAGGACCCGGGGAGTTGGGACTCCGCGACGGCGCGTTGCGTCGGTGCCGACCCGCTCCGCGGCTGGCGCTACGTTCCGCCGGAGTGGGACGAGCGTCCCGGCGGGCCGTGTTCCCAGCTGCTCCTGCCCGACGGGTTCCTCGATGCCCTCCCGCCGGGCTCGGGGCTTCGTCTCTACTGCCGGACGTGAGGTTCGGCGGGCCTGGCGTCCCGACGCGCGATCCCTCCCTGCTGCGTCTTGGCGTCTTTGCGTGAGATTCCTTCTGCGGCGTCCCTGCGCGCCGTCTTTGCCGTTTGCATCCCGGCGCCTTGGCGCGAGAATGCCCCGTCCGCCGCGTCTGGGCGCGCGACCTGCTCTTGCCGCGTCTTGGCGCGACGCGGGGACGGAGGTGTGGATGGCGCTGTTCGACGGGAGCGTGGTGCTGGTGACCGGGGCGTCGTCGGGGATCGGCGCGGCGCTCGCGCGCGAGTTCGCCCGCCGGGGCGCCGACGTGGCCCTGGCCGCCCGCCGCGAGGAGCGGCTCGCCGCCGCCGGCCGATTCCTCGCCGCCGCCTTCGACGTGACCCCGGCCCGCCGGCCGCCGCCCCGTCTTTGCGCTCGCGCTCCGGGGATGGTAGATGGTCTGGTCATGGGACCGTCGGACGGAAGCGGGAGCGGAGCGGATTCGCGGCATCCAGCGGCCGCGCGCCGGCTGCGCGCGGCGGTCGTCGTCTTCGGCGCGGCCTGCGTGCTGGTGGCCGCGACGACGTGTCGCCGCCGGGAGGCGGACTCGGACGGGACGAACCTCGCCCAGACGCAGCAGGCGCTCGGCGGGCCCGGAGCCGGCGGCACGGCGGCCGGGGCCGGAGGGACGGGCGGGGCGGGCGGCACGCCGCCCGAGCCGGTCGCTCCCGATCCCGCCACCCTGGCGGGCCAGGTCTGGAACTGCGAGGACCCGACCGACACGCCGTGGCGCGACGAGCAGGGCCAGCTGATCGTGCCGCCGAACGCGGGGCTGGAGGGGCTGCCGGACCCGGCCTTCGAGTTGACCACGACGCTGTGGACGATCGACCGCGCCTGTCCCTGCACCCAACTGCTGCCCTACCGGCTGGCGGGCGAGTCGGGGCTGGTGGTGGACTCGATCTCGGTTTCCTGCGAGTGCAACAGTGGTCCCGGCCCGGCCCGGATGGACACCAGGCTCGAGATGACTTTCGAGGCGCAGGGGGCGGTTGCGCCGGTCGGCGCCGGCACCGGGATCCTCGAGGCGCTGGTCACGTTCAAGGTCGGCGGCGGCTTCCACGCCGACCTGACCGCGGGCCGGCACGGCGGCATGCGCGCCAACATGGGCGGCCAGACCGTCGAGCACGAGTGCCGGTTCCGTTCGTCGCGCTGCGAGGAGGAATGCGTGATCGACGACCCGCAGCGGCACGGTCCCGAGGAGGGAGCGCTGCACCTGCGGATGGTCTGGCCTCCCTGCCTGCGGCTCCGGGGGCTGGCCGAGCAGCTCGAGCGTGCGGCGGAGCTGCACCGCCGTGCGGCCGAGACGTATCGCGAGCTGGTTCCCGAGATCATTCGCGACGGGCAGCAGGGCCCCCGGTCGCTCGGCTCCTACGAGTGCCTCCAGGATCGCGTCCAGGAGGTCGTCGCGCTCAAGCTGGGCGTTGATCCGTCGACGATGGAGGATCAGGGGAGCGCCCAACCGGGACACGCGGGTACGACCGAGAACCGCGTGGAGTGCACCGACCCCTGCGACCTCGAGTGTGCGTGGCGGCAGGCCGAGGTCGCGATGCACGAGGCCTCACACGTCCTGGACGCCCACCGCAATCCGGCCGCCGCCACCGCCTTCCAGACCGGCGAGGATGCCGACCCCTCGGTGCTGGCCGTCCTGGCCTGCTTCGAGCACCGCGCGCACACCCGGTCGTCGCGGATGTACACGGAGGCCGCGGCCTACGTGCGGAGCCTGGCCCAGGCCGCCTGCGGCGGGTAGCCCGAGGCCGAGTCGCCGGCCCCTACCAGACGAACGGGAGCATCGCCTTGCGCTCCGGCGGGTAGTCGGCGAAGGTCTTGCGGTACCACTTGAGGTGCGAGCGGGCGCGGGGACCGAGGTTGCCGAAGGTCCAGACCGCGAACGCCAGCCCCGGCAGCGACCAGGTCGCCAGCGCCCACCCGGTCCATTCCAGGAGCTCGCCGAGGTAGTTGGGCGAGGCGACCAGCCGGTGCACGCCGCGCCGCGGCACCTGGTAGCCGCCGTCCGCCTTGCGCAGGTCGAGGATCACCTCGTCGGAGTGGATGTTGATCGTCATCCCGAGCGCGAACACGGTGATGCCGGCGAGGAACCGCGGGTCCCACAGCCAGGCCTCGGCGTAGCCCGGCGAGAAGTGCCCCAGCCAGCGGCCGTTGAGGTAGCCGTTGGCGACGTTGAACGCCACGCCGAGCAGCGCCACCACCACCGGGACCGGCTCGAGGTACGCGCGGCGGCGCAGCGGGAAGACGAACGTCCGGTGCAGGTAGTGCACCTCCCAGAGCACGAGGAACACCGCCTCCACCGGGCCGGGCGTCCGGCCCGACAGGAAGAACACCAGCGGCATCGCCAGCACCGCCGGCAGCTCCATCACGACCCAGCCGACCGTCCCGCCGAACGGAGCACCCCAGCTTCGGCCCTGGTGGTACCGGCCGTACGGCACGGTGACGAACAGCAGCGCCAGGAAGACGATCGGCGCGAGCAGGATCCAGGCCCAGGTCAGCCACTGGAAGAACGTCGCTTCCGCCATCTCCGAAGTCCGCTCCTTCCCCCGCGCCGGGGACGGGCGAGACTCGCCGGGGCGGCCCCTCGCCGTCAAGGGGCAACGGTGCGTCCTCGACGGTGCCCGGTCGGTCGGCCTGGGCGGCGTGCCGGGCCGGGAAGATCGTGCCAGGCCGTGCCGCCTCTCCCCGAACCGACTTCTCCGTCCGCGCTCGTAACTCATCGAAACAACGAGCGCTCACGGAACGCCCGACCGACACTCCGTCGCGGCACGCCGGGTGCAACGGAAAGGGCCGGCGGCGCAACGAAGGATGCGGGGGCGCCGCGGCCGGAGAGGCGGGAGCGGGAGGGCGACGATGAACGGACGAAGGACCCGAGGCCGAGCCTGGATGCTGCTGCTGCTCGCCCTTCCGGTGCCCGCGGCCGCCGGCTGCGACCTGACGATGACGCTCGAACCGCTCACCTACGAGGAGCTCGGGCCGACGGAGCGGGCCGCCGTGGACCGCATCTTCGCCCGCGTCCAGGGGATGGACGCCCGGCTGCGCTCGGTCACCTCCGCCCGCCACACGCTCGGCGTCCCGGCGACCGACCGCGACGCGATCGACGTCTCGGTGGTCGACCTGTGGGTGATGCTCAACGTGGGCGACGACCGGCTGCACCTGTCGGTTTGGGAGAACCTGTCGGCCGAGCAGCAGCAGCGTTTCGCCGGGTGGTTCGGGGAGACGATCGCCGCGGCGGGGGCGCGCTACCGGCAGTTCTTCTACGACTTCGTGGCGCTGCACCTGGCGGGAATGCAGGCGGTGTTCGCGATCCAGGGCGTCGATTGGGTCTACCTGAACCGGAGCATGTTCAACGTCGACCGGGACGCCGAACGGCTCGCGGCGACCTACCTCGCGGCGGCGGACACCAACCTGTCGGCCTGGGCGCGCGGGACCTGCGGGGCGATCCGCACGGCGCTCGAGGAGCGGTTCGGCGCCTGGTACTCGCGCGAGGGCTACGCGGCGCACGTGCGCGAGCTGACGGACCCGCGCGACCCGTCGGGGCAGATCTACATGATCTGCCGGCACTTCGCCGAGGCGGAGACGCGGCGGGTGACCTTCGGCAGCAACTTCGCGGCCGAGATCGAGATCCTCCGGACCCAGCACGTCGATCCCAACGTGGTGCCCTGAGCGCGCCGGCGGCGTCCCCGCGCTGGCGCGGTTCGCGGGAGTACTGCAGGCAGTCGAGGATCGGAGACCACGAAGGACGTGCTGCCGGCGGACGCCTGCGGGATTCCGGGTCCCGACGCGATCTGCGATCGGCGGCTCATAGTCCGGTGCGGTGGGCCGTCCACAGCTCCTCGACGAAGTCGTCCCAGCACTGGCGCTGCCGCGCCCAGCTTGCGCGGTAGTCGCGGCCCGTGGAGTCCAGGATCACCTGCACGTGCTCGGTGTCGTCCTCGGACATCCAGCGGTCGACGTAGTCGAAGAACGCATCGTGGGCCCACAACGCCTCGGCGCCCAGCATCCGGGCGGCGAGCGCCTCGCCGACCCAACTCAGGCTGGTGCAGCAGCGGCGGTAGCTCTCGCCGATCGGATCGAGCCAGTCCCGGGGGTGGAGGTGCTCGTAGGGACCCCAGCCGGGGTTGACGCTTTCGCCGTCCGGGCCCATGTGGCCGGCGTACAGGGCCGTGGCGCCGGTCCACCCGGTGCCGTGCATCGTCTGCATGTCCTCGCCGAAGCGCGTGGCGGGGTGGTCCGTCGCCAGCGCCTGCATCCCCGCGTCGCCGAGCAGCAGGCCGGCGAACAGGATCGGCCACTTGCGTCCGCTGCCGTGCCCCCCGTGGGCCGGCCAGCCCGGATGACCCGCGCGGACGATGCCCCACAGGTCGATGCCGTACTGGACGAAGCGCACCAGCAGCGTCTCCTTCTCGGCGGCCGGGAAATCGACCATCAGCAGCAGCGAGGCGATCGACACCGCGCGGGCCACCTCGCGCCCGTAGTCCGCCATGTTGTCGGTCGGGGCGTCGAAGCCGAAGAACAGGTTGTCGATCCACGGCCGCTCGAACACGCGCTCCCAGGTCGCCAGCGCGGGCGTCGAGGGGGGCGGCGGGCAGCGGCCCAGCAGCTCGCGACGCAGGTCGCCCGCGCGGAACACGAGGTCCGCGTCGTCGATGTACGCGGGACGAAAGGCGTCGTGCGGTTGTCGTTCGGCGACGCAGGTCAACACCGCGGCGGTCCGCACCGGGCTCGTCGTCTCCTCCTCCGGCCGCAGGATCTCGTAGTCGACCGCGCCGCGGTACGGCAGCGTGTCGACGCTGATCGTCGACACCAGCGAGTCGCCCGGGACGAGTTCGAAGGGCGGGTCGGCGCGGAGCGACGCGTCGTAGCGCCCCGCCTCGGTGCGGTCGTCGAATCCCGTACGGTCGTTCTCGGCCGGGAGGTTGACGACCGAGCCGTTCCGTCCGCCGCCCGGCGCGGGGTCGATCGCCGCGACGGTGGCGGGACCGACGATGTAGTAGTCGCCGTTGGCGAAGCGTCCGACCGGCATCGGCGCCGAGAAGGTCCAGGTGATGCCGAACTGCGAGACGCTCGACAGCCGCGGCAGCTCGCCGCCGTCGGCCTCCGGCCCGCCGTCCGCGTCGTCCTCGGTCGGGGCGCCGTCGTCGGCCGCGTCGGGCCCGGCGTCGCCGGCCGTCTCCGCGTAATCCGACCCGGCATCGCCGGGATGGGCGTCGTCGCCCCCGCATCCGCCGGCCGCCGCCAGCACCAGGATCCAGGCCGTTCGCGTTGGTCTCATGCGGTCAGGGTAGGACGACTCCGGGAGCGCGACAAGCGCGCCGTCGAGCGGTGTACGTCGAGCGGGGGCTGCGGCCGTGCTTCGGCCGGTCGGGGCGGGAGCGAGCGGTGGCGGAGGGTTACGGGGTCTCGCCGGCCTTCTTGGCCATGCACTCCATGTACTTGCCGAACTGCTCCCCGCACTGGACCATCGCCGCCTCGTTGTCCGACTTGCCTTCCGGGGTGCAGGTCTCCTTGGCGATCGTGCACTCCATCATGGCCCGGGCCTGGGCGCCGCAGTCCTTGTCGCTCAGCGCTTCCTGGCACTCCTTGATCTCGTCCGCGGACGGGGCCTCCTCCTTCTCGCACTTGCTCTTCGTGTTGCAGAGGTCGGTCGCGGCTTCCTCGGCGCTCTTCTTGCAGGCGGCGCCCGCGAGCGCCAGGGCCAGCACGGACAGGCACAGCATCAGCTTCTTCATCTTCGTCTCCTCCCGTTCCCGCATTCCGGGAACGGGCCTTCATAGTCCCGGCCGACACGGACGGTCAAGTCCGGGTCCGGCGGCGACCCGCCCCCGGCAATCGCCGGCGCCGGCGCCCGAGGACGACGACCCGGACGCCCAACCCATCCAACGGCCAACGGCGTTGACCCGATCGACCTTGTGGGCTACACCGGTCCCGGGCTCCGGGGGTCCTCGGCGGTGAGCGACATGGCCGAAGCATTCGATCTGTTCCACGGCACGCAGCGCTACATCGCGTCGCAGGAGCTGCGCGACGCGGTCAACGTGGCGGTGGCGCTCCAGCGCCCGCTGCTGGTGCGCGGCGAGCCCGGCACCGGCAAGACGCTGCTGGCCGAGAACGTCGCCGAGGCGATCGGCATGCCGCTGGTGCGCTGGTACATCAAGTCCACCACCAAGGCCGCCGACGGCCTGTATGTCTACGACACCGTCGCGCGGCTGCACGACTCGCGCTTCGGCGACCGCGACGTCCACGACATCCGCCAGTACATCCGCTTCGGACCGCTCGGCGAGGCGTTCCGCTCCGAGCGGCGGGTGGTGCTGCTGATCGACGAGATCGACAAGGCGGACCTCGAATTTCCCAACGACCTGCTGCGCGAGCTGGACGAGATGCGGTTCGCGGTGTTCGAGACCGGCGACGAGTTCACGGCGAAGCACCGGCCCGTGGTGATCGTCACCAGCAACAACGAGAAGGAGCTGCCCGACGCCTTCCTGCGCCGCTGCGTGTTCCAC
>JAFGHH010000046.1 GCA_016930215.1 Deltaproteobacteria bacterium
CATCATGAAGGGTGGATCACCACCAACCTCGCCTTCGCCGAATGGCACACCGTCTTTCCCAACGCCGCGTGCGCCACGGCGCTTGTCGACCGCCTGACGCACCACGCGGAGATCCTCGCCATCGAAGGCGAGAGCTACCGCAAGCGCGAGGCCGAGCAGACCCGGAAGGAGCGCCGTCATGGCAAGTGAGCCGCTGCCGGTGCTCCCCGTCGCCGCCGTGCCGGCCGAAGACCACCGGCCGGCCTGGCTGGTCGAGGAACTGTGGACCGCCGAGGCGGTCGGCATCGTCGGCGGCGCGCCGAAGTGCTGTAAGACCTGGCTCGCGCTCGACTTGGCGGTCGCGGTCGGCTCGGGCACGCCCGCGCTCGGTCGCTTCGCCGTGCCCGCCGCCGGCGCGGTCCTGCTCTACGGCGCCGAGGACGCGCCGGCCCAACTCCGCCAGCGTCTTGCCGGCATCGCGCTCGCGCGCGGCCTGCAGCTCGACCAGCTCGACCTCCGCCTGATCGTCGTGCCGTCGCTGCGTCTGGACACCGATCGCGATCGCGAGCGCCTCCGCCTCACGCTGGCCGAGCATCGGCCGCGGCTCCTGGTCCTCGACCCGCTGGTACGTCTGCATCGTCTGGACGAGAACTCCGCCGGCGAGATCTCCGCGCTGCTCGGCGAGCTGCGGGCGATCCAGCGCGAGCACCACCTCGCCATCGTCCTGGTCCACCACCTGCGCAAGAACGCCGCCGCACGCGGCCAGGACGGCCAGTCGCTGCGCGGCTCGGGCGACCTGCACGCCTGGGGCGACAGCAACCTCTACCTGCGGCAGCGCGACCGCAACCTCCTCCTCACCGTCGAGCACCGCTCCGCGCCCGCGCCCGCGCCGCGGACCCTGGAACTGGCCGACGAACCGGCGCCGCACCTGCGCGTCGTCGACGAACCGCCGACGGTCCCGGTGGCCGACCTGGCGAACAAGCTCCTCGACGAACTCGGCGCGGCGGACGCGCCGCTGGACCGCGACACCCTGCGGGAGCGGCTGCGCGTCCGCAACGCGGCCATCGGCGAGGCTCTGGTCCGGCTGCGTGCCGCCGGCCGCGTCGAACGCTGTGCCGGCGGCTTCCGCCTGCGCGACCCGGACCAGCTTCGGATTCCCGTACCCGCCCCTATACAGGAAGGGGAACGGAATCCTCCCACCCACGAACGGCGCCTCGCCCCCGCCGGAGGATAGGGCAACGGTGGCGACCGACCCGAGCGCCGGCGGGGGACTCGCGCAGCAGGGAGGCGGGGCCTGGACTCACACCCGGGCCCCGCCCCTGCTCCTTTGCCTCCCTGCTGGCGGGAGCCCTATGCGCTAAACGCTCCGGTCACGCCGCTACCGACGCCCGCCACGGCCTCATGCGCAACTTCCCGCGATCCCTCGTGCGCGGCAACACTCACGGGGCTGTCGAACACGCACACCCGCGTCGGCCGGACCGTGTACTGGTTCTACCGGCAGAACGAGCCTGGTGCCTCGGATATCGGCCGCCTCCTGCGGGTCAACGACTCCGGACCGCTCAACCCGGGGGCCCAGGTGTCCTTCGACTACCACCCGGACGGCACCGTCGCCACGGAGACCCGCCACCAACTCGGTCGCGACTACGTCGTGGCCTACGAGTACGCCGGGCTGGGCGACGTCTCCGAGGTCGCCTACCCGTCCGGCCTGGTGGTGCGATTCGAGCGCGACCCGGCGGCCCCGAACCGGCTGCTGCGGATCGTGGCCGAGGACGGCGGGGACTTCGTCCTGGCCCAGCCGATCCGCTACACGACCGCCGGGCGGCTCGCGGGGTTCGTCGCGGGGAACGGGGTCGAGTACGGCCTCGACCGCACCCCGGCGGTCCACGGCGCCTTCATCGAGCGCGTCTGGGCCGCCACGAGCGCCTGGGTCTCGCCGCCCGACCTCCTGGACCTGAGCTACACGCCGGACCCGCTCGGGCGGATCGACTTCGTCGCCGACGGCGTGGAGCCCGACCGCTCGGTCGACTACGGCTATGATCCCCGCGGCAGGTTGACGACCGCCGTCTCCGACGCCTGGAGCCTCTCCTGGACCTACGACGTCGCCGGAAACCGTCTCAGCGAGACGCGCGACGGCGTGGTTGCCGCCTACAACCTCGCGCCCGGGACCAACCGCCTGGCCGGCGTGACGGATGCGGCGACCGGCGGGACGGTGCACTTCCTGGAACACGACGAGTTCGGGAGCGCGACGCGGCTCGATGGGCTGTGCTTCGAGCTGGACGCGGCGGACCGAGCAATCTACACGATGTCGTCCCCGTACAGCCGATCCACGAAGGTCCGCCAGGGCAGGATCTCGATGTCGCCGACCCTGCGCGGCTCGCGCTCCTGGCACACGAGCACCTTCCGCCGCACCTTGTGCTCTTCCCCCAGCGCGTGCAGGCCGCGCAGGTCCCCCTCGTGCACACGCGCGCCGCTCTTGACCTCGATCGCCGCCCGCATGTCGTCCAGCACGAAGTCCACTTCGTAGCCGCTGGCCGTGCGCCAGAAGCGGATCTCGAGGTCGGGACGCCGGTAGCGGCGGTAGTTCGCCAGCTCCAGCAGGATGTAGTGTTCGAAACTCTTGCCGAACTCCGCCCCGCCCGGGAGCGGCTTGCGACGCGCCAGGTAGTTCGCCACGCCCACGTCGAAGAAGTAGAACTTCTCCGTCCGGATCGTCCGCCGGCTCTTCGCCCGCGTCCACGGCGGCAGGCGGAAGCCGAGCAGCGTGTCTTCCAGAATCTCGTAGTAGCCGCGGACCACTTTCGCGCTGACGCCCGCCTCGCGCCCGACGTTCGTGAAGTTGAGCAGCTCCGCGTTGCCGATCGCCGCGACCCGCAGGAACTCGGCGAACGCGGGAATGTTGCGCAGTGCCGCCTCGGCAGCGATCTCCTCGCGCAGGTAGTCGGCCACGTACCCCCGCAGGTCGTCCTCGGGCGACTCCGAGAGGAAGTGCGGCGCCAGGAGGCCCGCGGTCATCACCCGCTCCAAGTCGAACCCCGTCGTCTCCAGGCACGACAGCGGTCCGAGTTCGTGCCGCACGGCCCTTCCGGCGAGCAGGTTGGCGTGACCCCGCCGCAGCTTCCGGGCGCTCGAGCCTGTCAGCAGGAAGGAGCCCCGGCGATTCTCGATCAACCAGTGGACCTCGTCGAGCAGCGCGGGCACCCGCTGGACCTCGTCGATCACGGTGAGCCTGCCGTCCCAGCGCTCCCGCAGCAGCGCGGGGCGGGTCGCGTATTCGGCGAAGACGTCGGTCTGGAGCAGGTCGATCAGCCGCGCCCGACGTCCGGGCAGGAAGTGCTCGCGGATCCAGAACGACTTGCCGACCCGCCGCGGGCCCCAGAGAAAGGCCGAGCGTCCGGGCTTCAGGTCGAGGGCGAGCAGGCGTTTAACGATCTTTCCCATGTGGGCAGTTTATCATGATATGCGGCCCTGCCAAGTCCGTTGATCCCTTGTGGCTCCCGAAATCCCAGCACGCCCTGCAACCACAGCACGTCCCGCGCAGGCCGTCCGCTTCCTGCTTCGGCCGGTCGAGCCTCGCCGAGGCCGGCGTCGAGGACGCCCTGGACGCGTAGCAGGTCGAAGGGAGTCGAGGATTCGAGCGTAGGGGAGGGCGAACCCCGTGCCGCCGAAGGCACGGGGCGAGTCCTCCCGCTCCCGGAACATCGAAGTCGCCCGTCGAGAACGGCGCGCTTGACTACCCTGCCGTCATCTCGCGCCGTCCTGTGACGGCGCAAAAGACAGCTCTCCGGCCAGCACCTCGACCCGCCGCTCCAGCTCCGCGAGCGTGCCGTCGTTCACCACCACCCACCGGGCGCGGCGGCGACGCTCGGCATCGTCGAGCTGCACGGCGACGCGCGCGCGCACCGCCTCGGCAGCCACACCGTCGCGCGCCACCACCCGGCGCACCCGCGTCTCGATGTCGGCCAGCACCGCGACCACCCCGTCGAGCCACGCCTCGCGGCCGGTCTCGAAGACCAGCGCCGCCTCGTAGACGCACAACGCATGACCCTCCGCAGCACGCGCCGCGAGCCACTCGGCCGCCGCGGCGTCCACCCGCGGATGCAGCAGCCGCTCGAGGCGCCCGCGGGCCGTCGGGTCGGCGAAGACGCGCCGGGCCATCGCGGCGCGGTCGAGCGTTCCGTCCGGGAGCAGCGTGTCCGGTCCGAACTCCGCGACGACGGCGGCCAGCCCCGGCGACCCGGGCGCCGTCGCCTCGCGGGCCGCCTGGTCGGCGTCGAACACGGGGATGCCGCGGGCGCGGAGCAGGGCAGCGACGGCCGACTTGCCGCTGCCGATGCCGCCGGTCAGCCCCACCAGCCGCACGCCGGGCGGTCGCGGCACGGGGGCCGGCGCGCCGGGTTCCGGTCGGGCGGGGGAGGGGAGGGCGGGCACGGCCGACTCCGTCCGCGCGGTCAGCCGCGCGAGTTCGGCTCGGGGTCGGTCCAGCGGTCGTAGCAGACGGTCTGGGCGAGCGGATGCCGCTGCCGCGGCCGCTCGTCCTTCGCCCGCGTTGCGGCGTCGAGGTGCGCCGGGTCGCCGGGGAAACCGATCGCCACGAGCGCGGCGATGCGCCACGGGTCGGGGACGCCCAGCGCCTGCCGCGCCGCCGGCTCGTCGAACCCCGCCATCGGATGCCCGACCAGCCCCTCCGCCACCGCGGCCAGCAGCAGGTTCTCCGTGGCCAGGCCGCAGTCGAACGGGGCGTAGTTGATCCCGTGGACCGTCGCGGCGATCTCGGGGTTCATCAGCACCGCGCAGAGGAGCGGCGCCGACCGCGCCCACTCGTTCCCCTCCATCAGCGTCGCGTCCAGCGCCGTGCGCTCGGGCGAGTGCCGCGTGACGACCAGTCGCCACGGCTGGCGGTTCGCGCACGACGGCGCCCAGCGGAACGAGTGGATCAGCCGTTCGAGCACGGCGTCCGAGACGTGCAGCTCGGCGAAGGCGCGGGTCGAACGGCGCTTCTCGAGCAGCGGGTGGGAGCACGGTCCGAGCGTCCGCAGCTCGGGCGGCAGCTCGCGCGGATGGTCGTCGCGCAGCAGCTTGCCGCCCCGGGGGCGCAGCGACGCCGTCAGGTGCCGGCGGTCGCCCTCGTCCAGGATCTCGAGCGCTGCGATGCGGTGACGGTTGGCGAACACCTCGAGCGTCGCCTCGATCACGTAGTCGACGTGGCTGCGGGTGTAGGTGCGGCGCGGGAACGAGAACCGCACCAGGTCGTGGGGCACCGGGAGCGGCTCGCCGCGCGAGTCGGTCTTCCCGCCCAGCCGCAGCGTGCCCACCTCGGCGGCGCGGATGCCGGCGACGAGGTACAAGGCGCAGGTCAATGCCTGCGCCGGGAGGTCCTCGGGCTCCAGATGCGGCAGGAACGCCCGCGCATCGATCTGCACCGCGTGGCCGCCCGGGGGCTGGATGATCGGCACGCCCTCGCGGGCCAGGCTGCGCGCGAGGTGCTCCACGGTCTCGAGGCGGTGCGCGAGGTGGTTGGTGTCGAGCGCCTCCTGGAGGCCGATCGCCATCCCCTCGAGGTCGCGGGCGGCCAGGCCGCCATGGGTCGCCAGCCCCTCGCCGCGCAGCAGCGAGCGGCGGATCTTCACCGACAGCTCCTGCTCGTTGAACGCCAGCAGCCCGCCCGTGTTGACGATGCCGTCCTTGCGCGCCGACAGCATCACGCCGTCGGCCAGCCGGAACATCTCGCGGGCGATGTCCTCCAGCGGCCGGCCGCGCCAGCGGTCCTCGCGGCGGTGGATGAAGTAGGCGTTCTCCGCGAAGTAGGCGCAGTCGAGGAACAGCCGGATGCCGTGCCGCGCCGTCAGGTCCCGCACCGCCTTGAGGTTCTCCATCGACACCGGCTGCCCGCCCCCGGCGGGGCTGGAGACGGCCAGGAACACCACCGGGATCGCCTTGGCGCCCACCTTCTCGATCAGCTGCCGCAGGCGGTCGACGTCGATGTTGCCCTTGAACGGGTGGAACGAGTCGTTGCGGCCGGCCTCGAGGATCGGCAGCTCGACCGGGTCGCCCCCGGCGCTGCGCACGGCGGCACGGGTCGTGTCGAGGTGCGTGTTGGCCGGGATGGTGGAGCCCTGCTGGACCAGCGCGGTGCACAACAGCCGCTTGGCGGCGCGGCCCTGGTAGGTCGGGACCACGTGGCGGTAGCCGAACAGGGCCCGCGCCGCGTCCTCGAGGCGGAACAGGCTCTCGCTGCCGGCGTACGCCTCGTCGGCCGTCATCATCGCCGCCCATTGCGCGGAGGACATGGCGCCGGTGCCCGAGTCGGTGATCAGGTCGACGACGACGTCCCGGGCCGGGATGCGCAACAGGTTGTAGTGCCCGGCCTCGAGCGCCGCCAGGCGCTCCTCGTAGGACGTCGGCCGGATCGGCCGGACGGTCCAGATCCGGAACGGCTCGATGATCGTCCGCATCACCGCCACCTCGCTTCCGCCGCGCGAGGCTAGCCGAAACCGCGAGAACCGTCCACCCGCGTCCGGTCCGCGTCCGGTCCGCCGCCCGCGCCGCGGCATTCCCGAGCCGGACGGCGGGACCGGCGACACCCCCCGGTCGGCGGGACGCTCCTGCGACCGCACCCCCGACCCCCGCGCCGGCCTCGTCCTTTCTTGCGTTGGCGCGGCGGGTGCGCGTACGTTAGGCTGCCGAAGGGGGACGTGCGGCCGGCGGACCAGTCGGGAGCCGGCCGCGGGGCGAGGACGGGAGGCCGAGGTGCCGACGATCCTGTACCTGTGCGGCACGCAGGACCCGCCGACGGTGGGCGCGCGGATCGCCCGCGAGGGGGATGCCCGGTGGTTGCCCTCCGGGGAGTTGGAGGTGGCCCGCGGCGAGGGGGAGCAGCGGACGAGCTACCGTTTCCTGTTCCACGCCTCCGCAGCCAACGCGGCGGCCGAGCTGGCGCGCACGCTCTGCGACCTGGTGGTCGTCGACAACCGCCCCGACCCGCGCCGACCGTACCGCTCGTTCGCCGCGACGCCGGCCGGCAAGCTGCTGCCGGTGCTGTCGAGCCTGCGCGGCGGTTCGCGCAACGTGTCGCGGCGCCAGCTCGTGCTGCTGCTGTCGACGGGCGAGACCCTGGCGCGCGACGTCTACGTGGCCGGCGCGATGAAGCTCGGCGGCTACGTGGTCGACCCGTTCGTCGAGCCCGACCGGCCCGGACAGGGGTTCCTCGACCAGCTCGCCACGATGCTGGGGACCCGCCGGCCGGGGAAGCTGGCGCTGTGCCTGTCGGGGGGCGGGATCGAGGGCTTGATCTACGAGCTGGGCGTGCTGCGGGCGCTGGACGAGTTCCTCGTGAACCGCAAGATCCCCGACTTCGACATCTTCTGCGGCATCAGCGCCGGGGCCATCCTCGCCGCCTTCCTGGCCAACGGCGTGCCGGTCGCCGAGCTGATCGCCGGGTTCAAGGACGGCACGGAGACGCTCGATGCGGTCGACCGGTCGATCCTCTTCCACCCCAACGCCGGCGAACTCGTCGCGCGGCTCGGGGGCCTGGCGCGTGGCCTCCTGCGCCGGGCGCTCGGAGGACCCGGCGGCCTGCGGGCCGGGCCGGACGCGGCCGAGGGGCGGACCGCGTCCTCCCTGGCACGGTTCGACGTGATCGAGACCCTGATGCGGATCGTGCCCGGCGGGTTCTTCTCCGGCCACCGCCTGCGCTGGTACCTGGAGGAACAGCTCACCCGTGCCGGGCGCACCAACTGCTTCCGGCAGCTCCGCAAGGAACTGTACATCGGCGCCACCGACCAGGACTCGGGGCGCCCCGTCGTGTTCGGCGAGGCCGGCTACCGCGACGTGCCGATCTCCCACGCCGTCCGCGCCTCGTCCGCCCTCGTGCCGTACTACCCACCCGAGCCGCTCCTCGGCCGGTACATGGTCGATGGGGCGTTCACGCGCACGACGAACTTCTCGGTGGCGATCCGGCACGGCGCGCGCCTGGTGACGATCGTCAACCCCTTCGTCCCGCTGCTCGGAGCCCGCCCCGGCGCGACCGACCGCGAGGGCGGCGCGTTCGCCGCGCTGCAGGGGGTCAAGGCGCTCGTCCACTCGCGCTTCGAACAGGCGTTCCTGCACATCGATGAGGTGTACCCGGACGTGGATTTCCACGTCTTCATCCCGGAGGGGGAGGAGCTCGAGCAGTTGACCGGGACGCTGATGAAGTTCTTCTACCGCGTGGAGATCGCCGATTTGGCCTACGAACACACGATGGCGCGGCTGCGCCGGCAGATGCCGGGAATCGCCGAACAGTTCCGGCGGCACGGGTTGATCCTGCGCGACCCCCGGTCCGAGGAGCCGGTGGCGCTGTCCGGCCCGGCGCCGGCGGCTCCCGCGGTGCCGGACGTCGCCGCGCGGGCGGGTTGAGCGATGGCCGCGCCCCGCGTCGTCTCCCTCGTCCCGTCCCTCACCGAGACCGTCTTCGCCCTCGGCGCCGGCCCGGCGCTCGTCGGCCGCACCCGCTACTGCGTCGAGCCGGCCGGCACGGTCGACAAGGTCCCGGCGCTCGGCGGGCCCAAGGACCCCGACGTCGCGGCGATCCTCGAGCTGCGGCCGACGCTGGTGCTGATGGGCGTCGAGGAGAACCGCCGCGAGGACTACGACCGGCTCCGCGCCGCGGGGCTCGACATCTTCCCCGCCCGCGTCCGCTCCGTCGGCGACGTCCCGCCGGTCGTCGTCGAGATCGGCCGCCGCCTCGGGGTGCTCGAGGCGGCCCGCGCCATGGCCTCGGAGATCGAAGGCGCCGCCGAGTCGGTGGTGACGTTCGTCGCCGACGTGCAGCGCCAGGCCGAGCAGGGGCTCCTGCACGCCTTCTGTCCGGTCTGGCGCGACCCGTGGATGGTCGCCTCCCAGGGCACCTACCTGGCCGACGTCCTGCGCCGCGTCGGCCTTCCCTCGCTGCTGCACCATCCCGAGTCGAGCGAGGGTTCCGCCTATCGCGAGGTCGGGCTGGACGAGATCGTCGAGGTCGACCCCGGGCTCGTGCTGCTGCCGAGCGAGCCGTATCCGTTCGGTACCGACGACCGCGACGAGATCCTCTCCTGGCCGCTGCGCGCCTCGCGCGAGGGCCAGGTCCACCTGGTCGACGGCCGGATGCTGGCCTGGTACGGCGCGCGCACCGCCAGCGCCCTCCACGCCCTGTCGCTGCTGGCGCTGCGCTGGGTCGGGGCCGAGGACGACCCCAAGACCGCGCCGCCGACGATCCACTGACCGCGCAACGATCGCCCGCGGCCCCGCGATGTCCACCCGCCGAGGAGGACATCGCCATGTCGCGCATCGAACTCAGGGAACGCGCCATCCAGGCCCTCGCCCTCGTGCCGCTCGGCCTGCTCGTCGCCGCCCTCTGCTGTCCCGCCACCGACCTCGAACCGCCTTGGAGCGACGCCGGGCCGGCGGACGGCGGCGGCGGCGTGGACGGCGGCGGCGGCGACGATCCCGCCGGCGACGCGGCCGACGCCCCGGCCGCGGGACCTCCCATGCTGGGCGCCGTGCGCTGCTCTCCACCCGAGATCGCCGCCGGATCGGTCTGCGTCGTGCTCGGCCAACGCTCGGCCACCGTCCGCTGGCGCACCGATCGGGCAGCCTACGGCCGGGCGGAGTGCCGCCAGCCCGAGGCGGTCGTGGTGACCGAGACCGCGGCCGCCACGGCCGACCCGCGCGTCGTGCTCGCCTCGCTCACGCCCGCCGTGCGCCACGAGTGCTCGGTGGCGGCCGTGTCCGAGGAGGGCGAAACGCCGCTGGCCGCGTTCGCGCTCGAGACGCACGGCACCGGGCCGTGGGTCGCGCTGACCGAAGTGCTGGCCAACCCGGTGGGGTTGGAGCCCGCCCAGGAGTTCGTCGAGCTGGCGAACCTCGGCGAAGAACCGGTCGACCTGGCGGGCTGGTCGCTCTCCGACGAGGCGGGCGGGGCGCCGCTGCCCGCCGGCACGGTCCTCGCCCCCGGCGAGGTCGCGCTGCTGGTCGCCGACGGCTACGAACCCGATGCGCCGGGCGACCCGCCGGCCGCCCTCGACGCCCGGATCGTCCGCCTCGGCCGCTCGTTGGGGGTGCAGGGGCTGCGGAACTCCGGCGAAGCCGTCTTCCTGCTCGATCCCGCCGGCACCGTCGTCTCCAGCTACCCCAATCGGCTGGGCGCCTTCGCCGACGGCGTGTCGGTCGTGCGAGCGCCGCCGGAGTCGCCCGAGGCGGACGAGGGGGCCTGGACGACCTGCGGACCCGCGGGCCCGACCCCGGGCTCCCTCGAACCGTAGACCCGCAACCCGAGCAGCCGTTCGGCGTTGCCGTGGCAGAAACGCTCGAAGGGGTCCCCGGTCGGGCCGCAACAAGAGCCTCGGGACGCCCGGGAACGACGGCGTTCAACTTTTCTCTTGACCCCCGGTCCCGGGTTCTACATTATCGGGAAGCCCAATAGGGTGGAGATCGCTCAGGAATCGGATCGCGTGTCCCGTACGACGTGGAGGAACTCTGGATGACCAAGTCCGAGCTGATCGAGGCGGTGGCCGAGAAGACGAAGATGACCAAGAGCTCGGCCGAGATGGTGGTCAACGCGGTGTTCGACACCATGGCCGAAGCGCTCGAGCAGGGCAAGGGGATTGAGATCCGCGGATTCGGCAGCTTCACCGTGCGCAACTACCGCGCCTACTCCGGCCGGAATCCCCGGACCGGAGCGGCCGTGGACGTCACACCGAAGCGCCTGCCGTTCTTCCGCGTCGGCAAGGAAATGAAGCAGCAGGTCAACGACGCTTCCCCGGCCGACAAGAAACCCACGCCTTCCGAACCGCACCAGGCCTGAACCGTTGGAATCGCAGCGGCCCGTCCTGGTGACCGGCGCGTCCGGGTTCATCGGCTGGCATGTCGTGCGCGAGTTGCGCCGACTCGAGCGGCCGGTGCGGGCGCTCGTGCGGACCGAGTCCCAGGTCCAGCAGCTGCGGTCGCTCGGGGTGGAACTGTACGTCGGCGACCTGCTCGAGCCGGAATCGCTCGTGGCGCCCGTCAAGGGCTGTTCGGCGGTCGTGCATCTGGCGGGGGTGATGCAGGGGGCGGACGAGGAGTCGTACCGGCGGGTCAACGTCGATGGGACGCTGAACCTGCTGGACGCCGTGGCTCGCCACGGCCGCGGCGTGCGGCGCTTCGTTTTCGCGTCGAGTCTCGCGGCGCTCGGTCCGACCCGCGGCGCGGAGCCGCCGGACGAATCGGCGCCGCCGCATCCGTTGGGACCCTACGGTCGAACGAAGCTGGAGGCCGAGGCGGAGGTGCTCGAGCGGAAGGACCGTCTGGCGGTGACGGTGTTCCGGCCGCCCATCGTCTACGGGCCGCGGGATCGTAACCTTCTTCCGTATTTCCAACTCATCCGCGCCGGACTGCTGCTGTTGCCGGGGGGGGGCGACCAGCGGGTCGCGGTGCTCCACGCACGTGACCTGGCGACCGCCATGGTGACGGCGCTCGGGGCGAACCACCCGTCCGGGTCGGTGTTCCACCTGGCCGACGGGCCGGCTCGGAGGTTGCGGGACTTGGCCGAAGCGATTCGCCTGGCACAGGGGACCCCGGCGATTACCATTCGAATTCAAAGTGATACAATGCGCTGGGTGCGCCGGGCCGGCCGGCTCATGTTGCGCTGGACCTCACGGCTCCCGATGTGGTTTCATCCCGATTCGCTGGAGATGGTGCTGGCGGCGGGCTGGACCTGTGCGGACGGCCACCTGCGCCGGACGTTGGATTGGGAGCCGAAGGTCACGTTGCTGGAGGGGTTGGCGGAAACCGTGGAGTGGTATCGGGAGGCAGGATGGCTCCTGCGTCCCTGGGGCGGGCCGTTGAATCGGCGCGAGTTGCGACCGTCCAAGGCACCGCCTGGATCGAAACGATCCTGAAGACGGGAGGGCAAGAACGATGAAGAAGCGAATGCTGGGGATCACGGTGCTCGGGTTGCTCGTGGCCGGAGCGTTGTGGGCCGACGGGACGACGGTGACCGAGGCGGAGACCGGGAAGTCCTTCGAGTCGCACAAGGCGATCGGCGGGCAGGACCATACGCTGATCGGCGTCGGCGCGCGCGAGGCCTACGGCTCGTTCAACGTCTACGCGTCGGGCTTCTACGTCCAGACCGACTCGGCCGTCCGCTCGTGGCAGCGCTTCCTGGGCAACCAGGCGGCGTCGTTCGTGACCGACGGGCAGGTCAACTGGTCGGGGCTGAAGGACTCCAACACGCTCTACCAGTGGATCTACTCCGGGTCCTTCGGCAAGGCGATCTGGATGAAGTTCGTGCGCGACGTGACCGGCCAGCAGGTCATCGACGCCTACAAGGACAGCCTCAGCCGCTCGCTCGACGACTACGAGACCGCCGTCACGCAGTCGCCGCTCAAGGACTTCATGGACGCCGCGAACCACGACGTCGCCAGCGGCCAGGAGATGCTGCTGTGGACGCGCGGCTCGAAGGTCTACCTCAAGTCGGGCTCGCGCGAGATCGTGGAGATCCCGGACGCGACCTCGATCATCCGCCCGATCTGGCGCATCTGGTTCGGGCCGAACCCGATCCAGGTGCCGCTGCGGCGCGGCATGGTGAACAACATCGAGAACCTCGGCGGACCGGCCGCGGCCGCCGCCGAGTAGCCTTCCGCGCACGAGCCTTCCGCTTCGCCGCGCCTCGTCGGGCCCTTTCTCCGGGCCGGGGGAGCCTGTAGGCTGCGGGCCGTGGAGCGCGACCTGCCGGCGGACGCCGCGGAACTGCTCGCCGGGCACCCCCCGATCGACCTGCACGCGGACACGCCGTCGCTGATGCGGCTGGGCTACGACTTCCTGCGGCGCCACCGGCCGTGGTTGCCCGGAGCCGCGCTCGGGTGGCACCTCGACCTGCCGCGGCTGCGGCAGGGCGGCTTCGGCGGGGTGTTCTTCGGCCTGGTCACGGCGCCGGTGCGCCTGGGCGACCGCGTGGCGAGCGTGGAGCGGCAGCTCGGCCTCGTGGAGCGGGCGGCGGCGGCGAGCGGCGGGCGGCTCGAGCGGGCGGACGGTGCCGGCGGCTTCGCGGCGGCGGCCGGGCGGGGCGCCGTGGCCTACGCCTTCGGCCTGGAGGGCGCCCACGCGCTCGAAGGCCGGCTCGACCCGCTCGAGGGCTGGGCGCGGCGCGGGCTGCGCTACCTGACGGTGACGCATTTCTCCCGGAACGCGGCCGGCACGCCGCGCGTCGGCCTCGGCATGCGCCCCGACGACGGGCTGACGGGATTCGGACGAGCGCTGGTGGCGGCCTGCGAGGACCTCGGCATCACGCTCGACGTGGCCCACGCCTCGGTTCGCACGCGGGCCGACGTGCTGGCGCAGGCGCGACGGCCGGTGATCGCCTCGCATGCGGGCGTCGCGGCGGTGCACCCGATGTGGCGCAACCTCGACGACGACGCGATCCGGGCGCTCGCCCGCACCGGCGGCGTGGTCGGCGTGATCTACGGCACGCAGTTTCTCGGCGGCCGCACCGCCGACGTCGTGGCGGCGCACCTCGAGCACCTGTGGCGGGTCGGCGGCGAGGACCTCCCGGCGCTCGGTTCGGACTGGGACGGCCTGATCCTCGTGCCGCGCGACCTGCGCGACCCGACGCAGATCGGCAACCTGGTCCGGGCGTTGCTCGACCGACGCGTTCCGGCGCGGGTGATCGGCAAGCTGCTCCGCGAGAACGTGCGACGGGTCTTCGACTAGCCGTGGGATTTGGGGTAGTCGCCGAACAGGCGCGCCTCGCCGTCCAGCAGGCTCTTCGCCTTGCCGTAGATGATTCGCTCGGCGATCGCGCCGAGCAGCGGGAACTTGATCTTGAGCTCGCCGGCCAGCACCCGCTTCGTCCGGCCGCCGCCCGCGTCGGTGAACTCGATCGTCCCGGCGTTGGTCATCCGCGCCTGGACCCAGTCCAGGACCGGCACGTTGCGGAACGTCTGCCGGCGGCTCGCCTTGTCGATCGTCGATTCCTCGACCCAGGCCATCGCTTCCGGCGGGACCTTCTTCGGTCCGACGCTCTTGATGATCGGCTTGAGCTGGTAGTGCACGCGGCGCCGGACGGTGGTGCCCAGGTCCTCGACCGACAGCATCTCGATCCGGTCGACGTCCGGGTGGTGCTGCTGGAGGTACTCGTAGTAGGCCTGCTCCAGCATCACGCGCATCACGGTGTCGGGGTCCGCGGGGAGGGTGTGGACGATCTCGAAGTGCATCGTGCTCTCCTTTCGGCGGTCCGGTGCGGCCGCGTCCCGGCCCGGCCGCGGGCTTCATAGCACGACCGGGCGGCAGGCCCTAGTCCCCGGCCGCGAGCAGTCCGCGGAGGGCGCGCGCGTCGTGCACGGCGTTGCCGCGGAAGTGGTTGTTGAAGAACGCCAGCACCGTCCCGGCCTTGGCCTCCAGCCGCCGCAGCCGGTCGCGCCACTCCGCCAGCTCCTCCGTCGAGTAGCGGTAGTCGTAGCGCTCGGCCGGGTCGTCGTGTTCGTACCACTTCGCGGCGTTGCGGCCGTGGAAGCGGACGTAGGCCGGCGGGGCGGGGACCCACAGCACGGGGGGGACCAGCCGCGGCAGGTCGGGCTGGTCGACGCAGCAGTAGCCGACGCCGAGCGACCGCAGCCAGCGGCGCACCTCGTCGCGGACCCAGCCGCGATTCCGGAACTCGAAGACCAGCGGCAGCCCGGCCAGCCGCTCGCGCAGCCGCTCGAGGTGCGCGCGGGCGTCGTGGTCGGGGTGCAGCGACTGGGGGAACTGTCCGAGCACGGCGAGCAGCCGTCCGCCGTCCACGAGCGGCCGCAGCGCCTCGAGGAACGCCCGGTAGGTCGCCTCGTCCGCGTTCCGGGCGTGGGTCATCGACCCGTGCAGCTTCAGCGTGAAGCCGAACCCGTCCGGCGTGCGGCGTACCAGGCCGGCCAGCGTCCGCGCTTCGGGCATGCCGTAGTAGGTGTAGTTCAGCTCGACCAGGTCGAACTCCCGTGCGTACGTCTCCAGGAACCGCCGCTTGGGCAGCTCGCGCGGGTAGAGCACCTCGCGCCAATCCTCGTAGCCGAAGCCGCTGGTGCCGATGCGGATCGCCATCCGTCGTCCGTTTCCCCCCGACGGCCGGAACGGTATACAGTCGCGAGGGCGGGGGCAACCGGCGACGGGTGGCACGGTGAAGCCGCGAATGGAGACGACGGGCGGGAACGGCAGCTGCGGCACAGGCGCGGCTGCGGCGGCGGTGCGGCCCGGCGAGGGCTCGTGGACCGTGCTCCGGATCGTGGCCTGGATCGCCGGCGACCTGGCCAGACGCGGCGTGCCCTCGGCGCGGCTCGACGCCGAGCTGCTCGTCGCCCACGCGCTGGGCACGAACCGCGTCGGCCTGTACGTGCGGCACGATGCGCCGTTGACGGAGCCCGAACGGGCGGCGGTGCGCGAGGTGCTCCGGCGCCGGCGCGCCGGCGAGCCCGTGGCCTACATCACGGGACACCGGGAGTTCTGGAACCTCGACCTGCGCGTCGACCGCCGCGTGCTCGTGCCGCGGCCCGAGACCGAGCTCCTGGTCGAGGAGGCGCTCGCCGCGCTGGCCGACGCCGCGGCCGCCTGGCGGGTGATCGACGTCGGCACCGGCTCGGGGGCGATCGCCGCGGTCGTCGCGACCCAGCGACCGGCGGCGCGCATCACCGCGCTCGACGTGTCGGACGAGGCGCTGGCCGTGGCTCGCGAGAACGTGGCGCGGCTCGGGCTGACCGACCGCATCGAGCTGTGCGAGGCGGAGGGCTCGGCGTGGCTGGTGGAGCGGCCGTCGTCCTGCGACGCGGTGCTGGCGAACCTGCCGTACATCGCCACCGGCGAGTTCCCGGGGCTGCAGGTCGAGGTACGGGAGCACGAGCCGCGCGGGGCGCTGGACGGCGGACCCGACGGGCTGCGCGAGTTCCGCCGCGTGGTGCCGGCGGCGACGACGGCGCTGCGGCCCGGCGGCTTCCTCGGACTCGAGATCGGCGCGGACCAGGGCGAGGCGGTTCCGGCGCTGTGCGCGGCGGCGGGGCTGGTCGACGTCGCGGTGCGGCGGGACTACGCGAGCCGCTGCCGCGTCGTGACGGCGAGGCGCGCTTCGTGAGCGGACGACGGGCCGCAACGGGCGCGCTGGCGGCACTGGCGCTGCTGGCGTCCGCGCCGGACGCGCGGGCCTGGGACGCCGAGTGGCAGGCGGGACCCGAGGCGGGCGGCGGCTTCGTGCTCGACGACCAGGGCGTCGTCGGCGAGGCGATCGCCTGGCTCGCCCTCCAGGCCAACGTCCAGCTGCTCCGCTCGATCAGCAGCGACCTCGGGCTCGGCTTCGCCCTGCGGGTCGGAACCCGCGACTTCGGCGACCTGGTGGTCCTCGGCGGCGTGGAGGGGCTGTTCCCCGTCATCGATGCGTTCCCGATCGTGCTGTCCGCCGGCGCCGGGCTCGATTGCCTGACCGGCGAGGGCTTGTGGTACGCGCGGCTCTGGTGGGGGGCGCGGAGCCACAACCAGCTCTCGCCCTACGCCACGGCGTTCGGCCTGTTCGTCGAGTACCAGCGGGCGATCGATGGAACCGACGCGCCCGTGCTGCTGTTCGGTGCCACCGTCGACGGCTACGCGCTGCTGTGGCCGTTCATGTGGCTCTACGAGTTGCTGGCCGTGGACCAGGGACCGGCGGTGGTGTAGGGTGGGTGCCGCATGAGCCTGGACCTGCTGATCGTCGACGCGCACGAGCGGGATCGCGTGGGGATCGTCTCGTTCTTCGAGCGGCAGGGACATCGGGTGACGGTGACGGACGACGCGCGCGAGGGCCAGTCGCTGGTGCGCGAGCGGTTCTTCCCCCTGGTGCTGGTGGATGTCGACGTGGAACCCTGGGGCGGTCTGGAGTTCGTGACCTTCGTGCGCGGGCAGTCGCCGCGCTCCGAGGTCGCGCTGCTCACGGTGCGCCGGTCCTGGGACGTGGCGGTGGGCGGCTACCGGCGCGGGGCGGTGGAGGTGGTGTTCAAGGACCAGAGCGACGCGACGCGGCTGACCGAGCTGGTCGAGCGCGCGGCGCGGCGCTGGGCCGGCGACGGCGCCGGTGCCGGTTCGGAGAACCTGCCGGCCGAGGCCAAGCAGCTGCTGGACGAGATGCTGGCGCGGATGCTGGACATGTCGCAGCACGTTCCGGCCACGCAGAGCCGGCTGGAGACGATGCCGCAGGGCAGCGTGCGGGTGGCGGTGGTCGACCACGAGCCGCGCGTGCACCAGGCGATCGCCGCGGCAGCGACCGCGAGCCGCGGCTCCGCGGCGGCGTTCGAGGTGTCGGCGTTGCCGAGCGGCGGCGCCGCGCTCGACGCGCTCTCCGGCGCTCCCCCCGACGTGCTCGTCGCGCGCGACGACCTGCTGGACCTGCCGGGAACGACGCTCGTGGCCGGGCTGTACGAACGGTCGCCGGAGCTGCTGGCGGTGGTCTATGGGGCGGGGCCGGGCGGCGGGGCGCAGGCGACGATCTACGAGGAGGGGCATGCCGTGCGGACCGTCCGCCCGCTCGCCGACCCGGCGCCGCTGGTGCGCGAGGTGTGCACGCTGGTGGAGCGCGCCGCGGCGTCGGTGGCGCGTCGGCGCCTGATGGACCTGTTCCGGCTCGAGCATTCGGACCTGCTGCGGCGCTACGGCGTGCTGCGCGGGCGACTCGACGAGGAGGCGCGGGCGCGCGGCGGCGGCGGGTGACGTCCGCGCGATGCCGGCGGTTGCAGGCCGGGGTCGCCCGTGACATCATCGGCAGGTCCGTCGGGGAGGGAATCGACCGATGCCGGACCGTCAGGAGATCCTCAAGGGCACCGACCCCTCGTTGGTGCCGGCCGGGCGCATGGCGCTGGAGGTCTGTCTCGCGGTCACGCCGCAGGACGTGGTGACCTTCGTCGCCGACGAGGGCTGCCTCCCCGTCATCGCCTCGATGCTGCAGGCCGCCGAGAACCTCGGTCTGCAGAACAGGGCCTTCCTGCTCGAACGCTGGGGCAAGCGGCCGCTGGGGAAGTTCCCCGGCGAGATCGTCGCCGCGTTCGAGACCTCGCAGGTCACCGTGCTGGCGGTGGCGCCGCTGGCGGGCGAGCTGAAGGCGCGCCTGCAGCTCCTGGAGCTCGTCCCGCGCAGGCAGTTGCGCCACGCGCACCTGATCCGCGTCGGGGCCGAGGCGTTCCGCGTGGGCATGCGGGCCGACTACCGGGCGGTCGATGGGCTCCAGGAACGGCTGCTCGCCGTGCTGCCCACCGCGGCGCGCGTGCACGTCACCTCCCCCGGCGGCACGTCGCTCGACGTGACCTTCGACCCCCATCATCGCTGGGTCAAGTCCAACGGCCTCATTCGCCCGGGCAAGTGGCAGAACCTGCCCTCCGGCCAGGTCTACACCTGTCCGGCCACCGTCGACGGCACGTACGTCGTCGACAAGACGATCGGCGACTGGTTCGCCTCGAAGTATCCCGATCTGTCCGAGTTCCCGGTGACGCTGGAGTTCGCGGCGGGCCGGCTGCGCGACGTCCGGTCGGACAACGCCACCCTGGCGCGCGAGCTGTTCCTGTTCGTGCGCAGCAACGAGAACGGCGATCGGGTCGGCGAGTTCGGCGTCGGCACCAATCCGTGGCTGCACTTCATCAGCGGCGAGCACACCTTCGACGAGAACGTCCCCGGCGTGCACCTCGCCCTGGGCGACCCGTTCGGCCACGAGACCGGGGCGACCTGGACGTCGAAGACCCGGGTCTCCGTGATCGGCACTCGGATGTCGATGGAGGCCGACGGCCGGCTGTTGATGGACCAGGGCGTCTACGTGCCCGAGATCCTGGGCGACGTGCGCGTCCCGGCCCCGGAGCCCGGCGCCGTCGGGTGAATACGGGCCCCCTGCCGCGGGTCGAAACGACCGCTCGAACCCGTCGCCGGGGGGCGGCGGTCCTGGAGGTGGGCATGCTGATTCGGAACTCCCGCGCCTTCCCGCTCCTGCTCGCGTGCGGCATCCTGTTCTCGACCGTGCCTGCGGCCGCCGACGGTGCGGAGGCGGAAACGAGGGTTCGCCAGGCCAACGAGCGGCTGCGCGAGCTCCTGCGCGACACGCCCGACGCCGCCGAGATCGGCGAGCTCGTCGATGGCCTGCTCGACTACGAGGGGCTCGCGCAGCGCGCGCTGTCCACGCACTGGGACCGGCTGACGCAGGCGCAGAAGGACGAGTTCCTCAACCTGTTCAAGGCGCTGGTCGCCAAGAGCTACCGCGACAACCTGAAGGACACGCTCGACAACATCGCGATCGATTTCCTCGGCTGGGAGCAGACGACGGCCGACTCGGTGGTGGTCAAGACGAAGGTCCGCAAGCTGCAGACGCGACGCAACCGGCGGGCCGAGATCGCGATCCACTACGAGATGCGGCTGGTGTCCGGCACCTGGAAGATGATCGACGTCACGACCGACGGCGTCAGCCTGGTGCAGTCCTACCGCGACTCGTTCAACAACATCATCGGCGGCGCCCAGACGTTCGAGGCCGGCTGGGCCGACCTGATCGGCCGGATGCGCCGCAAGCTGGACGGCGAGTAGGCTTCCACCTCCGTCGGGTCCCGCGACCGGCGCGCCGGTGTCGCCGCGTCACGGCGCCCCGAGCTGTCGGGCCAGTTCGGCCGTCGCCGGGTGCCCGGGAAAGCGCTGCTGGATGAACTCCAGCTGCTGGGCGGCCTCGGCGGTCTTGCCGGCGAGGAACAGGATGCGCGCCAGCTCGAGTCGCGTCTGCGGATGGCCGGGCACCAGCGCCACCGCCTGGAACTGGAGCGTCTCGGCGCGGGCCAGATCGCCCGCGGCCCGTGCCAGGCGGGCCTGCCCCTCCAGCCCGTCCGGTACCTGCGGGTCCACCGTCGCCGCTTGCCGGTAGTACTGCTCCGCCGCCGCCGCGTCCCCGCGCGCCTCGGCGACACGCCCCAGTCCGGCGCGCGCCTCGGCGAACGTGCCGTCGGCCTCGACCGCTTCCTGGAAGCGCGCGGCGGCCTCGTCGAGCCGGTCCTCGGCCAGGTCGATCCGGCCGAGGACGACGAGAGCGTCGGCCCAACCCGGTTGGCGCCGCAGCGCCTCCTCGGCAGCGGCGCGGGCGGCCGCGAGCTCGCCGGCGTCGAGCAGGGCCGCGCCGAGCTGCAGGTGGGCGTTGGCCCACGCCGCGTCCAACTCGGCGGCGCGGCGGAGTGAGGCCGCGGCCTCGCCCGCTCGGCCCCACTCGAGCTGCAGCAACCCGGTCTGCAGCGGCGGCTCCGCGGCGGTCGGGTCGAGTCGCGCCGCCTCGTCGAACAGCGACAGCGCCTCGCTCGGTGCGCCGTGCCACCGCGCGATCACGCCGAGCCGCAGCGGAGGAAGGTACCAGGCGGGATCGGCGGCGGCGGCCCGACGGTACGTCTCGCGGGCGGCATCGATTTCGCCGAGCGCGAACAGTGCTTCGCCGAGGGCGGCCTGGGCGCAGGCCCAGTCCGGTCGGGTGTCGGCGGCGCGCCGCGCCGGCGTCCGCGCCTCGGCGGCCCGTCCCTGGCCCAGGGCCGCCATCGCCAGGGCGAGATCGGCCTCGGCAGCCGCCTCCGCCGGCAGCGTTCCGTCGCTCGTCGCCGTGCGGAACGCGGCGGCGGCACGCTGCCAGCGCTCGAGCGGAACGCGCTCGGACTGGCAGGCGGCGACCGTTTCGCGGGCCTCGGCGAGGGTCGGGCCTTCCTCCCGGGGTTCGACCGGGTCCGTCTGCGGCCCGCAGGCGGCGAGAAAGACTGTGATCACGGCGGGAAACGGGCAGCGGCGCATCGTTGCTCCTTTCACATCCGCCTTCGCGTGTAGCGCATTCGCACGGGCGCGCGCAACGTCGAATTCAACTGCTCGATCCCCCTTGCGGGGCTTGGGGGGCTTCCGTATCATCGGCCCCTGCCGAGGGTGCGGACCGCGGAATTCGATCGCTTTTCGAGGGGTCGCAGCGTCCGTGTCGCGAAGGAGGTTTCGTGATGTCAACCCAACTCCCCCAGCTGCTTTCCTCCCTGCTGCAGACGCCGGGTGACGAGTCGACCTTGACGGCGATCCGCGAGTGGGCGGCGGCGGGACCCGCTGCCGGGGACGCCGCGGAGGCGCTCTCGCGCGCGGAGACGGTCGTGGCGGAGTTGGGGAAGGCGGGGCGCTGGGGCGAGGCGGCCGCGCTGCTCGAGGCGTTGCTGCCGCTGGCGGAGGGCGAGCGGCGGGCCGAGCTGCTGGTGGCGCAGGGGCGCATCGAGGAGGAGTCGCTCTACGACGTGAAGAAGGCGCTGGCGACCTATCGCAAGGCACTGGATGCCTCGAGCGGACAGCCCGCGGCGACGGAGGCGGTGCAGCGGCTGGAACAGCTGGCGGCGGAGTGGAAGCGGATCGTCGAGCGGTTCGAGGAGGAGGCGGTTTCGGAGACCGAGCCGGCGCTCAAGAGCCAACTCTACCTGCGCGTGGCAGGGCTGGTGGAGTCGTTCGGGGGCAAGGCCAAGGAGCGCACCCCGGCGGTGCTCGGCCATCTGCAGAACGCGCTGCGGGCGAACCCCGCGAACCACGCCGCGGTGCAGATGCTGATCCGCGTGATGGGCCGGGCCAAGCGGCTCGACGACCTCGCCCCGCAGCTCGTGCAGCTGGCGGGCGAGGCGAAGGCCCGCGACGAGAAGGTCGCGCTGCTCAGCGAGGCGGCCAAGGCCTACGTGCGGCTCGAGCAGCCGGACAAGGCGGCCAAGCTGTACCAGGAGGTGCTCGGCCACGCCCCCGCGCACACCGCGGCGCTGTCGTTCCTCGTCGACTACTGCACGACCGTCGGCGACGCCGACCACCTCGTCGCGCTGTACGAGGAGATGCTCAAGACGCGGCCGAAGGGCGAGTCCGAGGTCGAGTTGCTGTTCCAGATCGGGATGGTGCACTGGCGGATGCGCAACGACGCGGCGACGGCCGAGGAGTACTTCCGGCGCATCCGCAAGACGAGCCCGGCGCACCCGGCTGCCCTGAATTTCTACCGGACGTTCTGCAAGGAGTCGGGCGACTTCACCCGCCTGCTCCAGATCCTGCTCGAGGCGCAGCGCGCGGCGGAACACGACGACGAGAAGGTGCGCTACCTGCAGGAGATCGCCGAGCTGGCCGAACAGCGGCTGCAGAACGACGAGCGGGCGATCGAGGCCTTCAAGGGCGTGCTCAAGCTGCGCCCCGGCGACCGGACCGCCGCCGCACAGCTCAAGCGGCTGTACGGCAAGACCGAGAAGTGGAACGCGCTGATCGATGTCTACAAGGGCGAGCTGGCCGCGGTCGAGGCCGGGGACGTCGCGGGGCGCTCGGCGTTGCTCGAGGAAATGGTCGCGATCTACCGGGATCACCTCCGCTCCGAGATGATGGTGATCAAGACCTGGCTCCAGGTCCTCGAGCTCGACGCGACCCACGCCGGCGCCTTCCAGGCCCTGCGCGAGATCTTCACGCAGGCCGGGCGCTGGAACGATCTGATCGCGCTGCTTACCCGGCGGGCCGAGGGCGCCGAGAGCAAGGACGAGAAGGTCGCCCTGTACCGCGAGAGCGCGACGATCTGGATGCAGCGCCTGAACAACCTCAACAACGCGGTCAAGCCGCTCGAGATGATCCGGCAGCTCGACCCCCGCGACCTCGAGACCAACGGCCTGCTCAAGGAGATCTACGGCAAGCGCCGCGCCTTCCCGGAGCTGTACGCGCTCCTCGTCGACGAGCTGCCCGACGTCCCGGCGGACCGGCGGGTCGAGCAGCTGACGCAGATCGCGCAGCTGGCCGGCGAGCGGCTCGACAAGCGCGAAGAGGCGATCCGGCTGTGGTGGGAGATCCTGGACCTCGACCCGGAACGCCAGGACGTCTTCGATATCATCGAGCGCCTCGCGGAACGGGCGAAGGACTTCGAGGAAGTGGCGCGGGTGGTCCGCAAGCGCATCGAGCGCGAGACGGCGGAGCAGGGCCGCGTACAGCTCCTGGGCAAGCTCGCCGTCATCTACCAGGACCGCCTGCGCGACCCCAAGCGGGCGGCCTCCGCCTACCAGGAGATCCTCGAGCTGCAGCCCGGGCATTCCAAGGCGATCCGCATGCTCAAGGAGTCGTTCCTCGCGGCCGGCGACTTCCCGGCCCTCGAGCGGCTGTACGAGTCCCAGAACGACTGGGAAGGCCTCGTCGAGAGCCTCGGCGTGGCGGCCGACCGCACCGACGACCGGGCGCTGCGGATCGAACTGTCGTTCAAGGCGGCGCGCGTCTACGAGGAGCGCATCGAGCAGCCCGAGCGCGCCTTCCGGGCCTACGAGCGGGTGCTCGAGGTCGAGCCGCAGAACCGTGCGGCCGCCGAGGCGCTGGCGCGGATCTACGAGCGGCAGGAGGACTGGAAGGCGCTGGCCCGCGCCCTCACCGTGCTGGCCGACCTCGCCCGGACCCCGGACGACAAGCTGCCGCTCGCGCGGCGCCTTCGGGAGTTGTACGCCGAGCGGCTCCACGAGCCCGCGCGGGCCTTCGAGTGGGCCCGGCACTGCTACGAGCTCGCCCCGCGGGACGCCGACGTCGTCGCCGCGCTCGAACTGCATGCCGAGGAGCTGCGAGCGTTCGAGGACCTGCTGCGCCTGTTCGAGAAGCGGCTGCCCGAGGCCAAGGGGGAGGAGCGGGTCGACCTGCTGCGCCGCATCGCCGGCATCCAGGCCTCGCGGCTCGGCGACGTCGATGCGGCCATCGAGGCCTACCGCAGGGTACTGCGCGAACACCCCGGCGCGGTCGAGGCCGTCCAGTCGCTCGAGCACCTGCTGCAGTCCTCCGGCAAGCTCGAGCTGCTCGCGTCGTTCTACCGCGAACGGCTGGAGGAGACCGCGGACGCTGCGCCCCGGTTGGCCTGGCTCGTCAAGCTCGCCGGGCTGCTCGACGAGGGACTCGATCGGACCGACGAGGCCGTCCAGACCTGGCGCCAGATCCTGGACGTCGAGCCGGACCACGATGCGGCCCTCGATGCCCTGGAGCGGATCTACCACGCCACCGGCCGCTCGGCCGAGCTCGCCGAGGTGCTGCAACGCAAGCGCGGCAAGCCGGGAACCGGCCCGGCCCGGATGGAGCTGACCTTCCGACTCGGCCAGCTCTTCGCCGGGCCCCTCGAGCAGGAGGCCAAGGCGATCGAAGCGTTCCGCGAGGTGTTGCAGACGGAACCCGGCCACGCCGAGGCCGTCGCGGCGCTCGAGAAGTACCTGGCGAAGCCCGAACACCGCCTGGACGTCGCGCGGTTCCTCGAGCCGCACTACCTCGAGTCGAACAACTTCCCCAAGCTCGCCTGGGCGCTGCAGATCATCATCGAGGGAACCGCCGCCGGGTCGCAGCGACTGGAGCTGATGCGGCGGCTGGCGCGGGTCTACGAGGAAGCGCTGGCCGATGCGGAGGCCGCGTTCCTCACGCTCTCCGAGGCGGTCGGCGAGAACCCCGCCGAGGAGGAGCTGTGGGACGACTTCGACCGCCTCGCCGCCGTGGTCAAGGACCGCGCCGGCCAGGTCAAGCGCCTGGAGGAGGTCTACGACTCCGGCCGCCTCGGCGACGACGCCCAGCTCCGCCTGGCGCGCCGGCTGGCCGTGCTCTGCGACGAGGCTCTCGGCGAACGCAAGCGCGCCGAGCGGTACCACCGGTTGATCCTCGAGCGTGACGCGGACGATGCGGCGTCGTTCTCCGCGCTCGATGCGCTGCTCAAGCTCGAGGAGCGCTACGACGACCTGTCCCAACTCCTGCGGGCCCGCGCCGACCGCGCGACCCAGGACGCCGTGCGGGTCGACATGCTCCAGCAGCTCGCCTTCCTGCTCGAGGACATGCTCGAGCGGCCCGACCAGGCGACGGCCACGTACCGCGAGCTCCGCGAGCTGCAGCCCGACAACGAGGTCGCGATCCGGGCGCTCGAGCGCCTGTACCAGCAGCAGGAACAGTGGGAGCGGCTCGTCGAGCTGCTCGAGACGACCTTGCCGGTGGTCCGTTTCGAGGACGAGCTGGACCGGCGGCTGCGCATCGCCGAGCTGCGCGAGCAGAAGCTCGCACAGCCCGCCGCCGCGCTCGACGACTACCGCCAGATCCTCTCCCGCAGGCCCGACGACGCCCGCGTGCTCCAGGCGCTCGAGCGCCTGTTGGCGGTCGAGACGCTGCGCCAGGAGGTGGCCGACCTGCTCGCGCCGCTGCACGAGCGGGCGGGACGGTATGCCGATCTCGGTCGCGTCCTGGCCGTGAAGCTCGAGGCCGCGGCGACACCGTCGGACAAGGTGCTGGTGTGGACGCGCATCGCCCAGATCCGCGAGGACGCCCTGACCGACCTCGACGGCGCCTTCGAGGCCTACTCGCAGGCGGTGGAGGCCGACCCGACCGACCCGGCGCCGCGCACGCAACTGGCGCGGATCGCCGACGCCCAGGGGCTCCACGCGTTGTACGCCGACGTGCTGGAAGGCATCCTGGGGAAGCTCGGCGACGACCTCCCGTTGCGCGCCGAGCTCCTCGGCCGGCTGGCGGCGCTCTACGACGAGTCGCTCAACGACCCGGCCAAGGCCGAGCAGGCCTATCGCCGCTGGCTCGACGTCGACCGCGACGACCCCTCGATCGCGATTCCCGCGGCACAGGCCCTGGAGCGGATCCTCGCGGCGCGCGAACGGCACGCCGACCTGGTCGATGTGCTGCGGATCCAGGCGCGCTTCGCGGAGACCGCGGAACGGCGCGTGGAGCTGCTGCGCCGCGTGGCCGAGATCCAGGAGTCGTTCCTCAACGACGGGGCCGCCGCGCTGCTCACGGTCGAGGAACTCGACGAGGTCGCCCCGCAGGACCCCGACAACCTGCGCGCGCTCGAGCGGCTCTACCACCAGGCCGGCCAGTGGCTGAAGCTCGTCGACGTGCTGCGCCGGCGCTCGACGCTCGCCGCCGACCCCCAGGACCGCCGCAGCATCGCCTACCGCATCGCCGAGCTGCTCGAGGAGAAGCTCGCCGATCGCGACGAGGCGATCGTGGCCTACCAGGGGATTCTCGCCGAGGCGCCGGGCGAGGTGCCCGCGGTGCGGGCGCTGATCCGCCTGTTCCAGGCCTCCGCGCAGTGGTCCGACCTGCTCGATACCCTGCACCGGATGCTCGAGCTGGCCACGGACCCGGTCGAGCAGGTCGCGCTGCTGTGCAACATGGGCGACGTGCAGCGCGAGCGGACCAAGGACCTGTCGGAGGCGGTCGAGTCGTACCGCCGCGCGTTGGAGCGGGACGGTCAGAGCGTCGCGGCCCGCACGGCCCTGGAGCAGCTGACGACGGAGCCCGACGTCAAGCTTGCCGCGGCCCGCATCCTGGCCGGGGTCTACGAGCGGGAGGCCAGCTTCGGCCGCCTGCTGGAAATGCTCGACATCGAGACCGCCGAGGCCGAGGACGACGAGCGCCGGATCGCCGCGCTGCGGCGGTCGGCCGAGGTCGCCGAGGTGGGGCTCGGCGACGTGCGCCGTTCCTTCGGCTATGCCGGCCAGGCCTTCCGCCTGATGGCCGGCACGCCGGAGGCGGCTGCCGCGGTCGCCGAGCTCGAACGGCTGGCGCGGGGCACCGGCGACGCGGCGGCCCTGGCCACGCTCTACCGCGAGGTCGCCCCCGACCTGATCGATCTCGCCCTGCAGACCACCGTCTACCTCCGCGTGGCCGAACTGGCCCGGCAGGCGTCGCAGTACGACACGGCGACCGAGTACTACACCAAGGTCCTGGACAACGACCCCGCCAACCTCGGCGCCCTCGACGCCCTCGACCAGGTCTACACGGCCACCGAACGCTGGTCCGACCTGCTCGAGATCTACCGCCGCAAGGGGGACCTGGCCCAGGTCCCCGCGGAGAAGGTCACCCTGCTGCTGCAGCAGGGACGACTGTGCGAGCAGAAGCTCGGGGACCAGTCCACGGCCGTCGCCTGCTACGAGGCCGTGCTGGAGGCGGACGAACGGAACGCGGAGGCCACGACGGCGCTCGAGCGCCTCTACGCCGAGGCCGAACGCTGGTCGCCGCTGGTGTCGTTGTTCGAACGCCAGCTGGAATGGCCGGGAGTGGACGTCCTCGCGCTGCGCCAGCGCGCCGCCGATACCGTGCTCGAGAAGCTCGGCGACCCGCCGCGCGCGTTCGAGCACTACCGCGCCGCGCTCGAGGCGAATCCGACCTACCCACCGACCCTCGAGCGGCTCGAGTCGCTGCTGCGCGAGGGCGACCACCGGGCCGAGGCGGCCGTCGTCCTGGAGGAGGTCTACCGGCGGCGGATGGAGCTGCAGAAGCTCGTCGAGGTGCTGCTGGTCCGCCACGACCTGGAGGAGTCGCCCGACGACCGCAAGCAGACCCTGCGGCAGGTCGGCCAGCTCTACGAGGAGCAGTTGGAGAACCTGGACCAGGCGTTCGTCGTCTACGGCCGGCTGTTCCGCGAGGACATCGAGGATGCCGACAGCCGGGAGCTCGTCGAGCGACTGGCGGGGGTGATGTCGACCTGGTCGCGACTGGCGGACCTGTACGAGGCGATCCTCAAGGATGCCGACGTCGATACCCAGGCCACGGCGGCCCTGGCCTTCCGCCTGGGCGAGGTGGCCGAGGAGCGGCTTCGCGACTTCCCGCGGGCCCGCGAGGCGTACCGGCGGGCCCACGCCTTCGAGCCGAGCAACCAGCAGGCAATGGGGGCGCTGGAACGCGTGTTCGCCGCCACCGAGGACTGGGCCGCGCTGCTCGAGCTGCTGCGCCAGGTCGCCGACGGGACGTACGACCCGGCCGCGCGCAAGACGCTGCTGTTCCGCATGGCCGCGATCCTCGAGGAGAAGCAGGAGAACCGCGCCCAGGCCATCGATGTCTACGTCGAGGTGCTCGACGTGGACCCGGCCGACGCCCAGGCGATCGCCGCCCTCGATCGGCTGTACTACTACGAGAAGCGCTGGGACGACCTGGCCGACCTGTTGCTGCGCCAGATCGAACAGCTGGCGGACGAACGCTCCGGCAACGCGCTCCGCTATCGCCTGGCGATGCTGTACCAGGAGCAACTGGCCGACGTGGAGCGCGCCGTGGCGACCCTCGAGGAAGTCCTGCGCCTCGACCCGGCCTTCCGGGAGGCGATCGCGGCGATGGAGTCCCTGCTGTCCGACCCCGACCAGCGCTTCCGCGTCGCCCAGTCGCTGGTCCCCGTGTACCAGCAGCTCGACGACTGGGAGAGCCTGGTCCAGGTCTACCAGGTCGAGCTCGAGGCGCTGCAGGACCCGACCGAACGGATCCTGCGCTGGCTGGAGATCGCGCGGCTGTACGAGGCCAAGGGCAACGACCCGCGCAGCGCCTTCCGCGCCTACTCCGCCGCCTTCACCGAGGACCCCAGCGACCAGGGCGTGCTGGAGCAGCTCCAGCGCCTGGCGACGGCGCTCGGCGGCTGGGCCGAACTGGTCGTGGCGCTCGAGGCCGGCCTGAAGAAGCTCGACGACGGCACGATGAAGGCCGACCTCCTGCGCCAGATCGCCCGCACGCTCGACCGGCGCCTCGGCGACTTCCGCGGCGCCGTGTCGGCCTACGAGCGCCTGCTCCAGCTCGAGCCCGCCGATCTCGAGGCCATCGACGGCCTCGACGCCCTTCTCACGCTGCTGGCCGAGTGGAACCGCCTGATCGAGGTGCTGGACCTGCGGGCCGACATGGTCGGCGACGCCGTACAGCAGAAGGCGGTCCGGCAGCGCCAAGGCGAGATCTGCGAGGAACAGCTCGGGCGCCTCGACGACGCCATCGACTTCTACCGCAAGGCCCTCGACCTCGACGAAACGGACCTCAAGCTGTACGACTCGATCGCGGCGCTGTTCGAGCGCCGGGAACGCTGGGCCGAGCTGGTCGAGCTCCTCGAACGCAAGCTGACCGTGCTGGCCGACCCGGCCGGACGCCGCGAAACCCTCGCCCGCATGGCGCGCACCCAGCACGAGCGGCTCCAGAACAACGCCGCGGCCGTCCAGAGCTGGCGCTCGCTGCTCGAGGAGGCCCCGGCCGACCGCGAGGCGCTCGACGCGCTCGACGCGCTGCTCGAGGCCGATCAGGCCTGGTACGACCTCGTCGAGATCCTGCAGCGCAAACTCGACGCCGCCGGCACCGACGCCGAGCGGCTCGCCCTGCGACTGCGCCTCGGGCAGCTCGCCCGGCAGCAGATCGAGGACCCGACCGCCGCGATCGAACACTACGAGCGGGCCCTGGCCCTGGCGCCGGACACCGTCGAGGCGGTGACGGCGTTGCGGGCGATCGCGGAGGACGAGGAGCATCGCTTCCGCGTGTTCGACATCCTCGAGCCGGCGTTGCGGCATCGCGGCCGCTGGCAGGACCTGCTGGAGCTGCGCGAGCTGCGCCTGAAAGCGATCGAGGACCCCCTGGCGCGGGTCGAGGAACTGGCGTCGATCGCCGACCTCCTCGAGCGGGCCCTTGGCCGGCCGGCCGAGGCCTTCGAGGCGCATCTGCGGGCGGTGCGGGAGGAAGCCCCGTCGCCCGCGGCGATCGAGGCGGCCCAGCGGCTGGCCGTGCAGCTGGGCAAGTGGGGCGACCTGTACGACGCCCTCGGTGCCAAGGCCAAGGTCACCTCCGACGCACAGGCCGGCGGGGCGCTGTGGATGCTCGCCGGTGCGATTGCCGAGTCCCAGATCGAGGACGTCGATCGCGCCGTCGTCGCCTACCGCGCCGCCCTCGACACCGGCGTCGCCGAGGCCGAGTCGCTGGAGGCCCTGGACCGCCTGTACTCGCGTCTCGAACGCTGGGACGACCTCGTGGAGGTCCTCGAGCGGAAGCTCGGTGCCGCCCCCGACCCCGCCCAGCAGAGCCGCATCGAGCTCCGCATCGGCCGGCTGCGCCTCGAGCGCTACCGCGACATCGATGCGGCGATCGCCGCCATGCGCGCCGTGCTCGAACGGACGCCGGACGACGTCGAGGCGACGCAGCTGCTGGAATCGCTGTGGGACCGGACCGAACAGCTCCCCGTGCTGCTCGAGATCCTCGGGCCTGTCTACCGCGCGCGCGGGGAGTTCCGGAGCCTGCTCCAGCTGATGGAGCTCCGGACCAAGGAGCTGGCCGACGGCGGCGAGCGCGTGGCGATGCTGCGCGAAATGGCCGAGCTGGCGGAGGAGCAGTTGCACGACCCGGGCCGCGCCTTCGATTGCCTGGCGCGGGCCTTCGAGACCCAGCCCGACGAGAGCGGACTGCTGGAGGATGTCGAGCGGCTGGGCGAGGTGCTGGGCGCGTTCCCGCAGCTGATCGAGCTGGGGGCCAAGGCCGCCGAGCGGGTCGACGACGCCTCGACCAAGACCGCGCTGCTGCTGCGTTGCGCCCGCTGGGCCGCCCGCACCGGCGACGACGGCCGTGCCGTCGAATTCCACCGCGCCCTGCTGGCGCTGGAGCCGGAGCACGAGGAGTCGCTGCGCGAGCTCCAGGAGCTGCTCGAGCGCCTCGGCCGACACGCCGAGCTCGCCGATGTCGTCGAGCGGCGGGCGGTCGTGGTCTACGACCTGGAAGAGAAGAAACGCCTGCTCCGCGGGCTCGCCCAGCTCGCCGTCGAGCGTCTCGGCGACCTCCAGCGCGCCGCCGGCGCCTACGACCGGCTGCTCGAACACGACGAGTCCGACCTCGAGGCGCTCGACGCCGTGATCGCGCTGCGCGAGCGGCTCGAGGAATGGCCGACGCTGGCCGAATTGCTCGCGCGGCGCCTGCAGGTGACCGCGGACCCGGGCCCGGCCAACGCCATTCGCAAGCGCCTCGGCGCACTGCTGCTCGGACCGCTCGAGCGCGCCGAGGAAGGCCTGGCGACCCTCAAGGAAATCCTCGACGACGCGCCCGAGGACCCCGACGCGATCGGCACGCTCGAAGGCCACTACTCCCGGCACGAGCGCTGGAACGACCTGCGCGACCTGCTGCGCGACCGGCTGGACCGGAGCACCGACGCCGCCGCCCGCCTGGCGCTCCTGGAGCGGCTCTCCGAGCTGGCCGAGACGCGGCTCGAGGCGCCCGAGGAGGCGCTGGACTTCGCGCTCCAGATGCTCGACGTCGAGCGCACCCATGCCGCGGCGCGCGGGCGCGTCGAACGGCTGCTGGGGTCGCTCCAACGCTGGGACGACCTGGCGATGCACTTCGAGACCTGGGTGCGCGAGGCCGAGGGCCACGACCCCACGGAGGAGCTGCGGCTCCTGGTGAAGATCGGCGAGATCCGCGAGCGCGAAATGGACGACCCGGACGGCGCCGTGGAGTACTTCGAGAGGGTGTTGGCGCGCGAGGCCAACCACACGCTGGCGCTGGCCGCCCTGGCGCGGATCCACGAGCGGAAGGGCGACTGGGCGAAGTGCGTGGAGGTGCTGGAACGCGCCGTGGGCAGCGGCGGCGCCCCGGCCGACGTCTCCGAGGCGCTCGTCCGGCTGGGCAAGGTGAAGCAGGACCACCTGAAAGACGTCCCCGGCGCGCTGCTCAACTACCAGCAGGCGGTCCAGGCCAACCCGGAGAACCGGGGCGCCGTGGACGCCGTCCTCGCCCTCTCCAAGCAGGCCAACGAGTGGCCGACCTGGGCCGCGTACGCCGAGTACGCGCTGCGCTTCGTCGCCGACGACAAGGACAAGGTGACTCCGCTGCTCGAGGTCGCCGGCGTGCACGCCGAGAAGCTCGGCGACCGCGCCAAGGCCCTGCAGCTCGTCGAGGCCGTGCGGACCATCGCGCCGGACGACCGCAACGTGCTGGTCAGGCTCTGCGACCTGCTGACCCAGGAGGGGCGGACCGACGAGGCGATCCCGATCCTGGAGCAGTTGGTGACGGGCGAGGAAGGCGCCGGCAAACGGCGCGGCAAGGAAACCGCGGTCTACCTCGAACGGCTGGCGGCCGCGCTGGAGGCCAAGGGCGACCGCGCCGGCGCCCGCACGCGCCTGGAAGAAGCCGCGCGGATCGATGTCACCAACGTCGCCGTCGCCTATCGCCTCGGCCTGCTGTACCAGCAGGAGGGCGAGGTCGAGCGGTCGATGCAGAAGCTGCGCCCGCTGCTGCTGCAGAAGATCGACCCCCAGAGCGGTGTCGACAAGGCCGACGTCTACTTCCACCTGGCCGAGATGCACATCGGCAAGAACGAGAAACCGAAGGCGCTGTCGATGATCGAACGAGGCCTGCAGGCCAACCCGGACCACGGAGGCTGCAAGACGCTCAAGGAGCAACTGAAGTAGGAGCCCCACCGGCCGTCGCGCGCGGTTGCCGCCGACGCGCCGGGGCTCCCCAACCGGGCCCGCGGACGGAAATGTCCCGGCGACCGCGAGTGGTAGGAGTCGGCGATGCAGGGAAGGGAAGTGTTCATCGTCTCGGCCGTCCGCACGGCCGTCGGCAGTTTCCTGGGCATCTTCAAGGATGTCCCCGCCGCGCGGCTGGGGGCGACCGCGATTCGCGCCGCGCTGGAACGCGCGACCCTCGATCCGAAGCTCGTGGATGAGGTCTACATGGGCTGCGTGCTGACGGGCGGGATGGGCCAGGCCCCGGCGCGACAGGCCGCGCTCTTCGGCGGCATCCCGGACAGCGTTCCCTGCACGACCGTGGGCAAGGTCTGCGGCTCGGGCCTGCAGGCCGTGATCCTCGGCGCGAAGGCGATCGCGCTGGGCGACTGCGAGATCGTGGTCGCCGGCGGCATGGAAAGCATGACCCAGGCCCCGTTCAGCCTGCCCAAGGCCCGCCAGGGCTTCCGGATGGGCAAGGACGTCGTCGTCGACCTGATGGTCAACGACGGCCTGTGGGACGTCTACACCGACAAGCACATGGGCCTGTGCGCCGAGCAGTGCGCGCAGAAGTACAAGTACACCCGGGAGATGCAGGACGACTTCGCCATCGAGTCCTACCGGCGGTCGACCGCGGCCATCGCGGCCGGCGAGTTCGCGCGCGAGATCGTGCCGTTCGAGGTGGCCCAGAAGAAGGGCCCTCCGCTGCGGATGGCGACGGACGAGGAACCGGGCCGCGGCAATCCCGACAAGCTGCGCACGCTCAAGCCGGCCTTCGATCCGAAGAACGGCACGATCACCGCCGGCAACGCCTCGAGCATCAACGACGGGGCCGCCGCCCTCGCCCTCGCCTCGGCCGAGGCGGTCAAGAAGCACGGCCTGACCCCGATCGCCCGCATCGTCTCCTACGAAGGGGCGGCCCAGGCCTCCGACTGGTTCATGACGGCGCCGATCCCGGCGATGCAGAAGGCGCTCCGACGCGCAAACTGGAAGACGACCGACGTCGACCTCTGGGAGATCAACGAGGCCTTCTCGGTGGTCACGATGGCCGCGATGCAGGAACTGAAGCTCGACCCGGCGAAGGTCAACCCGCGCGGCGGCGCCGTCTCGCTCGGTCACCCGATCGGGGCCAGCGGCGCGCGGGTCCTCGTCACGCTCCTGCACCTCATGGAGGACCGGAAGGTCGGCCGCGGGTGCACCTCGCTCTGCATCGGCGGCGGCGAGGCCCTGGCGATGACGGTGTCGCGCTAGTCACGGACGGAGGAACAACCATGGAGTTCAAGACGATCGGGGTGCTCGGGACGGGGCAGATGGGCGCGGGCATCGCGCAGGTGGCGGCCGAGGCCGGCCTGCGCGTGTTGATGGCCGACATCAATCGCGAGATCGCCGAGAAGGGCAAGGCCGGCATCGCCCGGCTGCTGGGCAAGGCGGTGGAGAAGGGCAAGCTCGACGCCGCTCGCCGCGAGGCCGTGCTGGCACGGCTCGAGCCGGTGGACTCGGTGGCCGCCTTCCAGAACGTCGACCTGGCGATCGAGGCCGCCACGGAACAGATCGAGCTGAAGCTCAAGCTGTTCCGGAGCATGGACGAGGCGTGCCCGGCGCGGGCCGTGCTGGCCACCAACACCTCCTCGATCTCGATCACGCTCATCGCCGCCGCGACCAAGCGGCCGGCCCGGGTGATCGGGATGCACTTCATGAACCCCGTGCCCGTGATGAAGCTCGTGGAGCTGATCCGCGCGCTCCAGACCGACGACGAGACCTACGACGCGGTCAAGGCGCTGGCCGAGAAGATGGGCAAGACCTGCATCACCGCCAAGGACGCGCCCGGTTTCATCGTCAACCGGATCCTGCTGCCGATGCTCAACGAGGCCTGCTACGCCCTGATGGAGGGGCTCGGGACGCCCGAGGACATCGACAACGGCATCAAGCTCGGCCTGAACCACCCGATGGGACCCCTGGCGCTGGCCGACCTGATCGGCCTGGATACCTGCCTGGCGATCGCCGAGGTGCTCCACAAGGGCCTGGGCGACGACAAGTACCGGCCGTGTCCGCTGCTGCGCAAGTACGTCGAGGCGGGTTGGCTGGGCCGCAAGGTCAGGCGCGGATTCTACAAGTACGAAGGCTGAACGGCGGGCCGAGCGGCCCGCGACGGAGGCAAGCCATGCCCTACGAGACGGTGCTGTTGGAGCGGGACGGGGCGGTCGCGGTGGTCACGATCAACCGGCCCGACAAGCTCAACGCCCTCAACCCGCAGGTCTGCCGCGACCTGCTCGGGGCGCTGAGCGAGGCGGCGTGCGAGGACGCGGTGGGCGCGATCGTGCTCACCGGCGCCGGCGACAAGGCGTTCGTGGCCGGCGCGGACATCGCCGCGATGTCGAAGATGTCCCCGATGGAAGGTCGGGCCTTCGCCGACCTCGGCCACGCCATCGGCGACACCATCGCCGGCTGCCCGAAGCCGGTGGTCGCCGCGGTCAACGGCTTCGCGCTGGGCGGCGGCACCGAGCTCGCGATCGCCTGCGACGTGATCTACGCCGGCGAGAAGGCGAAGTTCGGACAGCCGGAGGTCAAGCTCGGGATCATCCCCGGCTTCGGCGGCACCCAACGCCTCGCTCGGCTCGTCGGCCTGCAGAAGGCCAAGGAGCTCGTGTTCAGCGGCGACACGATCGATGCCGCCGAGGCCCTGCGGATCGGCCTGGCCTGCGCCGTCTTCCCGCCCGCCGAGCTGCTCGGCAAGGCCAAGGAACTGGCCGGACGGATGGCCGCCGCCGGTCCCGTGGCCGTCGCCCAGGCCAAGCGCGCGATGAATCACGGCTACGACCTGCCGCTCCCCGCCGCGCTCGAGCTGGAGAAGCAGACCTTCGCGGCCCTGTTCGGCACCCACGACCAGCAGGAGGGGATGGGGGCCTTCCTGGCGAAACGCAAGCCCGCGTTCCAGGGGAAGTGACGACGATGAGGCGATACGACGGCGAGTCGCGGCACCCGGCCGCGGGATGGTGGGGGGGATTCGTGCTTTGCGCCGCGCTGGCATTCGGTGGCCTCGCCGCCTGCCCCACGCCGGTGCCGCCCCCTCCTCCCCCACGGCCGCCCGCGCCGGTCGAGCCGCCGGACGACCCGAACGTCCAGGTCGAGACGATGGGGTCGCTCTCCCACGACGAGGTGCGGCGCACCTTCCAGAACGCCGCGCCCCGGCTCGTCGGCTGCTACGAGCAGGGGCTGCGTCGGGTCCGCAACCTGGCCGGCGACGTGCGGTTCCACGTCGGCGTGGCGCGCGACGGCTCCGTCAAGTGGGCCTTCGTCGAGGCTTCGCAGCTCGGCGACCACGCGGCGCTCGAATGCATGCTGCAGGTCGTTCGCGGGACGACCTTCCCGCGGCCGCGCGGCGGCGATACCGAGGCCGTGTTCCCGATCGAGCTCGATCCGCCCGACGCGGTCGCCTACCCCGCGACCTGGACCCCGAACCAGGTCCCGGAGATCGACGGGACCTACCGGCCCGAGATCGACGCCTGTCTCGACGGCAGCAGCGGCTACACGTTGACGCTCTACCTGGCGACCGGGGGGCTGGTGCAGGAGGCGGGCGCCACGCCGCCCGACGCCGACCATCAGGCGCAGGCCGATTGCCTGGCCGCCGCGGCGCGTACCTGGCAGCTCGCGGACCCCGGCCCCGGCGGAGCCAAGGTCACCCTGGCCTTCTGAGAGGGACCGATGCAGTTCGAACCGACGCCCGAGCAGCTGCTGGTGCGGGACATGGCGCGCGACTTCGCGCGCCGGGAGATCGCCCCGGTCGCCGCGGCGCTCGACCGCGAGTCCCGCTTCCCGACGGAGATCCTCGCGCGCCTGGCCGACATCGGCATGATGGGCGTGAACGTCCGCGAGGAGTTCGGCGGAGCGCAGGCGGGGCCCGTGGCCTACGTCCTGGCGCTCACCGAGATCGCCGCCGCCTGCGCCTCGACCGCGGTGACGATGAGCGTGACCAACATGGTCGCGGAGGTGATCCAGCAGTTCGGCACCGACGAGCAGCGGCACCGGCACATCCCGAAGATCACCAGCGGCGAGTACGCGGCGGGCGCCTTCGGCCTGTCCGAGCCGGGCGCCGGGAGCGACCCGGGCTCGATGACCACCACCGCGCGCCGCGACGGCGACGGCTGGGTGCTCAACGGCGAGAAGGCCTGGATCACCTCCGGCGATCGCGCGGGCGTGATCGTGGTCTGGGCCCGCACCGGGGGACCGGGCACGGCGGGGCTCTCCGCGTTCCTGGTCGAGCCCGGGACGCCGGGCTTCGAGGTGGGGCGGCACGAGGACAAGATGGGCCTGCGGGCCTCCTCCACCGTGTCGCTGCACTTCGACAGCTGCCGGCTGCCGGCCGGCGCGCTCCTGGGCGACGAGGGGCGCGGCTTCCGCATCGCGATGATGGCGCTCGACGGCGGCCGCCTCGGCATCTCCTCCCAGGGCCTCGGGATCGCCCGCGCCGCCCTGGAGGAGGCGACGGCCTACGCCCGGGACCGCCGGCAGTTCGGGCGGCCGATCGCCGAGTTCCAGGCGATCCAATGGATGCTGGCCGACTGCGCCGCGGAGTGGGACGCCGCCTGGCTGCTGCTGCTGCGCGCCGCCTGGCTCAAGGAACAGGGACGGCCGTTCTCCCGCGAAGCCTCGATGGCCAAGGTCTACGCCACCGAACGCGCCAACGCGATCTGTGCCCGCTGCTTCCAGGTCCACGGCGGCTACGGCTACGTCAAGGAGTACCCGATCGAACGACACCTGCGCGACGCGCGGGTCACGACGATCTACGAGGGGACCAGCGAGGTCCAGCGCGTCGTGATCTCCCGCGCCACCCTGAAGTGAAATCGCCGCTCGTTTGACACCCCTGGGGTCGGATGGTAGCTTGCCCGCGCCGGGGAATTTCGGTGAGGTGCAGCATGATAAGGGCATATCACGCGATTCTGGCCGCGCTGGTGGTCGGGGTGCTGCTCGCGGTCGGCGTGCGGTGCGCGGGGACCGAGGAGGAGTGCACGCTGGCCGCACCGGCGACCTGCGGCGCCGACGACTGCGTCGACCTTGCCAGCGACCCCGAGAACTGCGGCGCGTGCGGCCACAGCTGCAACGGCGGCAGCTGCGTCCGCGCTCTGTGCGTCTGCGGCGGGACGACGTGCGCCGCGGGGTCGATCTGCTGCGACGGCGCCTGCGCCAACCTCAATTCCGACCGCGCCAACTGCGGCGCGTGCGGCATGGCCTGCCCCGACGGCATCGGTTGCACCCTCGGCGTCTGCACCGGCGAGGCCTGTCCGGGCGGCTGCGGCGACGGCCAGACCTGCTGCGGCCTCGGCTGCGTCGATACGCGCAGCGACTCCTCCAACTGCGGTAGCTGCGGTCATGTCTGCGACGCCGGGCAGATCTGCGACAACGGGATCTGCCTTACGTCGGCCTGCTCCCCGCCGTGCGTCCTCCCCGAGCGCTGCTGCGGCGAGACCTGCACGAACGTCACCACCGACGTCGACAACTGCGGCTACTGCGGCAACCGGTGCCTCGAGTCCGACCCGCCGCTCGCCGACCGCTGCGCCGAGATCGGCGGCCGCGCCCAGTGCGCCTGCGGCGGGACGGCCGCCTGCCGGACCGGCCAGATCTGCTGCGCCGACGGCTGCCGCAGCGTGACCGCCGACCCCAACAACTGCGGCGCCTGCGGCAACGTCTGCCCGGCCGGGCACACCTGCTCCTCGGGCGCCTGCGTCTGCGGGGCCACCGGCGGCCCGTGCGGCGAGGGCGAGGCCTGCTGCTCCGGCAGCTGCATCGACATCAGCAGCGACGTCCACAACTGCGGAGGCTGCGGCAGCGCCTGCAACCCCACCCTCGCCGACGCCTGCGTCGACAGCGAGTGCAAGTGCGGCACGTCCAACGCGTGCCGCCCCGGCGCCGGGTTCATGTGCGCCATGGTCACCAACGCCGAACGGTGCTGCTCGGGGGCCTGTCGCGCCATCGACAACACGGCGTGCGCCGACTGCGACACGCCGTGCGACGCGGAGCTGGAATGCACCGCCACGATGCTGCCGCTCTACCCCCCCTGCAGCTTCGCCTGCCAGTAGCCCGCGAAACGGAGGGAAGACGAGTGTCCGCTCCAACGTATCGACCCTGGAGGCCGCATGCGCCCGCCGTCGCGGCGCTCGCCGCGGCAATCGCGCTCGCGACGCCCCTCGCCGCGGCCCAGACCGCCGCCGTCATGCCCGTCCGCTCGGCCGACGCCGCCCTCGCGGCCAACGTCGAGGGCGCGATCCGCGATGCGATGCTCGGCGCCGGCTACCTCCTGCAGTCCGGTCCCGCCGTCGCCACCGCCCTCAGCCAGCTCGGGCTGACCGAGATCACCACGATGGAGGAGGGCCACCGGCTGGGCGGCGCCCTCGGCGCCGAGCTGGTCCTCTCGGCCTCCGTCGAACCGACCTGGATCTCGATCGCCGTGATGCACCTGCCCAGCGAGTCGATCGAGGTTCGCGAGGGCGAGCTGCCGGGCGAGTCGGTCAACGTGCCCGCCACCGTCGTCGCCAACCTCGCCGACGCC
>JAFGHH010000393.1 GCA_016930215.1 Deltaproteobacteria bacterium
ACCCTCGAACGAGGCAAACGTTGCTTGATACGGCACTAGCGTCACCGCGGTGGCCGGCTCCTCGGGTTCGGCGCCGGCCAGCAGCAGCGCCAGCGCGAAGGTGCTGACCCCCAGCCGGGCCGAGGCGTCGGCGAGGTGCTCGGCCAGGCCGAGCTTGTTCTCCGCCCGGCGGGCCTGGTCCAACAGCTTGGTGTGGTCGTCGTCGGTCAGGATCGAGTAGCGGATTTCCGCCTCGGGTCCGTCCCTTCCGCTCAGCGCTCCGCCGCCATCGCGCCGACCAGGTCGGTCCTTGCCGCGGCGCGGCCGGGCAGGATCGACGCGAGCAGGCCGATCACGGCCGCGCCCGCGACGCCGGCGGCGAGCTGGCCGACGGGCACGGCGAAGACGGTCAGGTCCAGGTCGCGGCCCGCCGCGACGGCGACCCGGGCGAACACGAGCCCGAGGCCCAGCCCGAGCGCGGCGCCGAGGATGGCGGTCAGGACCGCCTCGGCCGCGAGCATGGCGCGCAGCTGCACCCGGGTGAGTCCGAGCGTGCGCAGCAGGGCCGACTCGCGCACCCGCTCGACCACGCTGAGGCCGAGGGTGTTGGCGATGCCGAGCAGCGCGATCGCGATGGCGAGGGCGAGCATGCCGCCGACCAGCGCGAGCAGGCCGTTGACCGCGCTGGTCAGCCGCTCGACGTAGGTGGCCTGGTCGCCGACGTCGAGGTCGGGGTAGGCGCTGGCCGCGTCGAGCACGGCGCCGCGCGCCGCGGCGGCGCTGACGCCGGGGGCGGCGGAGACGAGCACGGTCTCGAAGCCGCCCTCGAAGCGCCGGCGGTGCTCGTCGAGGGTGAGATGGATCGAGCTGGGCGCGTCGGCCGAGCCGTAGATGGCGACGACGCGCAGCGGCTCGGCGCGCCGGCCTCCGGCGGCGGTGTCGAGGGTGTCGCCGAGGGTCAGGCCGTCGTCGGCGGCGAGGCGGGCGCTCACCGCCACGGTGCCGTCGCGCAGGTCGCCGAGGCTGCCGGCGGTGACCGGCTGCGGGAGGGCGCCGCCGCGGAGGGCGTCGAGGTAGCCGCCGTCGACGCCGATGGCGGTGGTCCGCCCGCCGCCAATCTCGGACGTCGCGGTCCGCTGGAGGGCCACCACGTCGAGGTCCCCGCGCTCGCGCAGGCGCTCGACGACCGCGCGCGGGACGGTCTCGCCGAAGCTGTTGGTGAGGGCGAACTCGACGGGGAACTGCTGGGCGATGGCCGCCGTCACCGACGCCTTGAGGCTGGCGGCGCCGGTCGCGAACGCGCTCAGGAGGGTGACGCCGATCATCAGCGCCGTGGTGGTCGCGGCGGTGCGGCGCGGGTTGCGGGTGGCGTTGGCGACCGCGAGCCGCCCGGGGACGCGCCGCGTCAGGCCGCTGACCGTGCCGAGCAGCCGGCCCGCGGGGCCGACCAGGTGCGGACTGCCGAGCACCAGGCTCCCGGCGGTGAGCGCGCCGCCGGCGAACAGCGCCACCACGCTCCCGGCGGCGACCGCCAGCCACAGCGCGCCGGCGCCGGCGAGCAGCAGCAGGACGGCGGCGGTCCCGGCGACCCAGCCGGGCCGCGTCGCGCTCGCGACCGCCTGGCTGCGCATGGCCGCGAGGGGCGCGACCTTGGTCGCCTTGCGCGCGGGCAGGATGGCGGCGACGACGGTGACGGCCAGCCCGGTCGCGACGCCGATCAGGACCGTTGCGGGGGTGAGGCCGAACGACGCGGGCGCGTCGTCCGCGCCCAGGCTCGCGAGGAGCTGGCGCAGGCCCAGCGCGACGCCGAAGCCCGCGCCGAGGCCGAGCAGCGACGACAGCAGGCCGAGCACCGCCGCCTCGCCGAGCACGGTGCGGAAGACCTGGCCGCGCGCGGCGCCGACGCAGCGCAGCAGCGCGAGCTGCCGGCTGCGCTGGGCCACGAGGATGGTGAAGGTGTTGTAGATGACGAACGCCGCCACCAGCAGGGCGACCCCGCCGAACAGCAGGAGCACGGTGTTGAGCTGGCCGGCCTGGCTGGCGACCTGTTCGGCGGCGCGCTGGCGCAGCTCGTCGCCGGTGCGCACGGTGACGGCGCCGCCGAGGGCCTCGGCCGCGTCGCGCCGCAGCGCCGCCTGGCCGACGCCGTCCCCGGCGACCAGGTCGATGCGGTCGTAGCCGCGCGCGCCGAGGAGCCGCCGCAGGGACTCGGTCGGGATCGCGGCCACGCCGCCGCCCTCGTCGTTCAGGAAGGCGGCGCCGAGACCCGGGTCGACGGTGCCGACGAACGTGAACGTCTCGACCCGCCCCTCGGCGGCGATCCGCACGCTGTCGCCCTCGCGCAGGCCGAGCTGCTGGGTGGTGGCCGCGTCGACGGCGATCTCGCCGGCGGCCGCGGGCAGCCGCCCGCTGGTCGCGTCCTGCCAGCGCAGCCGCGGGTCGGACGCGACGGAGATGCCGAGCGTCCGCTCCCGGCGGTCCGGGGCGTGGGGACGGCCGTCGCGGTCGAGGATGCGCACCTGGTCGGCCAGGCGCGGCTCGGCGACGGCGACGCCCGGGACCGCGCGGGCGGCGTCGAGCGCCGTCTCGTCGAGCCGGCCGTCGTCGCGGGCGGTGACGGCGGCGTCGACGCCGCGCTCCGCCTGCGCGAAGCGGTCGTAGAAGGTGGTGCGCAAAGCGTCGGTGAAGACCAGCGTGCCGGTGACGAAGCCGACGCCGAGCACGATGGCGAGGACGGTCGCGGTCAGCCGGCCGCGGTAGGAAAGCAGCCCGCTGAGGGAGGCGCGCAGCACCGCGTCACCGACCCTCTTCCAGCCCGCCGAGCCGGTCGAGGACCGCGCTGACCGTCGGCTTCTCGAGCTCGCCGGCGAGGCGCCCGTCGGCGAGGAACAGCACCCCGTCGGCGTGGGACGCCGCGACCGGGTCGTGGGTCACCATCACGATCGTCTGGCCCAGCTCGGTGACGCTGTGCCGCAGCAGGCCGAGCAGCTCCTGGCCGGCGCGCGAGTCGAGGTTGCCGGTCGGCTCGTCGGCGAACACCACGACGGGGTGGGTGACCAGGGCGCGGGCGATGGCGACCCGTTGCTGCTGCCCGCCGGAGAGCTCGGAGGGCCGGTGGCGCAGCCGGTCGCCGAGCCCGAGCGTGCGCACGATGCCGTCGAGCCAGTCGCGGTCGAGCCGGCGCCCGGCGATGCGCAGCGGCAGCTCGATGTTCTCCGCCGCGGTCAGGGTGGGCAGGAGGTTGAAGGACTGGAACACGAACCCGATCGCGGAGCGCCGCAGCCGGGTCAGCTGCTTGTCCTTGAGCCGCGTGATGTCGGTGTCGCCGATCAGCACCTCGCCCGAATCGACCGTGTCCAGCCCGGCGAGGCAGTGCAGGAGCGTCGACTTGCCCGAGCCGGACGGCCCCATGATCGCGCTGAAGCGGCCGGCCGTGAACGACGCCGAGACGCCGCCCAGGGCGGTCACGGCGGCCTCGCCGCTGCCGTAGGTCTTGACCAGGTCGACCGCGACCACGGCCGGCCGCGGGGTCGGCGCCTCGGCCGCGCCGCCGGCCGCGTCCCGGGCCTCGAGGATGGGATGGACCGCTGGGAGTTGCATGCGTTGAGCCCCTGATCGGAAGCGTTGCCGTCCTGAACAACACCGCCACCCGCGGGGTTGTGACACGAAGGTCTCGGCACCCCAGACGATGGCAGAGCGCTGTCGCGCAAGGATCCAGGAAGGTGGGACGTAGATCCCTAGCTTGGGACCCCGGCAGACCGGCCAACGCCGGCGGCTGGGCCGCTGCTCGCAACGCTCCGGGATGCGGGCAGGGTGAGGTGGAAGCCGCGGGTTGGATAGGCGATCGAGATGCCGAGCAGCTCCAAACTGCGAGTGTTCATCCACGGAGGACTGCCTGTCCTATGTCAGCAATCCGTCAGCACACCTCCCTTGCGACGCCATGCGCGGCAGGACGTCGCCTCGACCCGTCAGTGCCGACGAGCTGGGATGATGCGGTGCAGAGCATGGTGCTGTAGAGCGGCGTGTGGGGGCCGCACTCGCTTCACACGGCAGAGGCC
>JAFGHH010000394.1 GCA_016930215.1 Deltaproteobacteria bacterium
CAGACCCGGCCTCTCGGGACGCGCCCCCACGATCTGCATCGACTAGCCAGGCCGGTCGGAAGTCCCGATCCGAACCGCGAGCATCCGCCCGCGGCCGCTCCGTCCGGACCCGCCGCGCCTTCCAAAGGGGGGGCGCGGCTCCGTCGCGTCCATCCGGGTCGCGCGCCGCCGGCACCCCGTGCTAGCCTGCCGCACCATGGACTCGACGCAGCGACCCGACGGCCCCGCCGCCGAAACGCGACCGACCGGCACCACGGCCGAGGACCTGTCGCCGGCCTCCCCGGCTTCCGCCGCGGAGACGGTCGGCGCGAATCCGCGGGTGCGCGACCTGATCGATGAGCTGTGTCGCGAGGTCGGCCCGCGCCCCTCCGGCAGCGCCGCCGAGGCCGCCGCCGCCGAGCGGCTCCGCGCGCGGCTCGAGGCCTGGGGCCTCCCCGCCGCAACGGAACGTTTCCGCACCACCCCCTTCGGACTCCAGGGGCTGCTGGCGACCATGGGCGGCTGCTACCTGCTGGCGCTCGGCGTCTACTTCGTCTGCCCCTACGGCGCACTGTCCTTCCTCGGCCTGGCGATCCTCGTCCTGCTCGCCCATCGCGCCCTCGACCTCGACCTGCCGGCCCTGTTCCTGCCGGCCGCCGACAGCACCAACGTGCACGGCACGCTGGCGCCTGCCGGCGAGCGCCGGCGGACCGTCCTGTTCGCGGGACACATCGATTCGGCCTTCCGTATGCCGCTCCTCGCCCGCGCGTCGTGGTTCCCCTGGCTCTCCCGCGGCATGCTGCTGTTCTTCGTCTCGTACCTCACGCTGCTCGGGCTGTCGGTCGCACGCATCGCCGCGGGGCACGTCGGCGGCGGTCCCCGCGGCCCCGTCGAGTGGGCGCTCTTGGGCCTGTGCGGCCTCGGCGCCGCCTTCGCCCTGCTGGTCCTGGGCGGGATGATCCGCCGCGACGCCGTGCCGGGCGCCAACGACAACCTGAGCGCCGTGGCGACGGCCTGGGAGACGGCCCGCCGGCTGGCGACGGACCGGCCGCGCCATGTCGAGGTCCGCGTCGTCGCCTTCGGCTCCGAGGAGGCCGGGCTCAAGGGCTCCCGCGACTTCGCCCTCCGGCATCGCGACGAGCTCCGCGACGCCGTGCTGGTCAACCTCGAAAGCCTCGGGCAGTCCGGACGCCTCCACGTCCTGACGGGCGAAATGCTGGCCGGGGCCCGGCACGCGCCGGAAGCGCTGCGACTCGTCGAAGACGCGGCCCGCGACGCCGGCATCCCGCTCGCCCGCAAGTACCTGACCCACGGCCTGACCGACGCCGCGAGCTTCAGCACGCGCGGCCTCCCCGCCGCCTCGCTGATCCGCCTCAACGACGCCGGGTTCCTCGACCACTACCACTCGCCCGGCGACTCGCCCGAGCACGTCCGCGAGGAACACCTCGAGGAAGCCGTGCGATTGTGCCTGGCGGTGGTGTCGCGGCTGGACCGGGAAGCGGCCGGCTGAGGCGCTACGGAACCTCCACCGCACCCAGGTCGCACGTCGCGGCCTCCCGCGGCTCGCCCCGCTGGTCGGCCTCCGGACAGCCGGCCCCGGCCTCGAGCACCGGGCTGCCCGCCGCCGGCAGCATCGTGCGCGTCGGGCCGCCGTTGTCGGCCAGCGGCCCGAGCTGCGGATCGCCGAACGCGATCCCCTCGACGCACGGCGTGTCGTCGGTGCCGTTGGGCCGCTCGGGCGGCCACTGGAGGTTGTGCCCGCCGCCGTCCATCGTCCGCATGCAGCTCTGGCCGTTGTACGGGCCGACGGCGGCGTTGTTCGAGAAGATCGTGTTGTCGAGCCGCACCGTGCCGCTCTCGTTGTAGATCGCGGGACCGTAGTCGGCGTGGTTGTCGGCGAAGGTGCAATTCGTGAAGCTCAGGTCCTGCTGGGAGAAGATCGCCGCGCCGACCTCGGGGACCTCGTTGCCGGCGAAGGTGCAGTTGACGATCGTCGCCGGCGAGCTGGTGCCGATGAAGATCGCTCCGGCGTGCTGGGCGGCGGTGTTGCCGGCGAAGGTCGAGTCGAGCAGCGCCAGCGGGGCCGCCTCGTGGTACACGGCGCCGCCGGTGCCCTCGAGCACCGCGTTGTCCGCGAACTCGCACTGCCGGATCGTCGCCGTCTGCGGCGGATAGAAGTACTCGAACACCGCACTGCCGTGCCCGTTGGAGCGGTTGCCGCGGAAGATCGAGCCGCACAGCACGAACGGCTCGGGCGGCCCGGTCTCGCTGTGCATGCCATCGATGTACACCGCGCCGCCCAGGCCGCCCCGGTCGCCGCTGCCGCCGTGGCCGTGCGCGACGTTCTCGACGAACGCACTGTTGACGATCGCCAGGTTGCTGCCGTTGCAGACGATCGCCCCGCCGTTGGCCGCGCGGTTGCGCACGAAGCTGCTGTCGGAGACCAGGAACTCGGTCAGCCCGCCGCCGAAGATCGCACCGCCGATGTCGGAATCGACCCCGCTGCACTCGTGGTCCTCGAAGGTCACGCCGAGCACCCGCAGGGTCCCGAACCACGGCAGGTGGATCGCGGCCCCCGACTCGGCCGCGCGGCCCCGCACCAGCCGGATCCGCTGCACCGTCAGCTCGACGTAGTGGTCGCAGACCAGGATCGGCACCGCGCCGCCGCCGCTGAGCGTGATCGAGTCGCCGCCGTCGATCACGAACGGCGCGTCGAGGAACAGCTCGGCGGTCAGGGTGATCGTGTGCTCCGCCGTGCCGCAATCGAAGGCCAAGCTGCCGCCGCCCGCGGCGTTGAGCGCCTCGACCGCCGCGCGCAGCGCCGCCTCGGTGCAGCTCTCCGGCGTCCCGGTCCCGACCCGTCGGTCGGGGTCGGTCACCGGCACCGGCGCCGCCGCCTCGGGACACGCCGTCCCGGTCGGGAGCGGCACGTCCGGCGGCGGACCGTCGAAGCCGACGTCGGTCCCGTGGTCCGGCGACGAGTCGCAGGCGACGGAGGCGAGCAGGAGCCACAACCACGGTCCGCAGCGTCCCAGGTTCATCGCCTCGACTCCTCGGGCACGGCGGCGACCGCCGTGCGAACGCTGCCCGGCACCCTCCAAACCGCCTCCGCGACGGGCGCTACCCGATCCAGACCCAGTCGCCGGTGGGCGGCACGATGATGATCACGGTCCGCTCGTCGAGGCGCGCGACGCCGTTGCCCAGGACGACGATCGTCGCCTTGAACACCGAGGCGGTCTCGCGGGGCGGGAAGACGCCGTTGTAGAAGGTGACGTCGAACGTGACGAGGGTGCCGGGCTGGACGCCGAAGAAGGTCGTGTCGTCGAACCCGCGCGGGCAGCCCTCCGTCGGCGAGCATGAGACGGGCGTGATGCGCGTGATGAACTGCCGCGCGTCGAACCCG
>JAFGHH010000395.1 GCA_016930215.1 Deltaproteobacteria bacterium
CGCGGCGCACGAAGAACAACCCGGTGCTGATCGGCGAGCCGGGGGTGGGCAAGACGGCGATCGTCGAGGGGATCGCGCAGCGTATCGCGGCGGGCGACGTGCCCGAGAGCCTGAAGGGCAAGCGCGTCCTGCAGCTCGACCTGGGCGCGCTGGTCGCGGGGGCGAAGTTCCGCGGCGAGTTCGAGGACCGGCTCAAGGCGGTGCTGCGCGAGATCGAGAACGCGGCGGGCGCCGTCGTGCTGTTCATCGATGAGCTGCACACGCTGGTCGGCGCGGGCGCCGGCGAGGGGGCGCAGGACGCGGCGAACATGCTCAAGCCGGCGCTGGCCCGCGGCGAGCTGCGCTGCATCGGCGCCACGACGCTCGACGAGTATCGCAAGCACGTCGAGAAGGACAAGGCGCTGGAGCGGCGCTTCCAGCCGGTGGTGGTCGGCCAGCCGACGGTCGAGGACACGATCTCGATCCTGCGCGGGCTCAAGGAGCGCTACGAGGTGCACCACGGCATCCGGATCCAGGATGCCGCGCTGGTGGCCGCCGCGCGGCTGTCGCAGCGCTACATCGCCGATCGGTTCCTGCCGGACAAGGCGATCGATCTCGTGGACGAGGCGGCGAGCCGGCTGAAGATGGAGGTCGAGTCGCTGCCCGGGCCGATCGACGAGCTGCAGCGGCAGCAGACGCGGCTGGAGATCGAGCGCCAGGCGCTCAAGCGCGAGAGCGACAAGGCCTCGCACCAGCGGCTGAGGGAGGTCGAACGGGAGATCGCGGAGCTGCAGGAACGCGTCACCGGCATGCGCGTCCGGTGGGAGCGCGAGCGGCAGCTGATCGCGCGGATCAAGACGGCCCAGGAGCAGAGCGAGGCGCTCAAGACCGAGGCCGAGCGGGCGCAGCGGGAGGCGGACTACGACCGCGCCGCGGAGATCCGCTACGGCAAGCTCCCCGCCCTCGACCAGGAGCTCGAGACCGCCCGGACCGAGCTGCAGCGCGCGGCCGCCGACGGCGGCTCGTTCCTTCGCGAGGAGGTGACCGAGGAGGACATCGCGCTGGTGGTCTCCCGCTGGACCGGCATCCCGGTGGCCAAGATGCTGGAGGCCGAGTCGAACCGGCTGCTCGAGATGGAGCAGCGGCTGCGGCGGCGCGTCGTGGGCCAGGACGAGGCGCTGGAGGCGATCGCCGCGGCGATCCGCATGGCCCGCGCCGGCCTGTCCGACCCCAACCGGCCGATCGGCTCGTTCCTGTTCCTCGGTCCCACCGGCGTCGGCAAGACCGAGCTGGCGCGCGCGCTGGCCGAGTTCCTGTTCGACGACGAGCGCGCGATGGTGCGGCTCGACATGTCCGAGTACATGGAGAAGCACACGGTCAGCCGGCTGGTCGGCGCCCCGCCGGGCTACGTCGGCTACGACGAGGGCGGCCAGCTCACCGAGGCCGTCCGCCGCCGCCCCTACTGCGTCGTGCTGCTCGACGAGATGGAGAAGGCCCACGCCGACGTGTTCAACGTCCTGCTCCAGGTCCTCGACGACGGCCGCCTCACCGACGGCCACGGCCGGACCGTCGATTTCCGCAACGCGATCCTGATCATGACCTCCAACGTCGGCTCCCAGTTCATCCAGGACCTCGAGGAGAGCGAGCGGGACAAGATGGAGGAGCTGGTGTTCGGGGCGCTGCGCGAGACGTTCCGCCCGGAGTTCCTCAACCGCGTGGACTCCACCGTGCTGTTCCACCGCCTGGACCGCGCGGCGATCCGGAAGATCGTCGACATCCAGCTCGAGCGCTACGGCCGGCTGTTGGCCGCCCGCGAGCTCGTGCTGGCGCCGACCGACGCGGCGAAGGACTGGCTGGCCGACACCGGCTTCGACCCGCAGTTCGGCGCCCGTCCGCTCAAGCGAGCGCTGCAGCGCGAGCTGATGGAGCCGCTGTCCAAGGCGATCCTGTCCGGGGACTTCGGCCCCGGCAGCACCGTCCGCGTGGACAAGGGCAAGACCGGGCTGACGTTCAAGCGCGCCTAGCGCCCCGGGCGCGGCGCGACCCTGCGGACCGGCGCCGACTGGCGGCCCCGGCGACCCCGGCGCATAATCACCTCGACGGAGGACCGAACCCGATGCGCACCGTCCGTCTCCCGATCCTGCTCGCCGCCCTCGGCCTCGGGGCCCTCGTCGCGACCTGCGACGGGGGCGCGCCCGGCGCCTGCGACGGCATCGCCTGCTCGGGCCACGGGTACTGCGTCGCCGTGGCCGACATCCCGTACTGCGTCTGCGCCGCCGGCTACCACCCCGTCGGCGCGGCCTGCGAGCCCAACGCCGCGGCCAACCCGTGCGAGGGGATCGATTGCGACGGCTACGGGATCTGCCGCGTCGAGGCGGAGGCGCCGGCCTGCGAGTGCGCGGCCGGCTACGAGTCGCTGGGCGCGCTGCACTGCGTGCCCGCTTCGCGGCCCGACGCCGGGACCGACGACGCCGGGACCGACGACGCCGTCCCGGAGGACGTCGCGGCGGAGGAGGAGACGGTCCCGCGCTGCGGCGACGGCATCGTCCAGACCGGCGAGGAGTGCGACGACGGCAACGGGGCCGACGACGACGCCTGCCTGTCGACCTGTCGCACCGCCCGCTGCGGCGACGGCGTCGTCTGGAGCGGCGTCGAGGAGTGCGACACGACGGAGGAGTCCCCCTGCACGACGGTCTGCGGCTCCACCGGCTGGGCGGTCTGCGCGGATTGCACCGGCTGGACCTGCGTGCCCCCCGCGCACGAGGACTGCAACGGCATCGACGACGACTGCGACGGGGAGACCGACGAGGACAGCTGCGGCTGGGCGGCCTACTGCCTGGACGGCGGCTGCTGGGCCTTGCCGTCGTTCGAACAGGGACCGCCCTGCGCCGATCTCGGCACCGCGCACCCGGCGCCCGACTACCTGCAGTACTACCAGGTTCGCGGCCGGCCGGGGGCGCGGGTCGACAAGTGGAACCGGCACGTGAGCTGCGCCTACGCGCCCGCGGTGCCGGCGTCCGAGACCGAGCCGCCGAACGACGTGCGCATCGATGCCGACGGCGTCGCCCGCCTCGAGTTTCCGCTCGACGTCGGCCTTGCCGATTGCGAGTTCGACGTCCTCGGGGAATGGGAGAGCTGGGTCGTCGTCGACGGCTACGAGAGCAACCACGTGCACTCGACGTACTACCTCTCGAGCTGCTCCAACGTGCAGACCTGCGACCTGGGCGCCCTGTACTGCCCGCCGTAGCGTTCGTTCAGAGTGCCGTTGCCTCGAAGCCGAGCCGGGACAGGCCGCCGTGCGGGTCGTAGGCCGGTTGCGGCTCCAGGTCGTCGTACCGCTCGACCTCGGGCCGCGCGAGCTGCTCGACGAAGTGCCGCGCCGGCTCGACCTGGTAGTGCCAGATCATCCGGTTGACCCCCCGGTCGTCCTCGAAATTGAGCGTCCGCAGGACGACCGAACGCTCGTCGACGGGCAGGGCGGCGAACGATTCGCGGAACGCGCTGTTGTAGAAGAAGTACTGCTCCGCGTTCGACAGGTAGACGACCCGCACGGGAACGCCGAGCCGGTCGTGCGCGGCCGCGACGGCGGGCAGCACGGTGCGGCCGAGCAGGTCGCCCCTGAGGATCCGCACGCGGCCGGTCTCGTGCAGCGCGCGGACCCAGGCATACGCCTCCGGATCGGAGAGCCAGCTGCTCGGCGCTCCGTTCGCCTGCAGCTCCGCCAGCCGACCGAAGTAGCGCCGCAGCGACGACTTGTGCTCGCGGTACAGCGCCCACAACTCGTCGTGGTCCGGGTCGTCGCCGCAGGCGGCCGCCAGGGCCTCGCGCGCCGTCGTCGTGCCGTCGCGCTCCCAGAAGGCCAGGAACGCCCCGGCGTCCGGCGCCGCGAGGATCAGGGCGCGGAACAGCCGGTGGGCCTGCGTCACCACGACGTCGTAGTCCATCAGCCAGACGAATTCGGCCCGCGCCCGGGCGCAGAGCGTGTAGTTCTGGTCCGAGCCGACGCCGACGTAGCCGCCGCCGAGGCCGTCGAGGAACGGGAACCAGTCGTCGTGCCGCGGCTCGTTGGTCCGCACGTAGTGGCGCTCGTCGACCGGGTCGCGGCCGCGCTCGTCGTCCGCCACGGCGTCGAGCACGGCGCGCTGGGTCTCGGTCAACGGACCAGGGAGCGGCGCGCCCGGCGCGGCCCGTTCCCCGGCGCCGGTGTCCTCGGCGGTTTCGCCGCGGGAGGGATCCGGGTCGTCGGACGCGGGCGCCCCCGGGTCGTCGGCGGGAGGCGCGGTCGCATCGGTCGGCGGGTTCGAATCCGTCGTGTCGGCGGCGCAGCGGAAGCCGAGGCGGTGGCCGGCGTGGTCGGGACGCATCGGTCGGCGGTGGCTGCCCCGGGCGCGATCCGGTCCCCAGTACCAGGAGCCGCCCTTGAGGACGCGCAGGCCGTGGCCCGGGCAGTCCGCCGCGCCGCCGCAGGGCCCGCGCGGGTCCGGTCCGTCGCAGTCCGCGCCGCACTCGGCCCGGCACCCGCGGTAGCACGGGGTGAACCAGTCCGCGACGAACTCGTAGGCGTTGCCCGCCATGTCGAACAGGCCCCAGGCGCCGGGGGCGAACGAGCCGACCGGACGCGTGGCGTCCGGGTCGCAGCCGCGCAGCGCCGCGCGCGCGCAGGTCGCCGGCTCCTCGCCCCAGGGGTACGTCCGGCCGTCGGTGCCGCGCGCGGCCTTCTCCCATTCGGCCTCCGTCGGCAGCCGCTTGCCGGCCCAGCGGCAGTAGGCGTCGGCGTTGTGCCAATCGACCGCCACCACCGGCTGCTGCGGATCCTCGAAGCCGCGATAGTGCCGCATCAGGCGGCAGGCGCCGGCCCGCGTGCACTCCGCGAACGCGCCGAAGGTGACCTCGGTCCGGTCGATGTAGAACGTCGACACCACGACCTCGGCCCGCGGCCGCTCGACCGGCTCGCCGTCGTCGTCGCCGCGCCAGAACGGGCCGCCGGGGATGCAGATCATCCCGGGCGGGGGGTCGTCGCACGGTGCGAAGGCGGGTGCGGTGTCGGTCGCGGCCGCCGCATCGATGGCCGGTTCCAGGTCGTCGTCCGTCGTCGCCGCACCGGCGTCGGCCGACGACGCAGGCGGCCCGTCGGGTCCGCCGGCCGTGGCGGCATCGTCCTCGGGCGGCCCGGCGGAGGACGGCGCACGTTCCGTCTCCGCGGAGCGGAGTGGGGACGGTGCGGCGGTGTGACCGTATTCCGTCGGCGTTCCCGGCCCGCTGCGGCACGCCAGCAACGTCACGAGCGCGACGCCGAGCGCCGCCCGGTTCGTGACGACCCGGGCCCCGCCGGAGAAGGCGAACATGCAACGACTGTCTAGTCCGAAGGTGCCGCGTCGTCCAGCCCGCCGGGCGATGCGGGTCCGTCCGGCGCGGAGGGTGAGAAGACGGGCGGTGGCGCACCGGGCGGCTCCTCCGTGGGCCCGGTCGAGGCCGGCGACGTCGCGTCGTCTCCGCACGGAACGGCCTGCGGCTCGTCCGTGTCCGCGGCGGCCGACGGCTCTTCGTCCGCCGGCGTGCGTTCGCGCGCCACGGATTCGTTCTCCCGGACCCAACCCTCGGGGTCGTCGACGTAGTCCGCGGGTTCGCCCGGGCCGGAGAGGTCGACCCAGAACGTGGGTCGGTCGCGGGTGTCGAGATGGACGAAGGTGCTGTTCGGGTAGTAGCCGACGCCCGCGTTCGGCAGCGTGCGGCAGAAATCCCGCAGGTCGCGGTTCGAGACGCCCTCGACGGAGAAGTCCACCGCGCGGCCGCGCATGTGGTTGCCGGGCTCCCGGCCGGGCCGGTCGACCAGCGGCCGGACGCCGGACTGCACGCGGAAGCGGCGGCCGGGCCAGCGGTCGGCGACGCGCTGCAGCAGCTGCAGCAGCTCCGGCGCGATGCGCAGCGTCCGCCCGCTCGACACGTCGCGCAGCAGCCGGTTGACGGTGCGGTGGGCCGAGGAGCGGAGACGTCCGCGGGCGTCGTACAGCCGGACCGTCTCCTCCTCGCCGGTCTTGATGCGGTGGATCGCGATCGGCGTGGAGGCGGCGCGCGTGCCGCTGCCGGTGCCGCCGACGTCGTCGTCCGGAATCCGCAGCGTCCGGCCGGCCTCGACGAGGTCGGGGTCCTCGATGTCGTTGGCGCGCTGGATCGCGCGGACCGAGATGCCGTGCTCGCGGGCCAGGTCGGACAGCGTCTGGCCGGCGCGCAGCTCGACCCGGATCCCGCCGCCCGTGCGGCGCGGGGCATCGCCGCCGCCGTCGCGGCTCCCGCCGTCGGCTGCCGGCGGGTTGCGCGGCTCCGGAATGCGCAGCCGCTGGCCGGGACGGATTCCGGCGTCGTCGTCCAGGTCGTTCGCGCGGCGGAGGGCCGAGACCGAGATGCCGCACTCCCGCGCGATGCTCCACAGGCTGTCGCCCTCGAGCACCTCCCGGCGCCCCGAGCAGTCCGGCTCGTCGGCCGCCGCGACGGCCGGCACGACCGGCGGTCCCAGGGCGAGCAGGCAACCGACGACGAGAGCGGAACGCACGAAACTCACCTTGCGCCGGGCGGCCTTTCTCGGCCCCCGGACGGGCGCATCGACCGCGGGAGGGAGGCCGGCATTCAGCCCGTCCGCGGGGCCAGCGTTCCCGCGGCCGCCGGCGACGGCGGCACCTGCTCGGGGGCCGCCCGGCGGCCCCGGGCCAGCGGCAGGTAGAGCAACAGACCGGAGACGACCGTCGCGGCGCCGGCCAGCGCCACGATCGGCCGCTGGCTGACGGCGTGGACGATCATCCACGAGGAGAGGCCGAGGAACAGCAGCGGGGTGAGCGGGTAGCCCCAGGTACGGTACGGCCGGGCCAGGTCCGGCTCGCGGGCGCGCAGTACCAGCACGCCGGCCACCGTCAGCCCGGCCGACAGCGAGAGGGTGATGCCGAGGTAGGTCAGCAGCGCGTCGAAGCTCGAGGAGAGGACCATCACCAGCGCCGCGGCGCCCTGGAGCATCACGGCCGAGGCCGGGCCGCCGCGCCGCGTGCGGTAGCGGAGGAACGACAGCCCGGCGTAGTCCTCGCCCATCGCGTGGTACACGCGCGGGCCGGCCATCATCATCGCGCTGCCGGAGGAGACGAGCGCCAGCGCGATGGCGCCGGTCAGCACGGCGCCGGCCTGCTCGCCGAACAGGCGCCGGGCCGCCAGGTGGCCGATCTCCACCACGCCCGACAGCTCGCCCGGCGGTGCGGCCGAGAGGAAGACGAGGTTGAGGCCCACGTACAGCAGCACGACGAGGCCCGTGCCGAGGAGCAGGGCCCGCGGCAACGAGCGCGCGGGGTTGCGCACCTCGCCCGCCAGGTAGGCCGCGCCGTTCCAGCCGCTGTAGGCGAACGAGACGAAGACCAGCGCCACGGCGAAGGCCGGCGAGAAGACCGCCTCCTGCAGCGGCCGCGCGCCGCCCGAGAACGCGGCCCCCGGGCTCCCGGCGACCGCGCCGCCGACGAGGAACACCAGCACCAGCAGGATGTTCGCCGCCGTGAACACGTTGTGCAGGCTCGAGCCGACCGTCACGTGCACGGCGTGCAGCGCGGTCAGCGCCAGCGTCAGCACCACCGCTGCCGCCGTCGGGTCGGTGCCGGGCAGCACCGCCTGCAGGTACAGGCCGAACGCCAGGGCGCCTGCCGCGAGCGGTGCCGAGAACCCCACGACCAGCGAGACCCATCCGGCCGCGAAGCCGACCGCGGGATGGTAGATCCGCGACAGCAGCCGGTACTCGCCCCCGTTGCGCGGCAGCGCCGCCGTCAGCTCCGCGTAGCTCAGCGCGCCGCACAGCGCCAGCAGCCCGCCGAGCAGCCACACCAGCAGCACCGCGGACGTCGATTGCAGCTCGCCGACCAGCAGCCCGGACGTCGTGAAGACGCCGGTTCCGACCATGCTGGCGATTACCAGCAGCACGGCGCTCCAGGCGCCGAGCCGGCGCGGCACCGGGGCCGGACCGCTCGCGGCCTCGCGCCCGCGATTCCCCTCCGCCGTCATCTCCGGCCGGTCCTTTCCGAGCACATGGCGGGCGGACTCTAGCGCGGAACGGGTCGGCGCGGAACGCCGAACGGCGTCCCGGTCCACGCCGCCCGCGTGGCGGCACGTTGGCATCCCGCGGTTCGTCGGCCTAGGATGCCTCCGTGGCTTCGCACCTCCCGGCCAACTCGCCGCTGCACCTGCTGGTCGCCGTCCTGGCCCTGCCGTGGTGGCTCGACCCCGTCCGCTGCGGCTCGCGACCGGCCGCCGAGGCCGCCGTCGCACCGGACGACACGCCCCCGCCGGGACCGGACGCCGGATCGGAGCCGTTCGCCCCGCCGACGGACGCCGAGGCGGGGGAGCCGGCCGTCCTCGCGGCTCCCGCCGGGATCGACCACGAGACGCTGCCCGAGCGGTTGACGTCGGCGGGCTTCACGCCGCCCGCGGGCGGGTTCCTGGCCTGCGTCGTGGAACTGGACCTCGACGAAACGCGCGCGCGGGTCGTCGCCGAGCGGCGCTACGACTGGCACGGCACGGGGACCGAAGTGGGGGACTGGAACGCGGCCTCGACCGTCAAGCTGTACGCCGCGGTCGCCGCGCTGCTGCGGATCCGCGCGCTCGGGTTCGAGCCGCGGGCGACGCTGGTCTTCGACGGCACCGACCCGGACCCGCGATTCACGGTCACCGAGCTGGTGCAGGCCGCGGTAGGTCCGAGCGACAACCTGGCGTACGACTACCTCGTCGTGTTCACCGGGTTCGACGAGCTGCACGAGCAGTTCCTCGTGCCGGAGAACGGGTTCGAGGGGACGGTGCTGCGCGTGGCCTATGCCTCCGGACCGTGGGAGCGGCTCGGCTTCTCCAGGTTCCTGCGCGACTCGCCGGCGATCACGATCGAGCAGGACGAGCGGACGCAGGTCCTGCCGGACGCGCACGGCCGGGCCGCCGCGCCCTGTGCCCGGGCCGTCTGCACGACACCGGTCGAGCTGGCGGAGGCGCTGCTGCGCGTGGTGCTGCAGGAGCGCCTGCCGGCGGAGCGCTCGTACGGCCTGGCGCCGGAGGACCTCGAGCTGCTGCGGGGCCTGTTGCGCAGCACGCGGGAGCGCGGCGAGGAGGTGGTCGAGCGGCTTCGGCCGTCGTTCGGGCCGGAGACGACGTTCTACCACAAGGCCGGCTTCTCCAAGGACTGGTACACCGACAACGTGCTGATCGACGACCCCGACCGCTCGCGCGCCTGGGTCGTGGTGCTGGCCGGCTACCCGGGCCGCGCCGTGCTGAACGAGGCCGCCGTCGCCGTCGGCGGCCTGCTCGCGGCGGGCGGGTTGGGGGACGCGTGACGTTCCGCGAGAGCTGGCAGGCCCTGGTCCGCTGGCGGCGCACGCGGCTGGCGGCGGCCGCCTCGTTCCTGCTGGGCCTCGGCCTGCTCTTCGTTCCGCACTTCGACGTGCTGGGTTTCGAGGCGGCGCTGGCGACGGCCGTGGCGGTTCCGATCGCCGCGGGGCTGGTCGCGGCGGGCGTGCGCCGCTCCGGCGCCGCTCTCGAGCGCCCGTGGACGCTGCTCGCGGCGCTGCTGGCGGTCGCCGGCGCGCTGGTGGGGCTGCCGCTGCTGATGGTCGCGCTGTTCATGGTGCAGGCGCCGATCTGCGACCCGCTGGAAGGGCTGGCGTTCTTCGCCCTGCTGCCGCTGTGCTCGGCGCTGCTTGCCGGCACGACCGGCTGGTTCCTGGCGCTGGCGACCGCGAGCAGCCGTCGGGCGACGTGGTGGTGGCTGGCCGTGGTCGCGGCGTCGCTGGCGGTCGTCGCCTATCGCTTCTACGCCACGCCGGCCGTGTCGTTCTTCGGGCCGTTCTTCGGCCAGTACCCTGGTGTGCTGTACGACACGCTGATCCCGGTGTCGGGCCGGCTGCTCACCTACCGTGCGACGAACGTCGTCGAGGCCGCCGTGCTGCTGGCGCTCGTCCGTTGGGGCTGGGACCCCGCGGCGCGTCGGATCTCGTGGCGGCGCCTGGTGCGATCGCGCGCGGCCGCGGTGGCGGTCCCGGCGCTGCTCGGCGCCTGCGGCCTGGCCTGGGCGCTGGGTCCGGAGCTGGGCCACCGTACCGACACCGCGCACCTCGCCGCCCGGCTCGGCGCGCACGCGGCCGGCCGCTCGTGCGACGTCTACGGTCCCGTCGAAGCGCCGGGGGAGGAGTTGCGGCTGGTCGCCGAGGATTGCGACTTCCGCGCGGCGCAGGTGCGCCGGTTCGCGGGGCTGCCGGAGGACGGCGAGCGCGTGACGGTGCTGCTGTTCCGGTCGGAAGGCGAGAAGGCCGCGCTGATGGGAGCTGGTCGCACGTCGGTGGCCAAGCCCTGGCGGCGCGAGGTGTACGTCCACGGCGTGGGCTTCCCGCACCGGGTGCTGAAGCACGAACTGGCGCACGTGCTGCTGGGCGAGCTGTGCGACGGGCCGTTCCGCGTCCCGGCGCGGTGGGGCGGGCTGCTGCCGCTGCCGGGGCTGGTCGAAGGAGGCGCGGTGGCGGCGGAGTGGCCGGTCGACGAGCTGACGCCGCACGGCTGGGCCGCGGCGATGGACCGGCTCGGCCTGCTGCCTTCCGCGGAGACCCTGCTCGGCATCGGGTTCCTCGGCGAGAACGCCGGACTGGCCTACACCGCGATGGGCTCGTTCGTGCGCTGGCTGCGCGACACGTACGGTACGACGGCGTTCCGGCACCTGTTCCGCAACGGCGATTTCGACGGCGCCTGCGGGCGCCCGCTGGGCGTGCTGTGGGCGGAGTGGCGCGATTGGCTGGCCGAGGTCGCGCTCGACGATGCGCAGCTCGCGGCGGCCCGGTCGCGGTTCGACGTCCCGGGGTTCTTCGCGATACGCTGCCCGCACGCGGTTGCGGGCGCGGCGGCGCAGCGCGACGAGCGGCTGGCGGCGGGCGACGTGGCCGGCGCGCTGGCGGCGCAGGACGCGGCGTGTCGGCTGTCCGGCGGCGACCCGTGGCAACGCGTGAGCCGGCTCACCGTGACCGTGCTGGCCGGGCGGACCGACGAGGCCGAGGCGCTGGCGCTGGC
>JAFGHH010000396.1 GCA_016930215.1 Deltaproteobacteria bacterium
CCCTCGACGTCCTCCGCGCTGTACTGGTGGCGGGTCCAGGCCGACGTCGCCGGGGTCTGCGGGTTGCGGAACCAGAAGTGCGAGGTGACGAGGTCGAGCCAGCCGTCGCCGTCGATGTCGTGCGCCAGCCCGGAGGTGAAGGCGCGCGTCAACGGGCCGACGTCGTGGCGGACCCACGTGTCGCGCCCCCGGTTCTCGAACCACCACAACGCATGGTCCTCCCACGAGCCGTTGCCGACGGCGAAGTCGAGGTCGCCGTCGCGGTCGAAGTCGGCCAGCGCGTTCGAGCCGAAACGACCGTCGCCGCCGCCGAGTTGCAGCGAGTCGGCGATGAAGTGGTGCGTGAACGGGAAGCGGCCCTCGCCCGCGACCTCCTCGACGTAGCGCTCCCAGCCCGAGAAGGTCGAGCCGGCCGAGACGGCGACGACGGTCATCCGCGCCGTGTAGGGCAGGTAGTCCGCGCGCCCGTCCCAGCAGAAGTCCGTGCCCCAGTCGCTGATGATGCAGCCGGTCTCGTCGCGCAGCGGCGTTCCCTGGTGCGAGAAGTCGCCCGGCCGCGAGAAGTCGACCGGCTCGGCCAGGATCCACCAGTCCGCCGGGCTGGAGTGCGCCGTCGCCACCGACCCCGGGCCGTCGAGGCGGAGGAACGACGAACAGGTCTCGCGGGCGCCGGAATCCTGCCAGATGCAGTACTGCAGCTGGCTGGTCCGGCTCGTCGCCTGCGACAGCGCCTCGACCCGCACGTGGAACTCGCCGTGGTAGTAGTCGTCCGGGGCCTGCCAGTCGGCCGGCTCGGTGCCCGCCAGGTCGAACCAGTAGAACCCGTGGGCGTGGGCGCCGGCCTCGTCGAGCGTGAACACGCCGTCGTGGACGAGGAACTCCGCGGCGGCCGCCCGCCGCGGGCCGGCGGCGAGGACGACGAACGCCAGGGCGATCGTGCCGAAGATCCGATGCATGCCGTGCTCCTTCCCGTAGCTCAGGGAACGTACTCGTAGGCGCCGATGTCCGGGGCTCCGACCAGCCGTCGGTCCTCCGCGTCCGTCGCCAGGCCGACGTCCAGCCCGGCGTCGACCGCGGGCGAATCCGGGCCGGCAAGGTGGAAGTCGAGACCCTCCGCGCCGACGAACCCGGGGTCGGCGACGAGGCTGCGGTCGCCGAGCGGTCCGAAACCGCCGTCGTCCGGGTGGAACAGGTTGTGGTCCGCGTCGAGCTCTCCCGCGGCGGAAAAGATCGGCGCGCCGGCCGTGTCGAAGAAGATGTTGTTGTACAGCCGGCACGACCAGCCGGTGCGGATCGCGCCGCGGACGGCGTCCGCGCCGGTGCCGTAGCCGTAGAAGACGTTGTTGAGGATCCGGGCGCCGTCGCCGCCGTTGTTGAACTGGACCGCCAACAACTCGGTGTCGGCAATCACGTTGTACGTCAGCCAGACGTCCTCGATCGCCGACGTCTCGGCGTAGAGGTAGATGCCCCGGACGAGATGTCGCAGGACGTTGCGCTGGACGAACGCTCCGGGAAGGTCGTCGACGACGATCCCGTTCTGCGACGGCACCCCCGGCAGGCTGCGCAAGCACCCCTCGACCAGGTTGGACTCGACCACGACCGGCACCGCGAACGCGGCGCTCGTGCCGACCAGGAACCCGTTGCCGCCGCCCGTCGCCGTGCGGTCGCAGCGGTTGTGGTGGATCCAGACCGCGCGCTCGCCCGCCGACGCGGCCGGCGGGTCGTTGACCGACAGGCAGTCGCCGGAAGCCGAGCCCGTAGGGTCGTCGAGCCACGCGGCATTGACGAGGTAGACGTGGTTGTAGGCGAACTCGAGCGTGCTGCTGCCGGCGTAGGCCGCGTGGTTCTGGAGCTCGTGGAGCACCGAGTTGAGGACGCGGACCCCCGGGGTGTTCATCAGGCGAAGGCCCTGCCACGACGCGCGGTGGGTCACCACGACGTTGTCGATGGTGAGACTCCGGGCACCGACGTCGGAGAACAGCAGGGCGCAGGCCGGCCGCGACCCGGTCAGTTCGAGGTCGCGGATCGTCACGCCGGCGACGTCGTCGCCGGCCGCGGTGCCGCCGATCCACAGCAGACTGGTCTCCTGGCAGGGCGAAGTCCCGCTGGTCACGACGTCGAACGCGAGCTGCGGCCGGGCGTCGGGTCCGTCCGCACCCCCATAGGCGCCGAGGATCACGTCGTCCGCCGGCGGCGTGATCCGGGCCGCGGCGTCGTACCGCGTGCCGCGCCGTTGGAGGTAGGCCCGGCCGGGCGCCCACTCGACGCCGGACCAACTCGACAGCGGCAGCGCGCGCGTGCCGATCCCGCGGCCGTCGAACGTGGGGTCGATGAACACCACGTTCCCCGCGGAAGCCCGCAGCACCTCGATCGTGACCGTGGCCGTGTCGCGGCAGCGGTCGTCCCGCGCCTCGACCTCCAGCGTATACGTGTCCAGGGAACCCTCGCCCTGCGGGAGCCCGTCGACGGACGCCACCGTGACGACGCCGCTCGCCTCGTCGATCGCGAAGTGGCCCGCGCCGCTGCCGCCGAGCAGCTCGTACCGCAGCGCTCCGGCCGGCTCGTAGTTCCAGGCGCGCCCCTTCTCGCCGACGACGTCGCCGAACACGGCGTCGTCGGGGACCACGAACGCCTGGTCGTTGAGGAACTCGAGGGCCGAAAGGGGCGGGATGCCGCCGTCGTCCTCCCCGTCCGTCGTCGCTTCGTCGCCGGGCGGGACGTCCTCGCCGTCGGCCTCGACCTCGGACGAGGCCTCGTCCACGCCGTCCCCGGCATCGTCCGGGACGTCGGTCGCCGGGGCGCTCCAGTCGTGGCAGCCGGCGGAGGGCATCGCGGCGGACGCGAAGGACAATGCCGCCAGGAGACAACGGCAGGCTCGGGACGCGCCCCGCGGATTCGAGTCCATGCAAGGATGGTCCGCCGCACCGGGACGGGTGTCAAGGCGGCCGCAACAGGCGGCCGCAACGGGCGTCGGGGTCGGGCGGCCGGCAGGCGGCGCGCAGGGTCCGGCGGGGCTCAGGCCGGGCCGGTCGCGGCGCCGGTGGTGGCCCACGGCGCGTGGAGCACGACGGCCAACGCGCCGGCGAGCATGTCGGCGCCGGAGTGGGCGCCGACGTCGGCCAGCGCGGTCATCGCGGCGGCGATGTCCGGCGCGCCTCGCCGCGGCTCCCGCCAGCACTCGACCAGTGCCAAGAGCGGCTCGGGGAACGAGCCCCGCGCCGCGTTGGCCAGCATCTCGCGGCCTACCGGGCTGGTGACGTCCGCCGGCAGGCCCCGCAGCGCCTCGACGAACCGGTCGTAGGCCGCCCGCGAGACGCGCTCGGCCCCGGCGAACACGCTTCCCGCCGCCGCCAGCCCGACCAGCAGGTCGTCGCCCGTCGGGGTGGAGCCCGGCCCGAGCCCCGCCAGCGCGCGCACCAGCCGGTCCCAGCTCGCGGGGTCGTCGGCGTCCAGGCACAGCGCGTCGGTCAGCGCCCGCAGCCCCCCGGCCGCCCGCCGCAACGCGGTCGCCTCGACTCCGTCCTCGTGCACCGGGTCGAGGCCCAGCAGGGCGCGGGTGCGTTGCGGCAGCGGCAGCGGCGCCCAGCGGACCGTGGGGCCCTCGATCTCCTCCGGCCCGAGCGGCGGCGTGAGCCGCAGCGACACGCCGTCGCCCTCCAGCCGCACCGTGCGCTGGGCTCCGGTCGCCCCGTCGCCGAGCCGCAGGGTTCTTCCGTCGAGGCGCGCCGGCTCGCCGGCCCGCGGCGCCAACTCGCCCCACGGGAGGGCGATGCCGCCGGGAACCAGCGGGCGCTCCTCCGCCAGGAGGGTAATCCGCGGCTCGCCGGGCGCGTCCGGCTCGAGCACCGCGGCGCGGCGGTAGACCGCGGAGACGCGCCCGCTCCACGGCAGGTCGCGCTCGACCAGCGCCCGGTCGAACCGGCGGCCGGCGTCGGCCAGGGTCATGGCGTCGGCTGCTCCTTCTTCTTCGCCTGGAGCGCGGCGCGGACCTTCTCGGCGGTGATCGGCATGCGGGTGACGCGGATGCCGCAGGCGTCGAACAGCGCGTCGGAAATCGCGGCCGGCGTCGGGATCATCGTGTGCTCGCCGACACCCCGCGCCCCCAGTGGCCCGTCGGCCTGCGGCGTCTCGACGAAGTGCGCCTCGAGCTTCTCGGGGATGTCCTCGGTGGTCGGGATCTTGTAGTCGGTGAGGGAGGCGTTGCGGGGGCGTCCGGTCTGCGGGTCGAGCAGCAACTCCTCCATCACGCCGGTGCCGAGGCCCTGGATCATGCCGCCGTAGGTCTGCCCGCGGATCAGGCTCGGGTGGACCACCTTGCCGACGTCGTAGCACCCGACGATCCGCTCGACCGTGAACTGTCCGGTCTCCGGGTCGACCCGCACCTCGACCCCCTGGGCGCCGAAGGTCCACTTGGCCACCGGCTTGGGGCTCTGGCTGGTCTCGGGGTCGAGGAAGATCAGCCCCTCCGGGATGAAGCTCGCCGCGGCGGCCACCGGGCCGCCGATCGTGTGCCCGTCGTCGAATTGGTAGCCCATCACCAGCCGCTCGAACGGCAACGAACGACCCGTCTCGGGGTCGAGCACCGTGCCGTTCGCCAGGCGCAGGCGGCTCGCCGGCGCGTCGAAGGCCCGGGACGCCATGCCGAGGAGCTGCTGCTTGCAGTTCTCGGCGGCGCGCAGCACCGCGTTGCCGGTGGCCCAGGTCTGGCGGCTGGCGACGGTCTGCCAGTCGTAGGGCGAGAGGTCGGTGTCGGGCAGGCCGCGCACCCGGACCTTGTCGAACGGCAGGTCGAGCGCCTCGGCGGCGAACTGCGCGGCCACCGTCTTGAGCCCCTGGCCGATATCGATGCCGGAGATCAGCACCTCGAGCATCCCGTCCTCGCAGAACTTGAGCAGCACCGACGAGGCGGCGTCGTTGGGCATCGCCGGGGCCTTGACCGCGCAGGCGATCCCGCGGCCGCGGTTCGGCTCCTTCCGCCCGTCGCCCCAGCCGAGCTCCTCGGCCACCTTCCGGATGCACAGATCGATGCGGCCGGAGTGCTCGTCGAGCACCTGGCCGGTGACGGTGGACTTGCCGGGGCCGAGGCAGTTGCGCAGGCGGAACTCGACCGGGTCCATCCCGATCTCCTGCGCGACCATCGTCATCTGCTGCTCGAGCGCCCAGTGGATCTCCTGCATGCCGAAGCCGCGGTAGGCCGAGCCGACGGGGCGGTTGGTATAGACGCCGATCGAGTCGCCCCACAGGTTGGGGAACTCGTAGGCCCCGCCGCAGGTGTAGCCGGCGGCGCGGACCACGTTGACGCCGTAGCCGCCGTAGCCGCCGCAGTTCCACAGGTACAAGAGCTTCTGCGCCAGCACCTTGCCCTGCTTGTCGACCCCGGTGACCAGCGTCGCCTCGAGACCCTGGCGGACGACCACGGCGTAGAACTCCTCGCTGCGATCGACCAGCACGCGGACCCAGCGGCCGCGGGCCTTCATCGCCAGCGCCGCCGCGATCGGCTCGAGGTTGATCCCGGCCTTGCCGCCGAAGCCGCCGCCGACGTGCGGCACCACCACCCGCACGTCGCCGTGCGGCAGCTTGAAACAGGCCGACAGCAGGTGGCGCACCGTGAACGGGCTCTGGGCCGACGTGTAGACCTCGAGCTTCCCCGCGCCGTCCATCCGCGCCACCGAGATGTGGCCCTCGATCGGGACGTGCTGCACCTGGGGGACGGAGAAGCTGCGTTCGACGACGTGCGCGCAGCGCCGGAGGGCCGCCTCGTAGTCGCCCTTGCGCACCTTGAGGTGGTTGCAGACGTTGCTCCCGCCCTTCGGCGTGATCCACGGGACGCACTCGTAGCTCCCCAGGTCGGGGTGGACCAGCGTCGCCCCGGGGGCCATCCCGTCGGCGACGTCGAGGATCACAGGCAGCGGCTCGTAGTCCACCTCGACCCGCGCGGCGGCCTCGCGGGCCGCCTCCGGGGTCTCGGCCGCGACGGCGGCCACCGGGTCGCCGACGTAGCGCACCCGGTCGGTGGCGAACACCGTCTGGTCCTTGAGGTAGATGCCGACGTGGAACGGGAAGTCCTTCCCGCAGGCGACGGCGCGGACGCCGGGAACGCGCGCGGCCTGCTCGAGCCGCACGTCGCGCACGCGGGCGTGGGCGTGGGGCGAGCGGACCACGACGGCGTGGAGCATCCTCGGGAACTTGAGGTCGCCGGTGTAGCGCGCGGCGCCGGTGACCTTCTCCAGGCCATCGACCCGCGGCACCTCGGTGCCGACCCAGCGCGTGGGCTTGTCGCTCATCGGGCGGCCCCCTTTCCCGTGCCGCGGAGCTCGGCGGCCGCGTCCTGCACCGCGTCGAGGATCTGCCGGTAGCCGGTGCAACGGCACAGGTTGCCGGACAGCGCCCGCCGGACCTCGCCCTCGCTCGGGCTCGGGTTCTCCGCGAGCAGGCCGAGCGTGGTCAGGATCATGCCCGGCGTGCAGAAACCGCACTGCAGCGCCTGGTGCTCGAGGAACTTGCGCTGCAAGGGGTGCAGCACGCCGTCCTTCGCCAGACCCTCGATCGTGACCACCTCCCGGCCGTCCGCCTCGACGGCCAGCATCAGGCAGGCGTTGATCGGCTTGCGGTCGACCAGCACGACGCAGGCGCCGCACTCCCCCTCGTTGCACCCCTCCTTCGCGCCGGTCAGGTCGAGGTCCTCGCGGAGGAAGGTCAATAGCGTGCGGTCCGGGGCGACCTCGGCGGTCTCGGGAATGCCGTTGACGCGGACGGTGATGCGTTGGGTCATCGTCTCTCCTCCGTCCTAGCCCAGGGCCGCGGCGGCGCGGGCGACGAGCACGCCGACCATCTCGCGGCGGTACTGTGCGGTGCCGCGGACGTCGTCGATCGGCTTGCAGGCGGCCCGGGCCGCCTCGGCGGCCTGCGCCGCGGCGGCGGCGCCCTGCCGGTCGAGCAGCGCCTCGGCCGCGGGGACGCGCAGCGGGGTGGGCGCCACGGCGGTCAGCACCACGCGATGCGCGCCGGCGCCTCCGGCGGCGTGGCGGCCGACGAGCACGCCGAGCGTCGCGAGGTCGACGCCGCGGCGGCGCGACAGGCGGTGGAACGACCCGCGGCAGCCGGCGGCCTTTGCGGGGAGCACGAGCGCGGTGACCAGCGCGCCGGCGGGCAGCACGGTCTTGCCCGGACCCTGGAAGAACCCGGCGAGCGGCAGCACGACGTCCCCGTTCGGCCCGCTCGCCTCGACCGCGGCCTCCAGCGCCAGGAGCGCGGCGGCGGTGTCGGCGGCGGGCGAGGCGTTGCAGACGTTGCCGGCCATCGTCGCCCGGTTGCGCACCGGGTACGACCCCACCGCCAGACAGCACTCGGCCAGCAGCGGGTAGCGCGCCCGGACCTCGGGGTGCGCGGCGATCACCCCCAGCGGGACGCAGGCCCCGATCGACAGCGCGCCGTCGCCGCGGACCTCGATCGCCGACAGCCCGGGGATCCGCTTGAGGTCGATCAGCCGGGCCGGGGACCGCCGTCCCAGCCGCATCTGGATCAGGAGGTCGGTGCCGCCGGCGAGGTAGTACGCGTCGGGAACCTCGGCCCACAGCGCCGTCGCCTCGGCCGTGCTCCGCGCCGTCCGGAACTCGAGAGGTCGTACGTTCATCCCGTCGCTCCTTCCACGGACAACCAGCCCTTCCTAGCAGATGCCCCCCGCCCTGCCAACGTGGTCGTGGTCGTGGTCGTCGTCGTCGTCGGGGTCGCGCCGTTTACTCAACGGTTGAGTACGTGTTCTCAATGGACGAGTACCTCTTGACGTTCATCTGGATCGGTGATTCGATACCATCGTGGTATCTGAATTCACAAGGGAAATCATCAACGACCTAAGCTCAGGCTTCTTCAGAGTCCCGGATCTGATCCACGTCTTGATCGGTCCGCGACAGGTCGGCAAGACCACGCTGGCGCATTCCCTGGCGAGGTCCTGGCCGGGCAAGTCGCACTACGCGGCCGCCGACACGCTGCTCCCGCCCGGCCCGGCCTGGGTCGTGGCGCAGTGGGAGACCGCTCGGCGTCTGGAGGTCGGCGGAACTGCCCCGCTCCTGGTTCTGGACGAGGTCCAGAAGGTGGACCGATGGAGCGAGGTCGTGAAGTCGTTGTGGGACGAGGATCGCAGGGCGGGCCGCGCCCTGCGCGTCCTGCTCCTCGGTTCTTCCTCGCTGCTGCTGGCCGAGGGGATGAGCGAGAGCCTTGCCGGCCGGTTCTTCCTGCACCGTTGCGGCCACTGGTCGTTTCCCGAATGCCGCGAGGCGTTCTCCTGGGACCTCGACCGGTGGCTCTACTTCGGCGGGTACCCGGGCGCCGCGCGGCTGGCGGACGACGAGCAGACCTGGCGGTCCTACATCGTGGACGGGCTGATCGAGGCGGTGCTCTCGCGGGACGTGCTCGCCATGCAGCGTGTGACCAAGCCCGCGCTGTTGCGCCATCTCTTCGTCCTGGCGGCCCGCTACCCCGCGCTGATCCTCTCCTACAACAAGATGCTCGGCCAGCTCCGGGACGCCGGCAACACCACGACCCTGGCCCACTATCTTCGCCTGCTGCAGACCGCCTTCCTGGCCGGCGGCCTCGAGCGCTTTTCGCCGGGCCAGGCCAGGAGCCGCGGTTCCAGCCCGAAGCTGATCCTGTGGAACAACGCACTCGTGTCCGCACTGGGCCTCCGTACCTTCGCCGAGGCCCGCGCCGACACCTCGTGGTGGGGTCGTCTCGTCGAGAACGCCGTCGGGGCCCACCTGGTCGCCGGCCTCCAGGGACTGCCGTACGAGGTCGGCTACTGGCGGCGAGGGAACGCGGAGGTCGATTTCGTGGTCCGAGTGGGGGACTCCATCTGGGCGCTCGAGGTCAAGAGCGGTCGTTTGGAGCACGCCGCCGGCCTGGACGAGTTCCTGGCCCGCTTCCCGGCGGCGCGGCCGCTGATCGTCGGCACCGGCGGCATTCCGCTCGACTCCTTCTTCGCCACTCCGCCCGGCGAGCTGCTGCAGGTGGCCGGTTCGCGGCAGCAGGCATCAACCGATCCGTAGGGGAGGGCGACGAGGGCCCGCAGGGCCCGAGGAGTCCTCCCGCTCCCCGATCAGGAACGGCTGCCGGACCATGCACGGGGAGCGGGAGGACTCGCGCCGTCGCGCCTTCGGCGCGCCGTCGCTCACCCTCCCCTACGATCGAGGTCGGTCGCGGCGCACCGGCGCTTGCCCTCCCCTGCGAACGGGTAGCTACGATCGGGGTCGGAACCGGGGTAGGATGGTGTTCGTGACAGGGCAGGCATCCACGCTGGTCGGCTTGCTCGCCGCGCTGCGGGGCGGGACGCTCTCCGCCGGGCAGACGGTCGCCGACGCGCTCGCGGCCGCGAAGGACGCGGCGTGGCTCAACGCCTTCGTCATGCTGCACCCGGAACGCGCGATCCGGGAGGCCGAACGGGTCGATGCCGAACGGGACGCCGGCGAAGACCCCGGACCGCTCGGCGGCGCGCCGGTGGCGCTCAAGGACAACATCGATGAGGCCGACACGGTCTGCTCCGCCGGCTGCGCCGCCTACCGCGACCGCATCCCGGACACGGATGCAACGGTCGTCACCCGCCTGCGCGCCGCCGGGGCCGTCGTGGTCGGCCGCACCAACATGCACGAGCTGGCCGACGGAGTGACCTCGGAGAACCTCCACTACGGTCCGGTCCACAACCCGCACCGCCGCGGCTTCCACCCGGGCGGCTCGAGCGGCGGGTCGGCGGCGGCCGTCGCCGCCGGGATCGTCCCCGCAGCGCTCGGCACCGATACCGGCGGCTCGGTCCGCATCCCGGCCTCCCTGTGCGGCGTGGTCGGCTTCAAGCCGACGCTGCTGCGGATTCCGACCGACGGCATCGTCCCGCTCTCGACGACGCTCGACCACGTCGGCGTGCTCGCGCGCACCGTGCGCGACGCGGCGGCGCTGACGGCGGTGCTGACGGAGGGCGCGGTCGAGGTGCCGGACGCGGCATGGTCCGTGCCGCACGCCGGGCTGCGCGTCGGCGTCATCGATTTCGGCCTGGCGGCGGACCCCGGCGTTGCCGAGCGGTTCCGCGAGGCCTTGAAGATCCTCGAGCGGCTCGGGTGGTCCGTGGCGGAGGCCGAGGTGCCGCTGGCGGCCGAGGCGCTGGGCGTGATGTCGGCGATTTACGCGCCGGAGCTGGCGCGCCGGCACGAGGCGCGGTTGCGGGAACGCCCGGACGGATTCTCCCCGGAGCTGCGCGCGGACCTCGAACGGGGACTGGCGCAGCCGCCGAAGCGCTACCTGCAGGCGCTCGGACGCCGCGCCGAGCTGATGGGCCAGGTCGACCAGGCGATGGAGGAGCTGGACCTGCTGGTGTCGCCGACGACGCCGCACCCGGCCCGGCCGTTCGGCTCGCCCAAGCCGCACCCGTACCTGCGCTACACCTGCCCGTTCAACCTCACGGGCCAGCCGGCGATCTCGGTGCCGATGGGGGAGGTCGACGGCCTGCCGGTCGGGCTGCAGCTCGTCGGGCGGCGGAACATGGAGGCGCTCGTGCTGCGCGCCGCGGCGGCGTTCGAGACCGGAACCGCGGGTTTCGACCTGCGGCAGGCCGCGCCCTGAAAGGCACGGTCCGGGAACGGCGGCAGGCCGGCGGGAAGGAGAGCGACATGCGCGAGTGCTGGGCGATCGGCTGGCTGATGCTGCTGGTCGCCGGCTGCGGCGACGACGATGTCGCGGCGCGGTGCGGCGACGGATTCTGCAACGGCGGCGAGAGCTGCGACACGTGCGCCATCGATTGCGCGCCGTGCCCCGACCCGGTGTGCGGCGACGGACGCTGCAACGGGACCGAAGGGTGCTGGAGCTGTCCCGCCGACTGCGGCGACTGCCCCGACCCGGTGTGCGGCGACGGCGCGTGCGAGAACCCCGAGGACTGCCGCACCTGCGCCGCCGACTGCGGCGACTGTCCGGTCGCGTGCGGCGACGGCGTCTGCGACCCGACCGAGGACTGCGCGGGCTGTGCGTCGGACTGCGGTCCGTGCCCGATCTGCGGGGACGGCGTCTGCAACGGCGACGACGACTGCACGAGCTGCCCGGGGGACTGCGGCACCTGCCCGCCCGTCTCCTGCGGCGACGGCGCCTGCACCGGCACCGAGGACTGCCGGAACTGCCCGGGCGACTGCGGCGTCTGCATGGTCACGGGCGACGGCGTGCTCCGCGTGGTCTCCGTCGAACCGGTGGCGCAGCTTACCGGCGAGCCGTCGTTCAACTCCACCGGCTCCGTCAACGTCTACGGCACCGACCTCGGCAGCATGTTCGTCCACGGCGACGACCGGCTGTACTTCCTGTTCGGCGACACCTTCGGCGCCCCCGGTCACCCGGACACCTCCGGCGACTGGCGCTCGAACGTGATGTCCTGGTCGACCGACCTCGACCCGCGCGACGGCATCACCTTCGGCGGCTGGATCGCGGACGGCGGCGGTCGCGCCCGGGCGCTCGTCGAGGGCGACCACGCGCCGAACGACGGTTCGGGCGAGGTGACCAAGATCCCGACCTGCGGCTGGAGCGACGGCGAACGCATGTACCTGTGGTTCATGTCGGTCCGCCGCTGGGGCGACCCGGGGCGGTGGGACGTGAACTTCGCCGAGATCGCGACCTCGGACGACGACGGAGCGACCTGGGCGCGCTCGGGCGTACAGTGGCCCTCGACGAGCAACTTCATCCAGGTGGCGACGCTGGAGTACGGGCTCGAGCGCTGGTTCCTCGGCATTCCGGCCGGCCGCTTCGGTGGGGTGAAGGCGGCGCGCGTGGATCCCGCTGCGGTGCTGGATCGGGAGGCCTACGAGTACCGGGCGGGCGGGACGTGGGTCGACCTCGAAGCGGCGGCGGCCGAGGTCGTGCCGGGGCCGGTGGGCGAGCTGTCGGTGGTCTGGAACCGGTACGTCAACCGGTGGCTGATGACCTACCTCAACGAGCCGGCGGGTCGGATCGAGCTGCGGGAGGCGACGGACCCGGCGGGGCCCTGGAGCGAGCCGTGGGAGCTGGTGTCGAGCCTCGGCCATCCCGGCCTGTACGGCGCCTTCCTCTCGCCGCGCCTGCTGGAGGACTACGGGCGCGTGGTCTACTTCGTGATGTCGCAGTGGGGGCCGTACAACACCTTCCTGATGAAGGCGACGCTCGAGCGCCACGAGGGGCTCGCGCCGTAGGGCGCTCCTGGCGCGCTTGCCCGGCGCTGACCCCGGGGCTGCGTGGCGACCCTGCCGATCGGAGGACAACCCCCTACGAACTTGCGCCGTGCTGTACTACAACCGCCGGCGTGGCTGGAGCTCCACGAGCTGTCCGACGCCCGTCGACGCTGCTGGTCTGCGCGGGCGACCCGTCGGGCGACGCGCTGGCGGCGCGGGCGGCGGCGGCGTGGCTGCGGCGTCGGCCGGACGGGCGGCTCGAGGGGCTCGGCGGGCCGGCGCTCGCGGCCGCCGGGCTGCGGCCGTTGGCGGGCGCGCCGCTCTGCTGGCCGTTCCCGTCGCCGACCGGCATCGTCGAGCCGCTGGCGGTGGTGCCGGCGCTGCTGGCCAACGCGGCGGCGTTCGTGGCCCGGGCGCGGCGTCCGGACGTGGCCGGTGCCCTGCTGGTCGACCTGCCGGACGTGAACCTGCCGCTCGGGCGCCTGCTGCGGCTCGCCGGCGTGCGGGTGGTGCAGGCGGTGGCGCCGCAGACCTGGGCCTGGCGCGCGGGCCGCAACCGCCTGCTGCGCCGCTCTTGCGATGCGCTGGCGGTGATCCTGCCGTTCGAGGAGCCGTACTTCCGCGCGCGCGGATGTCCGGCGCGGTTCGTCGGTCATCCGCTGGTCGATGTCCTGGGCCCGTTGCGGCCGCCCCGGGCGCCGCCGTCCGGGCGGCCGCTGCGTCTGGCGCTGCTGCCGGGGAGCCGGCCGGAGCGGGTGCGGCACGTCCTGCCGCCGCTGCTCGCGGGCGCCGCGGAGCTGTCGCGGCGGGGCGAGCTGCAGGAGGTCGTGGTCTCGCGCGCCGCCGCGATCGACGAGGCGCTCGTCGCGCGGCTCGTCGCGCGGGCCGGAATCGGCGCACCGGCGCGGGTCGAGCCGCGGCCGCCGCTGGAGTGGCTGGCGCCGGAGGGGGAGGGCGACCGGCCGTCGCACCAGGCGTGGGTCGCCGCCGGCACGGGGTCGCTCGAGGTGGCCGCGGTCGGGATTCCCGCCTGTGTGGCGTGGCGCACGAACCGGGTCGGGTTCGCGGTGGCGCGGCGGCTGGTGCGCGGGCGGTTCGCCGGCCTGCCGAACCGGCTGCTCGAGCGGGAGGCGTTGCCGGAGCGGCTGCAGGACGAGCTGACGGCGGACGGGCTGGTGCGGGTGTTCGGCGAGCTGCGGCGGCCCGAGGCGTTCGCCCGCGCCGCGGCGTCGGCCGGCGAGCTGCGGGCGCGACTGGGCGGACCCGGGTTTGCCGAACGGCTGGCGCGGCTGGTCGATGAGGTCGCGCGATGACCGCCACGGCGCGGCGCGCCCTGGCGCTCGTGGCGGGCGTCGGCCTCCTGCGGCTGCTCGGCGCCTTCCCGCTGGGGCTGGGCGACGCCGAGGCGCTCTACGCGGTCTACGCGCAGCAGCTCCAGGGCGGGTACCTCGACCACCCGCCGCTGATCGGCTGGCTCGACGCCGCGGTGCTCGCGCTCTGGTCGTCGCCGCTCGCGCTGCGCCTGCTGGCGCTGGCGTTGTTCTCGCTGTCGGCGTGGCTGCTGTTCCGGCTGGCGCGCGAGCTGTTCGACGAGGCGTCGGCGTGGGTCGCGGTGGTACTGCTGTGCGTGACGCCGGTGTTCCACCTGGGCGGCCTGGCGGCGGCGCCCGATGCGCCGCTGTCCCCGCTGTGGCTCGGCACGTTGTGGGTCGCCTGGCGTGCCTGGAAACGCATCCGCGAGGAGGAGCCCTCGTGGGGCTGGGTGGTCTCGCGCGCGGCGCTCGCCGGCGGGCTGCTCGGCGCCGCGTTCCTGGGCAAGTACTCGGCGCTGGCGCTGGCGCCGGTGCTCGCGGTCGCGGCGTGGCCGCTGCCGTGGGCCAAGCGGCTCGGGGCGTTCGCGGTCGGCGCCGCCGCGGCGTTGCTGGTCGCCTCGCCCGTGTTGGCCTGGAACCTGGCACACGACTTCGCCTCGGTGCGGCACCGCTTGTGGTGGTCGCAGCCCGAGACCGGGCTGTCGCTGCGCAACCTCGGCGCGCTCGTCGGCGGGCAGCTCGGCTACCTCTCGCCGGTCGTCGCCGTGCTGCTGGGCTGGGCGGTGGTGCGCGGCGGTCGCATGGTTCGCGGATGGGCGGTCGCGGACGCAAAGGCTCCGCCCGCGCGGGCGTCGGCGATCCGGTTCTGCCTGGTCGGGACGCTGGTGCCGTTCGCGCTGCTGGGGTCGGTCTGCCTGTGGAGCCGCGTCGCCGAGCCGCACTGGCCGCTGCCGGCGTACCTCGCGCTGCTGCCGCTGGCAGGCACGCTCGTGGCCGGGGCGACGACGCGCGGCGTCCGCCGGTTGTACGGCTGGGCGGTCGGCGTGGCCGCGGCGTTCGACGTGCTGGCGTACGTCGTGGTGCTGACGCCGGTGCTGCCGGCCGTCGTGCCGGAGCCGCTGTACGTGGCGAAGTACGACCTCGTCAACGAGCTGTACGGGTGGGACGACGTGGCGGCCGCGGTGCGGCGCCGGGTGCCGGAGGGCGGCGTGGTCGCGGCAGGACACTACACGATGTGCGCGCAGCTCGCCTGGAACCTGCGGGACTCGGGGATCGAAGTGGGGTGCCGGACGGCGACCCCGAGCGATTTCGACTTCCGGGCGCCGGGGCGGGAGCGGCTCGCGTCGTCGCCGGTGTTGTGGGTCTCGGACGAGCGGTATCCCGGGCGGCCGGAGCGGACCGACGGCGCGGCTCTGCCGGAACCGGTGCAGATCGTGGAGATTCGCCGCGGCGGCACGACCGTGCGGCGGTTCGCGCTGACCTCGTATCCGGTGGGGACGGTGGCCTGGCGCCGGCTTCCTTGCGATTCCACCGGCCGCGAGTCAAACTAGCGCGGCGAGAAGGGGAGAACGGACATGGTCGACTTGCAGTGGATTCGGATCGGGTGCGGCGTCCTGGCGGTCGCGTTGTCGGGCTGCGGACCATCGGCGGACACGCCGTGCACTCCCGCCTGCGGAGCGGGCTTCGGCTGCTACTTCGGGATCTGCGTGCCCGACGAGGACGCGAGCATGCCGCCGGACGGGCGCGACGACGCCCGGCGCGAGGACGCCGGCGGCGACGAGGGCGGGACGGTGACGCCGGGCAAGCTCGACCTGCTGTTCGTGGTCGATGACTCGGGGTCGATGGGCGAGGCGCAGCGGCTCCTCGCGGACGCCTTCCCGCTGCTGCTCGACGCGCTGTTCACTCCACCCGAGGACCCGACGACCGGCGACCCGGAGTACCCGGCGGTGGACGACCTGCACGTCGGGGTGATCTCGAGCGACATGGGAACGGGGTCGTTCGTGGTGCCGACCTGCAGCGGCAACGACGACGGCCGGCTGCTGCACGAGCCGGTCGCGGGGGTCTCGGGCTGCGCCGCGACGTACCCGGCGTACCTCACCGCGACGACGCCCGGCGCGGCGGTGGCCCACGACTTCGCCTGCATCGCGACGCTGGGGACGAACGGGTGTGGCTTCGAGCAGCCGCTGGGGGCGATGCACAAGGCACTGACGGTCCACATGGCGCCCGGGGGTCCGGACGCGGCGTTCCTGCGGGCCGACGCGGCGCTGGCGGTCGTGGTGCTGACGGACGAGAACGACTGCTCGACCGACGACAGCTCGATGTTCGACCCCTCGGGCCCGACGCCGTTGCAGACGCGCTGCTTCGACCATCCGGACCTGCTGACGCCCGTGGTGCGCTACGCGACAGGGCTGGACGGGGCGCGGCCGAGCGGCCGCTACGCGGTCGCGTTCCTGGTCGGCGTGCCCCCCGGTTTGTCGTCCTGCAATACCACCGGCGACCTGATCTCCCCGTGCCTGGCCGATGCGAGCATGCGGGAGCGGATCAATCCCTCGACCGGCCAGGTGCAGACGGTCTGCGAGAACGGCGGCGTCCGGGCGACGCCGGGCATCCGCCACGTCGAGCTGGCGACCGAGCTGGGCCGTCGCGCGGTCGTGCGGTCGATCTGCGACCCGGGGTTCGAGACCTTTTTCGCGCAGCTGGCCGAGATGGCGCAGACCGCCCGCTGAGTTCCGCGGGCCGGAGGTGTGGAGCATGCGACGGGAGTTCCGCCTGGTGGTGGTGGCCTGCCTGGGGTTGGGGGTCGGGGCGGCGTGCGGCGACGACGACAACGGGGGGGACGCCGGCGACGCGGCGGACGAGGGCGGGGACGCGGGGCCGGAGTACATCGGCGACCTGCGGCCGGAGCCCGGCTTCGTCGGCATGCCGCCCGGCGAGTCGCGGACCGTGCGGCTGTGGGTCGGCCGCCCGCCCGGCGTGGACATCACGCTCGCCGTGGCGACCGACGACGACGGCGTCGTCGTGGTGCCCGACGCGCTCACGCTGCCGGCCGAGAACTGGTACGTCGACCTGGAGGTCGCGGCCGAGGCGGTCGGCTCGACGACGATCCGGGTGACCTACGACGTGCGCGAGGCGCAGATCGTCGCGGACGTCGTGACGCCGGACCTGTCGTGCGCCGGGACGGGGAGCGGCACGCTCGCGCCGGGCGGCTCGGTCCGGGGCTCGGGCGGGCTGGAGGACGCGTCGGTGGCGATGGGCTCGACGGCGGAGCTGGAGCCGTTCGCGGTCTCGCTGGCCTGCGCCGACGACATCGTCCCGGCCGGCTACACGGCCCTCGGCCCCGCGGTGACCTTCTCCCCGGCGCGCCGGTTCGTGCGGGAGCTGGACTTCACGATCCCGGTCAAGGCCGGGCTGCTCCCCGCCGGGCGGAAGGTCGCGGACGTGGCGATCTTCTGGCGGGACGAGCACGCGGCGGTGCGGGCCGTGCCGATGGCCTCGGTGTGGCTCACCGGCGCCGGCGGCGGCGGCGGGTCGCTGCGCTTCTCCTCCACGCGGCTCGGGACCTTCCAGGCCGCGACCGAGGACGCCGCGGGGACCCGCACCCGGACGCGGCGCTACGTCTACAAGGGGATCGTCGGCGTCTCGATGGGCGGCGGCGGCACCGGCTCGGTCGGCCTGCGCAACCCCGAGCGCTGGGACTTCATCGCGCCGCTCGGCGGCCCCGCCAACTGGACCCACATGCTGCACTACGTGCAGGACTACTACCTCGGCGGCTTCTGCACCGCGAGCCCGGACGACGCGGGGGACGTCGGCGAGCACTGCGCGGTGCCGCCGTCGACCCAGATCTTCGAGCACCTGCAGGAGTTCGAGAACTGGTACTACCCGGAAGGCCGGGACGGGCAGGGCGGGACGTTCGACCGGGAGGAGTACTGCCAGATCTTCCGCGACATGGCCCTGGCCCTCGGCAACCCCGGCATGTACAACGCGGACTCGGTCTACCTGCCGCCGGGCGTGCCCGAGTCGTGGTGGCAACAGAGCCCGGAGGAGCGCTGCGCCAACCCGGCGGTGCTCGAGGACTTCTACGACGAGGAGTACAACCCCGACGGGTCGCTGCCGGTGATCACCTTCTGCGACGGCGCGGAGGCGGCGCTCCCGGAGGGCGGGACCGACCACGGCCGCTGGGACCCCGACGGCGTCAACGACTACCCGCTCGACGTCGGCCTCGCCGTCGACGTCAACGGCAACGGCGTCCGCGACGCGGGCGAGCCGGTGATCCGCAGCGGGCACGAGCCGTACGACGACGTGGGCCTCGACGGCCTCCCGAACGCCCTCGAGCCCGGCTACGACGCGCTCGAGAACCCCGACCCGAACGACGACGACTTCGACTACCAGTTCGACCCGGCGGGGACCGAGGGCAACTGGCGCTGGGACGGCCCGGTGGGGAGCGAGCCGGGCGAGCCGTGGGTCGACGCGGGGCTCGACGGCGTCCCCGGCACGCCGCAGCAGGGGGCGGGGGGCTACGATTTCGGCGAGGGGAACGACGTGTTCGACCAGTCGCCGTACTTCCAGAACTACCTCGAGCACGACGGCTCCACGCTGCTGACGAACATGACCGACGCGGAGCTGGACCGGATCGAGGTGCTGGCCGACGCGGGGATCCGCGACCTGTTCCCGTTCGCGGCGGGCGAGAACGCGATGCTCGGGGCGCTCAACGCCCGCGGCCGGCAGGTGCGGTTCTACAACGACTTCAGCGCGCTGTACGGCGGCGCCTATCTCGACGAGCAGCTCGACCCCACCAAGATCGATTTCCTGGCGCTCGGACGCCACACGATGATCCGCTACGGCAACCCGGACGCGGACGAGACGCTGCTGGCGCGCGGCGACGGCGGGCACGTCGGCACCGTGACGCAGGTGATCAACCGGCTGGCCTACGCCACCTTCGCCATGTCGGCCCGCTGGCCCGGGGGCGATCGGGTGCGGGTCGCCAGCGATACGGCGAGCACGATGATCTCGGACGACTTCGTCAGCCCCTCGACGGGCCGCGTCTCGCCGTACTCGATGATCCTGCCGCCCGGATACCACACCGACGCGTACGCCACGACGCGCTACCCCGTCGTGTTCTTCCTGCACGGCTACGGCCAGGACCCGCAGGACATGGTGACCAGCGCGATCATCTTCCAGAACTGGATGATCTCGAACACGATTCCCGAGCCGCTGCGGATGCAGAAGCTGATCATGGTCTTCCCCGACGGCCGCTGCCGGTCGCCGGACGGGACCCCGGACTACGAGCGGGAGTGCATCCGCGGGACCTTCTACACCGACTCGATCCGGCCCGAAGGCCCGCAGATGGAGACGATCCTTTTCGAGCTGATGGACTACATCGACGAGACGTACCGCACGAAGGCGTCCGAGGACGTCACCGAGACCTGGTGATTCCCGGTCAGTGGCCGCCCTTGCCGCGGGGCAGGACGTTCCAGAGCGTGGCCATCACGATCGCGCCGACGACGGCCCAGGGCATCGCCCACAGCTTCCAGGCCTGCCAGCCGTACTCGGTGCTGATCGCGCCGACGGCGACGCCCGTGACGGCGGCGGCGAGGTACTGCATGCCGTCGAACAGGCCGGCGGCCGTGGCCACGCCCTTGCGGCCGCCGAAGTCCATCGAGGCGGCGCCGCCGACCATGCCGTGGGCGCCGTTGACGAAGAAGCTGAGCAGCGACAGGCTGACCACGGCACCCCAGGGGCCGAAGGCCAGCGCATCCGAGCCGTAGAACAGGCCGAGGCAGGCCAGCATGCCGACGAAGCCGATCACCACCACCGGCGCCCGCCGGCTGCCGAAGACCTTGTCGGACATCGCGCCGAAGGCGAAGCCGCCGCCGATGCCGAGCAGCGCGATGCCCCAGGCCAGGAACTGCGGGACGAAGGCGGTGCCGGTCAGGTCGTACTCGTCGAGGAAGTACATCTTCCACCAGCCGTCGACCGTGCTGCGGCGGACGAGGCCGATCATCATCGAGGCGATGGCGATCATCCACATGTGCCAGGAGGTGAAGATCCGCTTGATCACCATCCAGGCCGTGACCTTCTGCCCCTCCTCGCCGATCACCGCGTCGCCCGTGTCGCGCGTGGCGTAGCCCGCCTCCTCGGGGGTCTCGCTGACGAACAGCAGGTTGAGGAAGAAGAACAGCGCCACGAACGCGGCGGGGATCCAGAACGCCCACTGGACCGGCAGGAACGCCGCGATGAACGGGGCGCCGGAGAAGGCGAGGATCAGCCCGAACCGGATCAGCACGCCGAAGATCGCGCTGAACGTCCCGCGCTCGCGGATGTGGAACCACTGCGCGTTGATCTTCACGATCGCCAGGGCGCCGAACGACTGGAAGTACCCGTTGACGCCCCACAGGATCGCCATGATCCAGGCCATCGTCCGGGCGTCGTCGGTCCACGCGAGTTGGGCCGCCTGGACCAGCGTCCGGTCGTGACCGCTGCCGGACCAGACCGCCGGGACGTCGACCGTCAGGCACAACGCGCCGAACAGGGCGTTGGCGATCACCACGCCCACCGCGCCGATCAGGAACGCCTTCCGCCCGCCGATCTTCTCGGCCAGCGGGCCGTTGAAGAACACGGACAGGCCGTAGACCAGCGGCAGGATCGTCTCGAACAGGCCGAGGTCGTTCTTCGTCCAGCCGAACAGCCCCTGCAACTCCGGTGACAGCGCCATGAAGTTGTAGCGGGTCATGTAGAACAGCGAGTACAGGACGCCGACCAGCATCCAGTTGCGGAACCGCCGCATCTTGTATTCCGGATCGCGGAATTCCGCTGGGATGACGGACTCTTTCGCGGCCATTGGAACCTCCCGAGCGCCGTGGCGCGAGGGGGACCCTACCAAACGCCCCCCCCCGCTGGCAATCGCGGCCGCCGGGACGATCGCGACGATTGCGCCTGCGGTCCGCTCATGCTAGCGATGCCGCCGCGGGGCAGGTCGTACCCGGGAAAGGACGGCACAGGTGTCGGGGCACAATCGATGGGCGAAGATCAAGCACAAGAAGCTGGCCGGTGACCAGCGACGGTCCAAGGGCTGGAGCAAGTTCCTCAAGGAGATCACGATCGCGGCCCGCGCCGGCGGCGGCGACCCCGACAACAACGCCCGCCTCCGGGCCGCGATCGACCGCGCCCGCGGCGACAACATGCCGCTGGACACCATCTCGCGCGCGATCAAGAAGGGCACCGGCGAACTGGAAGGCTCGACCCTCGAGGAGCTGACCTACGAGGCCTACGGGCCCGGCGGCACCGCGCTGGTGATCGAACTGATGACCGACAACCGCAACCGCGCCATCGCGGACGTCCGCCATCTGCTCGACCGCCACGGCGGCAAGCTGGCCTCCCCCGGCTCCGTGACCTACATGTTCAAGAAGCGCGGCACGATCATCTTCGAGGCCGGCACGGTCGGCGAGGACGCGCTGATGGAAGCGGCGCTCGATCTCGGTGCCGACGACCTGCTGACCGAGGGCGAGACGGTCACGGTGTTCACCGACCCCGGCAGCTACATCACGGTCAAGGAGGGGCTGGAGAAGAAGGGGTTCAAGCCCGCGGGCGGCGAGGTCGCGATGCTGCCGGACAACACCGTGCCCGTCGTGGGCGACGCCGCCGACGCCCTGGCCAAGCTCGTCACCATCCTCGAGGACCACGAGGACGTCCAGAACGTCTACGTCAACGCCGACCTCGACGAACAGGCGCTCGAACGCGCCGAGAGCTGACCGCCGACCCGGCCGCCGTTCACGGATTGCGGGTCGGCTGCGGCGCGCCGCCGAAGCGGGGGCGTGCGTTCGCGGACGCCCGGCCGCCGTTCCGGAGGACCCGCCGCTGTGGTAGAATCGCCCCCTGGAGTTGGACGCCATGCTGCAACGTCTCGCCCGCCGTTCGCTCCTCCCGTCGCTCGCGGCGCTGCTGTGGAGCGCCTGCGGCGCGTCGTCCGCCGAGCCGGCGGCGCCGGCCGCCGGAGCGGGCCCGTCGGCCTCGGCCGCGCCGGTGCCGGGCCATGTCCCGCCGGTGCCCACCGGCGTTCGCTCGCGGACGCTTCTGACGCAGCCGGTGGAGGAGGACCCGCCGCCGCCCGTGCCGGCGCTCGCCTACGGCGGCACGGCGCCCGCCGAGGAGCGGGTGGTCGGCGACCACGCGGTTCCGGAGCCACGGGCCGTGCGGGGCGAGGGAGAGGGAGGCCGGGCCGGCGGCCTGGACCGCTTCAAGGTGCGCGACGTGATCCACGCCGCGCAAGGCCGCATCAGCCACTGCTTCGACCGGCTGCGGCAGGACAACCCGCGGGTCACCGAGGCGCGCGTCTCGGTGCGGATCGAGATCGCGCCGGAGGGGAGCGTCGACGAGGTCGAGGTCACGGGGTGCGCGCCCGAGGACACCACGTTCGCCGGCTGCATCCGGACCCTCGTGCGGTCGCTCGACTTCCCGTCCGCCTCCGCCCCGACGGTCACGACCTATCCGTTCGTCTTCTCCGTGGCCACCGGCGAGCAGTAGCATCCCGTCGCTCCGAATCGTATACTCCACGGCAGGGAGGGGTCCGAGGTTGGGGGCCGAGGCCGTGATGGCATGCTTCGGCGAACCGTACCGCGATCCGTCCGGCCGCGACCGTTCCCGGTCGCGTCGCTGCCGGCGCGCCGCCACGCCGTCTTCCGACAGGAGCAGGGCATGAAGAGCGCCCGCGGGTGCGGTGGGGACGAGCTGCGCCGGGCCGCGGCGCTCGGGGCGCTCCTCTTGCTCGGCGCCGCCTGCGGCGGTCCGCTCCCCGTCGGCGACCCCGACGGCGGCTGGGATGTCTGGTGGACCGACGACGCCGCGCCGCCCCCGGACGACGCCGCGCCGCCTCCGGACGACGGGACGCCGCCGGTCGACGTGCCGGTCGGGCCGTGCAGCGGGGAGTGCGACGCGCACCGCTACACCGCCTGCACCTGCGGTTTCGACGACCCGTGCGGCTGGCGCGGCAACGGCCTGTGCGACAGCGCCTGCGACACGGTACTGCCCTCCGGCCATTTCGACGATTCCGCCGACTGCGCGTTGCCGCCCGTTTGCGACGGCGACTGCGACGCGCACCGCTACACCGCCTGCAGCTGCGATACCGCCGACCCGTGCGGCTGGCGCGCCAACGGCGTCTGCGACGCCGACGCCTGCGCCGCGGTCGCCGGCGCCGACTTCGACGACTCGGCCGACTGCGTGACCGCCGACCCGACCTTCGGCGTGACCTCGGTCTACGGCGACGGCCTCGACCCCTCGGACGCCGACGACTTCGCCACCGGCATGACCGGACTCGGCTACCGCGAGCTGTTCGACGACGGCAGCACCTCGACCTCCGACCTGCGCGGCTACCTCGGCCGCACCGACCTCACCGTGCTCTACCACACCGGGCACGGCGACTCCGGAATCGTGCTGACCACCGACGGCTACCTGACGATCTCCAACGTCTCGCCCGGCGGCATCCGGGCGAAGAACACGATCTTCGCCACCTGCCTGTCGCTGCGCGAGTCGTGGGGCGGGGCCTTCGGCACGGGCGCCGAGACGGTGCTGGGCTACACGAACTACTCCTACGACTACCTCGACAACGACGTGGTCGACGCGATGATCTCCCCGCTGCGGTCCGGGCGGAGCTGGATCTACGCCTGGTACCAGGCCAACGCGGGGTTCGACATGCTGTCCGACCGCTGGGCCGGGTACGTGCGCGAGAGCGGGACGATCGTCGAGTACTCGGCGCGCAGCGGCCGGCGGCCGGCGGCCGACCTGTCGGATGCGACGTGGGTCGTGCTGCCCGGGACGGAGCGCGTGCTGGCGACCTCGGAGCTGCTCGCGGACGCACGGACGTTCGACCCGGCGGGCGCGTCGGTCCGCGTCGTGGGCTCGGACGGACCGAGCTGGTGGGTCGCGCCGGAGGAGTTCGGCGCGCTGGGAGCCGGCGTGCCCGACGAGGCGGCCGCCGCGACCGTCGCCCGGGAGTGGCTCGCCGCGCACGGCGGCCTGCCGGAGGACGCGGTCCCCGGGACCGTGCTGGCGATCGAGGCGCGCCGCGACGAGGCGGACCCGGGGGCGACGGTGGGCCGCGTGGTGCGGCTGGCGCGCACCGCGGCCGGCCTGCCGGTCCGCGGGAACCTGGTGGCGCATCACATCGCGCTGCTCGTCGGGCCGGGCGGCGTGGTCGCCGAGTCGCGGTTCTGGCCGGAGCTGGCGGTCGAGGCCGCAGCGGTGGAGACGCCGACGCTGCGGACCGTCGCCGACGCGGTGCGCGCGGCGGCGGTGCCGCTGGAGCGCGTGGCCAAGGGGGCGGAGGTCCGGCTGACCGGCGCGACGCCGGTGTGGGGCTCCGCCGGCGTGCGCGACGGCGCCGGCGCGCGGCTCGTCCCGGCCTACCTGCTGCACACGACCGGGGGGTTCGGGGTGGTGGTGGACGCGGCGTCGGGCGCGCCGCTGCTCTGAGCCGCGGTCCGTCGCGCGGGACCGGGCGGGTTGCGGCGGTCCCCGGCTCGCGGCGGGATCCGGGAGGAGGAGGTCGTTGTTGCGGAAGCTGCTTGCGGTCCTGCTGGTCCTGGGCTCCGCCGTTGCCCCCGCGGCCCGGGCCGACGAGCTGTCCATCGCCGGAACGCTGGGGGGCACCGCGCCGCTGACCGAGGTGCTGCGACGGGCCCAGCCGGGGTTCGCCTTCGGCCTGGAGTTCGTCTACGGGCCGACGCCGTGGTTCGAGTTCGGGGCGCGGTACGCGCTGGGCGTGTTCCCGCAGGAGGAGCGGGACGAGTGGGGCCGCGTCAAGGAGACGCTGCTCGACCACGGCGTCGGCGGCGTGCTGCGCTTCACGCTCGCCGGCGGCCCCGACGCCGGCTGGCTCAACGAGCCGGGGACGATGCGCAGCTCGTTCTGGCTCGAGCTCGGCGGCGGCTACCACTCGATCGGCCGGGAACACTGCGGCGGCTTCGACGCCGGGCTCGGGTGGGAGCTGCGGCCGCTGCGCAGCCTGTTCTTCGCGCCGCTCGTGCGCTTCACCTCGGTCTTCGACACCACCCAGGGCGTCGCCTCGTACGTCGTGCTGGCGCTGGCGATCGGCTACGACTTCGGCCGGCTGCTCCGGCGGGCGGGCGCGGACGAAGAGGACGAGGCGGACGCGGCGCGGCAGCAGCAGCCGGCGTATCCGCCGCCGCCGTACCCGCCGCAGCCCCGCGCGCCGTATCCCGACGCGTTGCCGGGCGGCGGCTGAACCAGCCGTGCATCCGTCAGGGGAGGACCACGAATTCCGTCGCGGCCGGGTCGACGTCCCCGGGCGCGGCGGGGTCGATCGTCACCGAGGCGAGCACGTTGAGCCCCGAGGCTTCGCGCCAGGCTCCGTCGTTCGCCAGGCGGATCGCGTAGCGCGGATCGTCGCGCAGCCTCGCCGCCGCGTCCGGCAGCCACAGCGCCAGATCGAATGACCCGGCCGGCAGGGCGGCGGGAACCCGCAGGCGCGCCGAAACCTCGACCTCCTCGCCGGGCAGCCAGCGGCGCGGGTCGAGCCCCGGAAGCAGGGCGACCTGCCGCGAGGCGCCGTCGAGCGCGACGTGGAGCGGCCGGGGGTTGATCGGCGCCGCCCAGCCGTCGTTCCGGAGCGTCACCCGCACGGGCAGGATGCCGCCCGGCGCCACCCGCGGCGCGTAGGTCAGCTCCGCGACGGCCAGACGATAGCCCAGCCGCCGCTCGATCTCCGGCCGGCAGCCCTGCGTGGTCCAGGCGTCGACGACCTCGGGATGGTAGTCGTCGTTGAGGATGCTCCAGTGGAGGCGCTCCAGCTCGGCGAGGGCCTCGGGACAGTCGGAGCGCGGGGGGTTGACGTTGCAGGTCTCGCCCTGCATCGGCACGTAGAGCGTCTCCTGCGCCACGAAGCCCTTCCAGAACTCGATCTCGCCGCCCGGGTACGTGCCCCAGTCGTTGTCGCTGGCCAGGAAACAGTCGTTGTGGTGCCCGACGCGCGCCGCGTACGAGCCGTCCCAGGCCGCGGCCTCGGTCAACGGCCCGCCGTAGCCGTCCCGCTTGTACGGCGGGTAGCGCAGCAGCACGGCGCGGCTCGCGGGGAGCGCGTCGAGGATCGCCTCGAGGATGTCGAACTTGTCCTGCGGGTCGTCGAGCAACCCGTGGGACGAGGTGTGCCATTCGCCCCAGGCGCCGATGAAGCCGGCCTGCATCACCGCGATCGCGTCCGCGTCGTCCTGCAGCAGCGGCTCGAGCTGCTCGATGTGGCCCAGGATCCGCTCCTTCGACGCGTCCGGCTCGGAGTCGGGGTACGGGCCGAAGTTGTACGAGAAGCGCAGCACGACCTTGATGCCGGCCAGGCGCGCCTCGGCGAAGCCGGTCGCGACGGCGTCGAGCAGCGTCGCGTCCAGGTCGCGCTCGCGGAAGTCGTCGAGGCGCACGTAGGCGTGGGCCAGCGTGAATCCCCGGTCGCGCACCCAGGCGTAGTCCCGGTCGTCGACGAGGTCGAGGTTGCCGTAGAAGCCGCGCTCGGGGTTGAGGAAGATCTCGTCCGTGGTCGCCGGCGCGATCGTGGTCGTCGGCGGCTCGCTGCCGTCCGTCGGCGTGTCCGCCGGCCCGTCGCCTCCGTCCGGGCCGTCCGGGAGCGCCTCCGCGAGTCCATCGACGTCGGGTGTCGCGTCCTCCGCCGTCGCGTCGTCGACCGGGGCGTCCCCGGCGTCCCCGGAATCGTCGCCGCCGCAGCCGAGGCCGGCGGTGACGGCCAGTGCGCAGATCCAGGCCCGGCAGGAGAGGTTCGTGTCCATCGTGGTCCCTCCGGAGTCCGAGTGTGGTTCGGGCGGGCGGGTGCCGTCAACGGGCGTCCGGCGATCCGGCGCTCGCGGTCGCACTCGCCCCTCGCGTGGCTCGGGGCTACGTGGCGACCCTACCGGATCGGAGGGCGGCCCCCCTACGAGCCTGCGCCCCGCCGTGCTAGGGCCGGAACCAGCGGCCGTTGATCGCGTCGAGGGTGCCGTCCTGCTTCATCGAGTCCAGGGCGGCGTCGAACGGCGCGAGCAGGTCGCTGCCGGGCGGGAAGGCGAAAGCCAGCGGCTCGTCGGAGGTGAGCTGCGGGCCGACCTTGATCCGGCCGCCGCGCGTGGCGACCAGCCGCAGGGCGGTGACGGTGTCGACGACGACGCCGGCGATCTCATCCCCCAGTAGTGCCTCGACCGCAGCGTCGAAGTCGGCGTAGGTCTTGACCCGCTCGGCGGGGAAGGCGGCCCGCGCCGCCGTCTCGTTGGTCGTGCCGGCCTGCGTGCCGACCACGTTCCCGGCGTCCTCGGCGAACTCGGCCACGTCGTCGACCGTCGCGCCGAACGGCACCACCAGCACCTGCCCGACGGTGATGTAGGGCACCGAGAAGTCGACCAGCGCGTCGCGCTCCTCGGTGACGCTGATGCCGTTCGCCGCCAGGTCGTACGTCCCGGCCGCCAGCGCCTCGAAGATCCCTTCCCACGGCGCGGCCTCGAACTGCGCCACGCAGTTGATCCGGCGGCAGACCTCGGCCAGCGCGTCGTAGTCCCAGCCGTACGGCTCGCCGCTCGAGCCGCCCACCGCGTTGAACGGCGGGTAGTTGTTCTCGACGGCGACGGTGACGGCGCGGCCGCCGAGGTCCGGCAGGCCCGGGAGCGCGTGCGTGGTCGTCGTCGGGTCGTCCGGGGGCGGCGTCGGCGTTCCGGCGGGACAGCCGGCCAGCAGCGCCAGGACCGTGGCGGACGCGAGCGGAACGATGATGCGTTGCATGTCCTTCCTCCTCCGACCGCCGGGTGCCGAACGCCCCCCGGTCCATTCGCGGGAACGGCCCGTCCGGCCGCCGACCACGGTCGGTTCGCCCCGCGCTATGCCACCCGGAGGCGGCGGAGTCAAATCAGGGGACGAGGTACAGCTCGGTCTGCGGGCGGGAGAGCCACTTCGCTCCGTCGGGGTCGACGGCGACGATCTCCTCGATCGTCGCGATCCCGTGGCCTTCCACGGGCAGTCGCGGCTCGATCGTGTAGACCTGCCCGGCCTCGATCGGAAGGTCGGGCAGGGTCCCGTAGCGCTCCCAGCGCGGGCAGAGCAGTCCGGCGCCGTCGTGGGCCGAGCGGCCGACCTGGTGGCCCAGCGCGTGGGGATACTCGGGGTAGCCCTGCCCGGTGATGTGCGAGCGGGCGATGGTGTCGATCTCGACGCCCTTGACGCCGGGACGCAGGGCGGCGGCCGCCTTGTGCACGGCGTCGACGATCGTCCGGAAGCCGCGCTGCACCGCCTCCGGCGCCTTCCGCTCGCCCGGCCGCAGGAAGTACCAGGTGCGCTGGAGGTCGGAGCAGTAGCCGTCCTTGCGGACGCCGAAGTCGGTGTTGAGGATGTGGCCGGGCTCGATCGCGCGGTCGGTGGGGCCGGCGTGCGCCCCGGCCGACTCGGGCCCGGTGAACACCGCCGGGCAGTGCTCGGGCTCCCAGGCCGGCTCGAGGTCCGGCATCTTGTGCATCTCCTCGAGGATCATCGCCGCGACCTGCTTCTCCGTCAGCCCGGGGCGCAGGCGGGGGGTCAGCGCGTCGTAGATGTCGCACGTGATCCGGCATGCCTCGGCGATCCGCGCCCGCTCGCCCGGCGACTTGCGGCCGCGCAGCGCGGTGATGATGCGCTGGGACGGCTCGAGGCGCGCGGCGTAGGGGGTGCCTTCCAGCGCGCGGGTCAGCAGCAGGTACATGCCGTGGGTCAGGCCGTCGGCCATCGTGTCGTCGAGCGAGTAGTTGACCGCGATGCGGCGGGGGTCGAGCCGCTGCATCGTGCGCTTGAGGTCCTCGGAGACGCCGCCGACGTAGCCGATGATCTCGGGGTAGTGGCCGTGGGTGCGCAGGTTGGCCTGGTCCAGGCTGCCGACGATCGCGATCCGTTCGCCCTGGGCCGTGAGCAGGAAGGCGGACGGCCAGGTGACGTTGGAGCCGACCACGAGGTCGAAGCACGGGTCGTGCAGGGTGTGGCTCTCGCGCGCGAACAGCAGCCAGACATCGATCCCCAGCTCGCGGAGGATCGCGGGAACCTGGTCGAGCTTCTCGGACACCATCGGGTCGTGGATCGTCATGACCTGCTCCCTGCGCCGGCGCCGTCGAAGCGCAGCACGTTGTGGGCGAAGATCTCCATCCGGGCCAGGGTGCTCGGGGGATACGGCTGGCCGTCGTTCTCCAGGGCCAGCACGGGGTAGCCGCGGCGGCGGGCCCACGGCGCGTAGACCCCCTCGAGCAGCCGGCCGGGGAGGCAGGCGAAGGGGGCGATGATCGCGACGCCGGAATAGCCGTCCTCCATCGCGGTGGCGGCCACGCCCGACGAGACGGTCGCCTCGGTCTCCAGCTCGGGGTCGATGAAGTGCTTCTTCGCGTTGCGCATGATCTCGTTCATGTCGTGCGGCGCGTCGGGCAGCAGGCCGGTCGAACGGAGGTGCTTGCGGATCTGCTGCTCCGCGCGGTGCTTGTACAGATGCTCGGCGTGGTACCAGGCCTTCTCCTGGAGCACGCCGGAGCGGGCCGCGCCCAGCAGGCCCTGGCGCTGCTGGGCCTGGTCGAGCAGCAGCTTGCGGGACCAGTCGGTGTAGTGCAGCCACTCGGCGATGTCGGTGACCTTCGGGAAGATGCCGTTGGCGATCAGGTGGTCGGAGATCTCGCGGATCGAGAAGTCGTCGCGACGCACGTAGATCTCGCCGACGATCAGCACCTTGCGCACGTCCTCGAGCGTCCGGCGGCGGGGGACGGCCTTGAGCGTGCGGGCGGCGCGGGCCAGCGCCTGGTCGAAGGCCTTGCCGCCGGCCCGCAGCCCCTCCAGCACGTCCCGCCAGACGTCGTCGAAGGTCCGCAGCGCGGCGTCGGGGTCGCGGGCCAGCAGGCGCAGGCCGAGGCGCAGGTCGGTGAACACGTCGCCGAGCACGAGCGAGCGCCACGCCTCCTTGCCGAAGGACGGTCCCATCTCGCGGTACGAGTTCTCCGAGCCGCCGACGAAGATCACGACGTTCTCCCAGCCGAGCTGGTCGAACAGCTTGTCGTAGAACACGTGGTACTGCCCCGTGCGGCAGGGCCCGAGCGTGCTGGGGACGAAGACGACGTACACCTCGCCGGGACGGTTGACCGGCGTCTTGCGGAAGAAGGCCAGGACGCTGCCGAGGACGAGCAGGGCCGGGATGCACTCCTTGCCCGAGGCGACGTCGCGGGCCAGCTGCGTGGTCTGCACGTCCGCCACCGGGAGGTGGACCGCGCGCATCCCCTGCTTGTTGGAGATGACCTCGATCGCCGAGGCCGACAGGTCGCCCATCGACGGCCAGACCAGCGTGACCCGCGGGTCCCGGATGTCGAACCGCTCGCCGGTGCGCCGGTCGAGCAGGTCGACGTACTCGCGCTTCGGCGCGATCTCGTAGCGCCGGACCTCGCGCCGCTCGCGCGCCGCCGGAGCGGCCCGCCGGTAGCTCTCGACGATGTCGAGGAACGCCTCGATCCGGGTGTCGATGCCGGCGTCGGCGGAGTGGGAATCGATCTCCAGCACCAGGTACGGCTTCTGGCCCATCATCCAGCGGACGTAGTGGAGCATGAACGAGTCCGGGGCGCAGGAGAAGTTGGAGATCCAGGTCAGGTACAGGTTGTCGACCCGGCGCACCCGCTGCACGGCCTTCATGTCCTGCTGGCCGTAGTACCAGTACATGTTCGGGAAGATCGTCTCGTCCGGCTCGTAGATCATGTCGAACGGGACGACGGTCACGCCGTGCGAGCCGAACTTCCTCGGGATGCCCATGTTGGCGTCGCGGGTGAAGGCGTTGTAGGGGCGGCCGAGCAGTGCGATGTAGACCGTATCGGGGTCGGCCTGGATCCGCTCGAGCACCCGACGGCCGCGGTTCTGCCAGTCGTGGACGAACCGACGGTAGACGCCGAGCGCGCGGTCGTAGGCGGCGAGGCCGCGGCGGCGCGGGAACCCGAGCCGCTCGGCGACCTCGCCGAACGACTCGCGGCTGGCCTCCCAGCCGTGCTTGAACGAGACCACCGGCCGCAGCACGCGCGCCTCGTCGATGCCGAACGCCTGGCGCGCGAAGAACGGCAGCCCCTGGGTCAGCGGGCAGGTGCAGGCGTGGACCTCGCCCCGCTCCATCGAGGGCATGTCGCGGAAGTGCGGGAGGAAGACGTAGTCGACCCCGCGGTCCAGCACGTCCTGGATCGCCCCGTGGGCGATCTCGGCCGGGAAGCAGTAGTTGCTCTCCAGACGCGCCAGGCCCTCGCGGGCGATCGTCTCGGACATCACCGTGCGCACGCCGAGCGAGTGGAAGAACCAGGAGTAGAACGGCCACAGCGAGTGGACGGAGAAGGCCCGCGGGACACCGACGACCTTGCGGGTCTGCTGGACGAGCGTGGCCGGGTCCGCCGCGTAGTCCTCGAACAACAGCCGGTGCCGCAGCTGCACCAGGTCCTCGGCCTTCCCCTCGTCGATCTTCCGCCGCTTGCGGGCGTTGGTGTACTTCGAACAGCGTCCGCCGAACGGGTAGCGCCGGCCGGCCACCTCGAGGTTGCGGATCTCGCACAGGTTCTCGCAAGCCTTGCATTGGAAGCTGCCGCGGACCACGAGCTGCTTGTCGAGGATCGCCTGGAGGTCGAACTCGCCGGCCCCGAGCAGCCCCTCGCGGTGCTTGGTGCGGGCCAGGAGCGCCACGCCGAAGCAGCCCATCAGCTCCGGGTCCGGCGGCACGATGATCGGCTTGCCGGTCATGCTGGCGAAGGCCAGCGGCACCGCCGGGTTCTTCGCCACGCCGCCCTGCAGCGCGATGTGCGAGCCGACGGCGCGATTGCCGACGACCCGGTTGAGGTAGTTGGCGACGATCGAGAACACCAGCCCGCCGACGATGTTCTCCCGTGCGGCACCCTGCTGGATCGCCTTGCGGATGTCGGAGTTGATGAACGCCGAGCAGTGCTGGCCGAACTTCAGCGGCGCGTCCGCCCGGAGCGCCACCGGGCCGATCTCCTCCGCGCGCTCCAGGCACAGGTCGCCCCGCGCCGACTCCTCGAGGAACGACCCCGTCCCCGCCGAACAGGCCTCGTTCATCGCGTAGTCGATCGGCACGCCGTTGTTCAGCGAGACGTACTTGGCGTCCTGGCCGCCAATCTCGAACAGCGTGTCGATCTCCGGGTCGAAGAACGTGGTGCCGACCGTGTGGGCGATGATCTCGTTGTACACGCCGGCGGTCTCGAGGAACACGCCGAGCAGCTCGCGGGAGGAGCCGGTGGTCGCGGCGAGGCGGATCCTCGGGCGGGCGCCGCCGAGCTGCGGCAGCACCTGCCGGATGCACTCCTTCAGCGCGCCGACCGGGTCGCCGTGCGTCCGGCCGTAGTGCTCGGCCGCGATCTGCAGCGTCTCGGCGTGGACCAGCGCGATCTTCGTCGTCGTCGAGCCGCCGTCGACCCCGAGGATGTACTCGGCCGCGGGGTCGAACGCGCCGCGCATCGAGGGCATGTAGCGCACCTGGTGCTCGACCGCGCGCAGCGGCGGGTAGGTGCCGACCGACAGGCCGACCCCGCTCCGGATCAGCCCGGCCAGCGGAGGCAGCGGCACCCCCCGCTCCTCGGCCAGCTGCGCCGCCCCGAACGCCTCGAACGCCGCCGCCTCGGCCGGAACCACGAACTCGATCCCCGGCCACGCCGCCCGCAGGAACTCCACGATGAACCGGTTGTGCGTCACGCCGCCGACCAGCACCACCTGCCCGTCGCGGATCCGCGCCTTGGTCAGGAACTCCCCCACCTTGTCGGCCATCACCTTCGACAGCGACAGCGCGATGTCCCCGCACGTGCACTCGCCCTTGTTCAGCCGGTGCGTGCAGTCCGATTTCATGAACACCGAGCAGCGGGCCGAGATGCGGTGCACCTTGGCCCCCTCCGCCGCCGCCGTGTAGTCGTCGAGCGTGAGGTCCATCCGCCCGAGCTGCTGGCGGAAGAATTCGCCGGTGCCCGAGGCACACTTGTTGCCGGCCAGCGTGCTGACGATGCGGCCCGCCTCGTCCAGGCCGTAGACCACCAAGTCCTCGCCGCCCATCGAAACCACCGCCCGCGGGTGCAGCCCCAGCGCCCCGAGCGCGCGCTCGATTGCCACCGGACCGATCACCTGCGGCAACTCGAGCCGCCGGCGCCCCTCGGTGCCCGTGGCCAGCGCCCGCAGCTCCGGCGCGCCGCCGGCCAGGCCGAGCCGCTCGAGGATCTCCCCCAGCGCACGCCCCACGTTCCCCTCGTGCGCCACCCACTCCAGCGTCGGCGGCCGGTCGCCGTGGAGCCGACAGACCTTGACGTTGGTGGAGCCGACGTCGATTCCGATGTTTCCGGTGTCCATTCGTCCGCCGTGCCTGCGAAACCGCTTGCCGCCGCCCGGGGACTCCGCACTCCGGGCCGGGAGAACCGGTCGTGGCCGCGTTCTCTAGTCCTCCCCGGGCCGATTGGCAATCCCGACAAGCGCGGGGCGAGGTCGAGCAGGGCCCGTGCGGAGACGCACGTCCCACGTCGCGGTGGCGCCGCCCCGTGCCGGTCGGCCCTGCCGGATCGCCCCTGTTCCGCTGCCCGGACCGCGCCCCGGGGACTCGGGACTTGACTCCGGGCGACCGGTCGGAGCAGCCTCCGGGTCGTGGCTTGGGGGAATCGGACGAAGGTCTCTCTCCTTCCTTCCCCCGTCGGGGGACGGACCGGCGTGGTTTGCACGATGCATGGAGGTTCATGATGGCGGGAAAGACCGGGAAATCTCGAGCTCGAGGCGGAGCCAAGAAGGCGGCGAAGAAGCGTCCCGCGGCGGCAGCGAGGAAACGTTCGACGGCACCGGCGAAACGCATGCCGAAACCGGCCGGGTCGGCGAGGGTCGCGACCAGGGTCCCGATCCGGCGCACCCCACCGCCGCGTCCCGACCCGAACGACAAGGTCGTCTCGTTCCTCGGCGGCTGCTCCGTGCGGCTGGTCGCCTACCACACGGTCGCCGCGGAGCTGGAACAGACGCTCGAGCACGCCCTGCGCGAGGTGGACGAGGGCCACAACCTGTACCTCAATCTCGCGCACGACCCGATCGATTCGTCGAAGATCCAGGTCTCCGGCCTGCGCCTCGCCCTCGACTCCCGCCGGCTGGCGGAGTGGGGCCGCGGCCTCTCCAAGCGGATTTCCGGCGAGTTGTCGCGCGAGGGGCGTCCCGAGCGCGGCGAGGCGCCCAAGCCGCTGGCCGCCGCCCTGATGGTCCGACAGGCCGTCACCTCGTTCAAGGAGGTCCCCTGGGGCCGCAAGCTGTCGCTCAGTATCGCCCGCGTCGCCGGCGGCTTCCAGTTCCTCGGGTCGATCTCCACGCGCAACGAGACCGGCGAGTGCGCGGCGGGCAAGCCGTTCGGACCGATCGCCCAGACGCCGATCCAGGCGCTCGGCGCCAACCCGCAGCTGCTGCTCGTCAAGGACCAGTTCCCCTACCTGCGCTGCCCGATCCACATGGAGCTCGATTGCGGCGCCCCTTGGATCGAGAAGAGCGGCGGAACGTCGACGCCGCTGTTCGGGCATACGCTCTGCTGCTGCTGTCCGTGCGAAGGCTGCGACTGCGAGGAGCTGCTCGACTGCCTCCGGGAGTGCTGCAAGTACTGCATCCTCTGCCGCCGCTGCTTCTGTTGCTGCTGCGGCGTCTACGTCCGGGAGGACGACTCCACCCTTGCGGGGAAGAAGGGGTGGGTCCGCAGGATCAAGTTCCACGGTGCCACCGTGACGGTCGCCGGCTTCACCGCCGACGTCGAGTGCACCGGAGGGAGCGTCGGACCCGAAGGCCCGCCGGGGCCGGAGGGCCCGCCCGGACCGCAGGGTCCCGCCGGTCCCGCCGGCCCGCAAGGTCCCGCCGGCGCGACGGGCGCGACGGGCGCGATGGGCGCGACCGGTCCCGCCGGCGCCGCCGGTCCCGCCGGCCCGCAAGGCCCGCAAGGCCCGCAAGGCCCCGCCGGTGCGACGGGCGCGACAGGCGCGACGGGCGCGACCGGTCCCGCCGGCGCCGCCGGACCGCAGGGTCCCGCCGGCGACGACGGTGCGACGGGCGCGGCCGGCCCGGCCGGTCCCGCGGGTCCCGCCGGTCCGCAGGGTCCCGCCGGCGACGACGGTGCGACCGGTGCGGCCGGTCCCGCCGGTCCGGCCGGTCCCGCCGGCCCGCAAGGCCCGCAAGGCCCCGTCGGGGCGACGGGCGCGACCGGTGCGACGGGCGCGGCCGGCCCAGCCGGTCCCGCGGGTCCCGCCGGTCCGCAGGGTCCCGCCGGCGACGACGGTGCAACCGGTCCTGCCGGTCCTGCCGGTCCTGCCGGCCCGCAGGGCCCCGTCGGGGCGACGGGCGCGACGGGCGCGACGGGCGCGACGGGCGCGACAGGTGCGACGGGCGCGACGGGTCCTGCCGGGCCGCAGGGCCCCGCCGGCATCGTCCAGGTCGTGCCGAAGGTCTTCGGGACGCAGACCGCCGATGCGAGCGGCGAGATCCTCGGCCTGTCGTACGGCGAGACCTTCACGACGACCCCGGTCGTTCACCTCCAGGCGGTGATGCGGAGCGCGGGCGGCGGCCTGGCCGCCGGCGCGGTGGCCTACACGGTGGTGACGGCGAGAACCTCGGACATGGACGTCACCGTGTACAACCGCCACGGCGGCACGGCGATCGCGCTCGCGAGCGTCGACCTTCACGTCCTGCTGATCGAGAAGTCCTGACGCCCGGCCGGTCCCTACGCGGCCGGGCGGCGGCCCGGTCCGGTTCGGGCCGTCGTCGGCGCGGGTCGCACGGGGCAGACGAGCGCCAGGTCGTAGCCGAACATGCCGTGGGCCTGCGGCTCCGAGTTGACGAGTTGCACGGGCGTGTCGTGGTCGGGTCCGTAGTACACCCAGGCGGTGCCGGCCCGCGTCGCCGCGGAGATCTGCTTGCGGTGGGCGCTGGCCCCGAAATCCGCAAGCCCGTCGCCGTCGAAGTCGCTCGACCGCACGGCCCAGCCGAAGTAGTCGTCGACCGCCGGGTCCGGGTTGAGCCGGTCGGCGGTGGTGCCGCCGCACAGGCCGCCCGCCGCCGTCGACCGGCACGTCCTGACCAGCCCGGCCGTCGTGAAGGTCGTCGGCACGTCGAAGTTGGGAGCGCCGAACACGGCGTCGGCAAGCCCGTCGCCGTCCGCGTCGCCGCAGGCGACGGCGGCGCCGAACCGGCCGCCGGCATAGAGCGAGGAGGACGGAGCGACGACGTCGGTCGAGTAGAGCGAGAGGAGACCGGTCGGCAGCCCGGCGAACCGCGCGACCCGACCGACATCCGTGTCGGGGAGGTTGTCGGCCCCCGGAATGCCCACCACGAGGTCCGACCTTCCGTCTCCATCCACGTCGGCGGCCGCCAGCGCCCAGCCGAACTCGTCGCCGTCGGCGGGGGGCAACGTCGTCTCCTCCGTTCGGGCCAGCGAGACGGCGACGGTCGTGGCGACCCCGCTCGCCGTTCCGCGGAAGACGTGCACCCGTCCCGACGCCACGAGCCCGAAGACCTCGCCGATCGCTCCGACGGCCACGTCCGCGTGTCCGTCGGCGTCGAAGTCGCCGACGGCGGTTTCCCAGCCGAACCGGCCGCCGCCGGCGGGGCTGCCGGAGTTGAGCGTCGCGGCGGGGTCGTTCGGCCAGGAGGGGGGGCCGATGTCGGCGCGTCCGAGGTGGACGTAGGCGAGGCCCGTGGTGTGGCCGGCGTGGCCCACGACCAGGTCGGCGAACCCGTCGCCGTCAAGGTCGCCGTCGGCGCAGAGCCCGGTCCCGTAGGAGTTGCCTTCTACCGGTGGGGTGAACGACCTGGTCGGCGACGCCGGCAGGCCCGTGCTGCCGCCGCGGAACACGTGGACGCGCTGCGTCCCGTCCGGCGTCGAGGCCACCAGGTCCGCGTAGCCGTCCGCGTCGAGGTCGCCGGTCGCGACGGACGAGCCGAAGTGGCCGCCGGACAACGGGGCGGGGTTGGCGATCCGCGTGCTCCACGCGGTCGAAAGGCCCGACGAGTCGCCGGAGAAGATGTAGACCACTCCGGCCTGGGTCGCGGCTCCCACCGTGACGCCGCGCGCCCCGACGGCCAGGTCGGCGTATCCGTCGCCGTCGAAGTCGCTCCGCGTCCGGCCCACGTCGAGGTAGCGCACGGCGGTCCACTCCGAGCACGGCCCGCTTGCCGAGGCGCAGGCGCGGACCCGCCAGTAGTAGCGACGACCCACGGGGGCCGTGAGGCTCACCTCCAACCCGGTCGGCGGCCGGTACTCCGACACCCCCGTCACCACCGTGTCGATCTCGGGGCTGGGGAAGCCGCACGAGGCGAACCCCGGCGTGGAGCACGAGTCGTCCACCTGGATCTCGTACCGGAGCCCGCCGCAGCCGGGAGCCGGCACCCAGCGGAACCGCGGCCGCAGGGAGTTCGTGTCGTGCAGGCTCCCCGAGTAGGCCCCGTTGTGCGGCGCCAGCAGCACCGGGGGCGGCGGGATGCACGGCTCCCACGTGCAGCCCGGGAGACACTCCTGCGTGCCGCCGCTGCACGTCGCTCCGATCGTACAGGCCCGCGAGGCCCCGAGGACGCACGTGAAACCGTTGTCCGCGACGGTGTCCGCGTCCTCGTCGCAGCCGTCGCAGGTCTCGGGACGGACGCAGGGGCCCCAGGCGCAGGACGACCCGCAGGTCTCCGTGGCCGCCCCGCCGCAGGCCGAGGTGCACGACCGCGTGGCTCCCCGGACGCAGGTGAAGCCGTCGTCGGGGACCGTGTCGCAGTCGTCGTCCGCCCCGTTGCACGATTCCACCGGCGGCGTGCAGGCCGCCCCCGTGGGGATCGTGCAGGCGTCGGTGCAGGTCCCGCTGCCCGTGGAGTGGCACGCGGTCTCGCAGGAGACGCTTGAGCCCCGGATGC
>JAFGHH010000397.1 GCA_016930215.1 Deltaproteobacteria bacterium
CTCGACGGCGGGACGCCGGTCCCGTCCGGCGGGAGCTGCATCTTCCTGCACCTGTGGAGCGGCGCGGGCGTCCCGACCATCGGCTGCACGGCGCTCGACGGCGGCGAGTTGCTCGAGCTGCTCCTGGCGCTCGAGCGCCTCGACGACGTGCTGCTGATCCAGCTTCCGCAGGCCGAATACGACGCCGCGGTGACGCTCTGGGGCGTGCCGCCGCTTCCCGCGTGACGGGGAGGCGAGTCCCGGTCGCGTTCCGCACGAAGCGCGACACCGGCCGGCGACTCCCGGCTCTGCCTCCTGGAATCCCCCTGCGCTTCGCGGCCGCGGCAACGCTCGCGCAGGTCGTCTGCGGACGCGATCGACCGGCCGCACGCCGCCGCCAGGCAGGCGAGGACGGACGACTCGCGGAGCGTGCGGGGAATCCGCGCCACGCCGTCCGCGCGACACCTGTCGACGCCCGGGCGAACCCGCGACTCGACCCCGGCGTCAACGACGGTCGTACGCTTCCCAGGCGAAGGTCTCCGCCGTCCAGGGGACGTCGGTCGGCGCGCCGTAGCTCTCGCCGTCGGCGTTGTCGGCCCAGTAGTCGCCGGCAACGAGGTCGGGCCTGTCGTACGCCGCGGTGCCGCCGTTGCCCGAGACCTGGATGCGGTTCGTCTGCGTGCTGTCGCCGAAGAAGTGGATCGCCTCCTCGGCGACGTCGAAGACGTTGTCGCGGATGACCACGTCGCGCATCCCCGTGTACGGGTAGAATCCGTCGTCGGGCCCGAGGTACATCCCCATCGAACCGCTGACCTCGTTGCGCGCGACGGTCATCCGCATCGAACCGTGGAGGCTGGGGTCGGTGTCCGGCCCGGCCCAGGCGTAGGCGCGCAGGAAGACCAGCGTGTTGCCGCGCGCGACGTTGTCGAGGACCCGGATCTCGTAGGAGTTCTCCGCGATCTGGATGTCGCGCTGGTGGCCCTCGAAGCTGTTGTTGCGGACGATCGCCGGGCCGGAGAAGCCCCACGTCGTGTTGCCGAAATCGATCGCATACGGGCTGCTCGCCCCGCAGACGAAACGGTTGTTCTCGATCAGGAGGTGCGGCGAGCCCTCGCCGTGCTCGTTGACCCCGTAGGTGCGGCTCTTCTGGAACAGCGAGTTGCGCACCACCGTGCGCACCGTCTGCTGGATGGTGGTCAGCGAGAGGTTGAGATCATGGTCGGAGTGCCCCAGCACCGAGCCCACGACGAGGGCGTTGGTCGACTTGTAGATCTGCACCTTGTAGCGGCAGATGCCGTCCTCCGCACCGCGCGGTCCGCCGTAGGGGCCGTGGAAGCCGACGAGTCGCACCGCGTGGCCGCTCAACTCGGCCAGGCGCCGGTTGGTCCAGCGAACCCGCACCGCGGCGGCGAAGTCGTCGGCGCCGCGAAGGGTGAGCCCGTCGTACCAGGTCTGCTCCCCCTCGCTCCGCCCCTGGATCGTGAGCAGCTCGACGCCGTCACGGAGCCCGTGCTCGTAGCGCCGCCAGGGCGCGGCGACGCTGAACGGGTAGGAGAACGGCAGCTTGAAGGTCACCGTCGTCCCGTCGAGGGCGACGATCTCGTTGCTCTCGTGGGCGTAGCGCAGGTCGTTCCCGGTGCCGGGGTCCTGCGGCACGCCGAGCGCCTCGAACTCCGACGGCTCGAGCTCGTCGTGGCTCTCGTCGAGGAGCACGATCTGCCCGACGGCGAGGCCGGCGGCGGAGGTCACCGTCGCGGTACGGTCGCCCCGGGCGATCGGCGCGGCCAGGAGCGTGCCCAGCTCGGTCGTCGTCCCGCGGATGTCGACGATGCGCTCGGTGCCCGAGCAGGCGGAGTCGCCGCCGTGGCCGGCGTAGCTCGGCTGGAGGAACGTCCGGTCCGGGCCGGCGCCGCGGAGGACGATGTCGTCGCCGGTCACGACGATCCCCTCGCGGAGGTGGTAGGTGCGCGGCGCGAAGCGGACCACGCCTCCCCCGGCGGCCTCCGCCGCGGCCAGCGCCGCAGCGATGCGCGCCGAATCGTCGGCGCCGGCGAAGGAGTCGACGTCGTAGACGGCGCCGAAGTCGGCGTCGGTCCGGACGCGGAGCGAGAACGCCGGCGAGAGCTCGCCGCCGACCTCGCCGGCGACGGCACGTACCGCGTACTCGTGCGTCCCCGCCGGCGGCCGGAGGTCCTGGAAACAGGTGTCGTCCCAGGCGTCGCCGACGACGGCCAGGCGCGCGAGGACCGCGCCGTCCCGCAGCACCTCGTAGCCGGTCGCGCTCGGATCGCTGCGGTCCCAGGTGACCAGCGCGTAGCCGAGCGCCGGATCCGTCGGCCCCTGCACGGCGATGACGTGGTTGGGCGGCCGCGGCCCCGCGCCGATCGTCACCGCGCCGGAGTAGCCCGGCGTCGACGCCGAGGCGCAGGGCACGTAGGTCGGGTCGTCCGTCGGTCCGTCGACCGACGTCGGCCCGGAGTTGTCGGCGCACGCGGCGAGCATGAGGAGCAGAGCGCTGCAGGTCCAAGACCTGTGGTTCCCGAAATCCCCGTACACGCCGGAACCATAGCACTTCTCGGGCAAGCCGTCCGCGGCCTGTTTCGCCCGCCCCGTCCGCCTACGGTCCGCCGCCATGCCCGACCTCCTGGCGTTCTTGCTCCGGCTCCTCGCGTCCCCCTTCCGCTCCACGATCGACCTCGA
>JAFGHH010000047.1 GCA_016930215.1 Deltaproteobacteria bacterium
AGCCCCTCCCCGGTGGCCACGGCGTACAGGGCCGGCACCGCGCCCTCGGGGCCGTCGCCGCCGCCGTGCAGCGGCAGGTCGTTGACCGCCTGCTGGGCCAGCGCTTCGCTGTCCGTCATGCGCTGGATCAGCCTGAAGATCACGTCCCCGGTCAGCGCCATCCCGTGGGGGAAGACCGGGTAGTCGTCGTAGTGTCCGACGCCGAACCAGACGTCCGGGATCAGGTCGGCGACCTCGGGGATGATCACCGACGAGAGGCCGGCCTGCAGGTTGTCGATCTCCTCGCCCATCGACCCGGTGGTGTCGACGAGGATGAAGACGTCCGCCTTGTTGATGTCGGTGGCGAACACCAGCGTCTGCATCGGCGGCTCGGGCGGCTCCTCGTAGGGTACCAGGAAGAAGAAGTTGCCCTCGGCGGTGGGGTTGGACTCGGGATCGAGCGGGTCGGTGCCGGCGGTGACCTCGACCAGATCCGAGACGCCGTCGTCGTCGGAGTCGGGATCGTTGGGATCGAGCCCGTTGTCGCTCTCCCAGCCGTTCTCCAGCCCGTCGTCGTCCCAGTCGTTGTCCCACGTGTCCGAATCCGTGTCGCCGTCCCCGTCGCTGTCCGCGTCGGCATCGGCGTCGGCGTCGGTGTCCGCGTCGCTGTCCGCGTCGCTCGCGGCGTCGTCGTCTCCCTTGATTCCTGTCCCCTCCTCGCAGGCCGGCGCCGCCAGCAGCAGCGCCGCCAGCAGCGGCGACCAGCTGGTGATCGCGACCAGGACACCGTTGCTCTTCCGCTCCTCCATGGGCCCACCTCCGGTCGAAGCGCATTCGCGGCAACTGACGATACCACCTTTCGATGTGGCGGTTCCGGAGAAATTCCGACGGCCGCCGAGACGCCGAGCGATCCGCGCTGTGGGCACTTTTAGGCGGCGAGGGTTCTCATCGCCAGGCGACATCCGAGGCAGGCAAGTCGAAACGCCGCCCGAATCCGTCCTCGCGAGGGGTTCGATGCCGCCGCGGCGCAGTCGAGCACCCAGGTAGGCACAGAAACGGCGCACCGGTGCGCCGGTGGGTGGCGGAAACCGGTTCGGGGAGGCCGCCGCTCAGGCGGCTCGCGCAATCGGTCTGGTCAGCGAGCGCATCAGCTCGGCCTGGTTGGCGCGGATGCGGCCCAGCGCCATCGCCAGCAGCACCGCCAGCCCGAGCGTGACCCGCATCTCCATCTTGGCCTGACCACGGATGAAGTGCAGCTCGAAGCCGAGCACGCGGTCGATGCGGGCGTTGACCCGTTCCACCGCGGTGCGGCGAGCGTAGGCCTTCTTCCACTTCAGCGTGTGACGGGGCACGGCAGTGAAGATGCGGCGGTCGAGTTCGAGGGGCACGCGCACCACGCGGCCGTAGGGCCCTACGCGACCGGGCGAGAGCGCCTCGCACTCCGCGCGGCCGGGGCATTCGAAGCCGTAGAAGGCCGCGGGGCAGCGATACTTGAGCGTCTGGCGATCCTTCTCGAAGCCGGCGAAGGCCAGTTCTCGGCGCTCGTCTTCGTCGCGGCGCACGGACGGACACGTGCAGTAGACCCGGCCGGACTCGTCGTAGCTGAAGACGTCGTAGCGCTCGCCGAAGAGCGTGCGCGGCGCCGGGTCGTTCCACAGCTGCCGGGTGTCGATGACCGGCTTGATGTCGTGATCGTCATGCAGCCCGCGGTAATTGTTGAGGGAGTCGTAGCCCTTGTCGCCGCTGAGTTCCTCGGCCCGCCGGTGCAAGTCCGCGTGGTGTTCCTGCAGGTCCTCGACCAGCGGCAGCAGGTGGTCCGGGTCGCCGGCGGAGGCCTTGGTGACCTCGAATGCGAGCGGCAGTTCGTAGTTGCTGTCGACCAGCAGGTGCAGCTTGTAGCCGAACCACCGGACGACCTTCTCCCAGGCGGTCCCGTCCTTCTTTTTGCCCTTGTACGTCTTGGTGCCCCAGTCCGCGTCGAGGTCGCGCCGGCCGTCGGGGTCCTGTTGCTTCTCCTCGTCCCGCACCGGCTTTCCGGCCGACTGGACCGCCTTGGAATCCACGGCGAGCCGGCGGCCGAGGTCGGGCAGTTCCCTGCTCAGCTCGTCGATGAGTTGGTGAAAGATACCCGTCAGCAGATCGCGGTGCTCAACGACGAGCGCGAGAAAGCGTTCCATCGCGTCCTGGCTCGGTTGATAGCCGTTCCTGCTCGAGGGATCGAAGCCGCACAGCTGCCGCAGCCCGGGGTTGCGCCACAGCTCGCGGGCGAGCGCGGCGCAGGATGGGTGCTGGAACACGACCCCCGCGATGACCGCGTTCCACATCGGGCGCACCGGGTAGTCGTCGCGACCGCGACCTCGCCGATCTTCCAGGAAGCGCACCAGCGGCTCGTCGGGCAGGGCTTCGAGCACGAGGCGCAGCCGGTCGAGGTCCGAGGCCGGGTCGATTTGTTGCCAGTTGAATAGAGGAAGCTGTGGTATCGTCGCCATGGTTCGAACCTCCGCTGGTTGGGTCTTTGGCGTAGTAACCGTGAGATCCCAGCCAGCGGTTTTTTATTCAACGATATCAGCAAGTTGTTGCTGATTGTGCATCGGGGATCGATCCTGGGGTAAGAAACCCGCGATGCGCCCGCTTTTCGCCGCATCGAGGCCGCTTCGCCGCGTCAACGTGGGGTATCGCGATTTCGCCCCGACCAGCGGGACCGCTCCCCGCGCGGCTTCGCCGACAGCGCGGAAGGCTCAACCCCGCAGGAACTGTTGACCCTGTCGGCCGAAC
>JAFGHH010000398.1 GCA_016930215.1 Deltaproteobacteria bacterium
CCCGGTTCGCAGATTCCTCCGGGCTACGGACCGCCGTCGATGCAGGGTGTGCCCGGTTCGCAGATTCCTCCGGGCTACGGACCGCCGATGGGCGGGGGCGGCTACCCTCCGGGTTACGGTCCGCCTGCGGGTCCGGGGCCCCAGCCGGCGGGGTATCCGCCGGCCTCGTCGCCGCCTCCCGCCGTCGCCTTGCCGATGCCCGTGCCCTCGACGCAGACCATGCCGACCTCGCAGGTCCCGGTGCTTCCCGGACCGCCGGTGACGGCGCCGACGGTGCCGGTGGTTCCGCCCGCGGCGGCTCCGCGGGCCTCCGTGCCTGCGGCCGCTCGGGGATGGCCGCCGGGTTTCCAGTCGCCGGCTCCGTCGCGGGCGACGCCCGTGGCGGCCGTGCCGCAGCCCGCGTCGGTGCGTGCGGCGCTGCGGGTGACGGGTCCCGCGCCGCTGGAGATTCCGTCCTCGGTGGTGGGTCCCGAGCTGGTGGTGAAGGGTGGGCCACCGAAGAAGCCGGTCGTGACGATGGAGTCCGAGGACGCGGAGTTGCAGACGGGGCGGGCGGAGCCGACGCCGCAGGGTCCGTTGCCGGTGATGGTCCGGAAGGTGCCGCGACCGCTGGACGACGAGCAGGACCTGCCGCCGACGGAGGCGTGGACGCCGAAGCGCGAGGAGGAACCGGCGCCGAAGCCGGCGCGGCGGGGTGCCACGGTGCCGAGCGCTCCGCTGTTCGACGACAGCTACAAGCAGACCGGTTCGGAGGTCTTCGACGAGCAGGAGTTGCCGTTGGCTCCGGACCGCTCGATGGACCTGATCTGGTGGTCGCTGGCCATCGCCGGAGCGCTGGTGCTCGTGGCGCTGCTGATCACGTTCAAGTGAGGCGGGTCGTAGCCGTGGACGCGCACGGCGGGTGCCGGCAGGCGGCGGGAGCCTCGGGACCGGTGGGGCTAGCCGAGGATCCTGTCCAGCAGTTCGGAGACCTTGGCCTTCGGGATCAGGCCGACCGACTGGGCGGCGACCTTGCCGCCCTTGAAGACCAGCAGGGTGGGAACGCCGCGGATCTGGTACGCCATGGCGGTCTGGGGACACTCGTCGACGTCGACCTTGCCGACCTTCACGCGCCCGGCGTAGCTGCCGGCGATGTCCTCGACGATCGGGGCAATGGCGCGGCAGGGGCCGCACCAGGTCGCGCCGAAGTCCACGAGCACCGGGATGGTCGCCTTGATGACTTCGGCCTCGAAGTTCGCGTCGGAGAAATGCAACACCTTGCTCGCGCCCGCCATGCCGTCCTTCCTTTCCCCCGTGCGACAGCGCGGAAGCTACGGCCGCAACGGGGTGTTGTCAACAGCGTTCGGCGGCCGTCCCCGGCCGCTCTCCGGCGGGCCGCCCCGGCCCTCGCGGCGGTCCTCGCCGGAACCCTGGCCGCGCGACCCGTGGCGGCGGACGGGTTGCCGCGCTGCGAGGTCGAGGCGACGGTGCGGCCGGACGAGGCGACGGTGGAGGGCGAGGCGCGGCTGGTTCCGGGCGACGGTGCCTGCCCCGCGGACGGCGCGTGCCGGTTGCTGGTGCGCCTGTACCCGCAGCGGTTCTCTCGGGAGCCGGAGAACTACGACGAGCGGACGGCGTGGTGGTACTACCCGGGCGGTTTCGACGCGGGCGGGATGGAGCTGACCTCCTGCCGGACCGCGAGCGGCGCCGAGTGTGCGCCGGAGCCCGCCGAAACTCCGGACGCGGTGTGGATCGAGGTCCCTGCCGGCGAATCGCCCGAGGTGCGTCTCGGCTTCCGCGTGCGCGTGCCGGAGCGCTTCGGCGGCTTCGGGTTGGTGGACGACGTGCTGGTGCTCGGAGGCGGCTGGCATCCGCTGCTCGCCGCCCGCGGGGGGGACGGGTCTCCCGATCCCACGGCGCCGCTCGAGCGCGCCGACTACGCATTGCGGGTCAGGGTCGGGCCGGGGTGGGAGCTGGTCGTGGACGGCGAGGGACCGTTTCCGTGCGCGGCGGGAGACGAGGGCGGTTGCCTTGTCGAGCGGACCGCGCCGGCGGCGGAACCGCCGTCGCTCGTGGCGGCGCCGCGGTGGCACGAGCGCGCCGTGGAGGCGGCGGGCGTGCGCGTACGCCTGCTGTCGCCGGAGCCGTTCCGGGACCCGGCGAGCTTCGCGGTCCGGGCGGGCGTGGGACTGGACCCCGGCTCGGTGCCCGACCTGTGGTCGGTGGACCGCCGCGGCTGGATGCTGCGACAGCTCGCGGGGGCACTCGAGACGCTGGATGAGGAGGAGCTGCTGCCGCCGCGGGAACGGCGGGCGGCCGAGGTGACGCTGATCGAGGTGCCGATGCGGCTCGAGCTGACGCTCGGGGTGTCGGGCCTGGTGCTGGTGTCGGACCGGGCCTACAAGCTGTTCCCGATCGAGCCGTTCTTCCGGTTCCAGGACGCCGACGTGCAACGCGCGGTGGTGGCGGAGCTGGGGCGGCGGGCGTTGGCCGGGCTGCCGCCGGCCGAGGCGCGCTGGACGGCGGAGGCGGTGGCGGTGGGGGCGGTGGA
>JAFGHH010000399.1 GCA_016930215.1 Deltaproteobacteria bacterium
CGGCGCCACCCGCACCGGCCGCACCGGCACCCGCACCGGCCGCACCGGCACCCGCACCGGCCGCACCGGCACCCGCACCGGCCGCACCGGCACCCGCGCCGGCCGCACCGGCGCCCACAGGCGGGGACGCAGCGCCGGCCGCAACGCCCCCCGCCGAGGGAGAGGCGGCTGCGGCGCCGGCCGTCATCACGCTGTGCAAGGGCAGCGTCTGCACGGACGACGAGGTCGCCATGCTGTTCGGTCTGGACCTGCTCAACGTCCGGACGTTCCTGACCGACCCGAAGCTGGGCTGGGACGATTGCCGGAAGGCATACCTGCCGGACCTCGAGGCGGACCAGCGGCGGATCATGGACGAGCAAGTGCGCGTGATCGAGGAGCGGCGGGCGGCCGAGGCCGCGGCCGCCGCGGCGGCGGCCGGGGCGCGTCGTGGAACGACGACGGAACCGGTGGTGCCGCCGCCCGAGGTGCCGTTCGCGCCGAACCGCGAGTTCGACCTGGGCAAGTACCCTGCGTGCGCCATGTTCTTCGCCAAAGGCCAGAACGCGGTCACCGACGAGATGAACGGCAAGATCTTCTCGACCTTGGGCCACCAGGCCGCGGCGCTGGCCTACCGGCGGATCTCCGACCTGACGCGGATGAAGGTCGAGTTCCTGTGGTTGCTCGACCGGGAGACCGGACGCGGCATCGCGAAGAACACCGAGTACAACGCGACGACGGTCGACCGCTACTACTACACGAAGACGCTGGGGGAGCTGTTCGAGGGGTTGAGCGGGGCGGCCGGGAGCAAGGCGCTCGAGGCGGTCCGCGCGGGGGCGATCTACCGCGATATCTGGGTCACGAGGGACGACTACCGCGACGCCCTGACCGGCTTCGTCCATACGGTGATGATCCCGGTGCCGAGCCCGTCCGGCGTGACCGTCGGCCTGATGGCGATCGGGGTCAAGACCGAGAACCTGGCGCGGGTGGCGCGCGACGCGAAGGCCAAAGTCATCCTGGCCCGGAAGACGGCGAAGCAGGGGGTCGAGACGATCCAGTTGCTGGGTGACGGCAACGACGACGAGAAGGTCGAGTCGCTGCCCGAGGGCTTCCGCAAGCAGGTAGCGGTGGCGTTCGACGCCGACCTGCGCGCGGTGGCGGGGATCTCGGCCGACGACAAGGAAGGCAAGGGGCTGCGGCCGCCGCGCGACTTCGAGTACGGCGGAACGACGTACCTGGCGCGCGCCGTCGGCCTGACCAACAACGTCGGGCAGATCACCCGCGACGACGCCTCGTTTGCCGTCGGCCACCTGGCGCTGGTCGTACTGGTCGACAAGACCCACGCGATGACCGCGCTGTCCTCGATGTGGCTGGTGTGGCTGTTCACCGGCATCGCCTTCTTGATCGCGATGATTGCGGCACTGATCATCGCCCACGGCCTCCTGCGGCCGATCACGCAGATCGAAGACGGATTGCTGCGGATCATGAACGGCGACTGGACGCACCGGTTCGACGTGCAGAGCGCCGAGCTGGGCGGGCTGTCGTACCGGATCAACCAGTTGATGGCCGCGCTGCTCGGGGACGAGGAAGAGGGCGAGGGGATGGTCGACGAGTCCGGGGGCGCGGCGCCCGCGGACCCGCGCGAGGCCTACTACCAGCAGCTGTACGAGAAGTTCCAGGCGGCCCAGAAGCAGATCAAGCAGGACCCGGGCGCGGTCTCCTTCGCCGACTTCCGCGCCCGCCTGGTGGACAACGAGAAGAAGATCCTCGAGAAGAACCCCGGCAAGCAGGTGGAGTTCGAAATCCTCGTCCAGGGCAACCAGATCACCTTCAAGCCGATCATCAAGTAAGCTCGGCGCACCGCCGCCGGACCGAACCCCGATGGGCCTCTTCGATCTGTTCCGGAAGAAGGACAAGCCGGCCGCCGCCGCGGCGGCCGGAGGCCCGGCCCCGTCCCGCGGCCTCGAGAAGAACGTCAAGAAGCTGCTCAACAAGTACCTGCAGCCCGAGGAGCGCTGGGGCGCCGTGCAGGCCGTGCTGGCCGACCACAGCGAGACGGCGACGGCGGCGCTCCTGCAGCGCTTCACGATCTACGTCGAGCCGTCCGCCGTGGACAACGAGGAGAAGGAGTACATCGCCGACGCCCTCGCCTCGCGCGGCGAGGCGATCCTGCCGCAGGTCAAGGAGGCGCTGCGCGCCCAGGAGAGCATCTCCTGGCTCGTGCGCATCGCCTCGCGCATCCTGCCCCGCGACGGCCTGCGCGACCTGCTGATCGAGTTGCTGGGCGAGCTCGACACCGAGTACGAGCGGAACCCGGAGCGGAAGATCCAGCTGATCATGGCGCTCGCCGACTTCCCGGACGACGCGGCGGCCACGGCCGTCGCACGGTTCCTCGAGGACGTCAACGAGACGGCCCGCTTCCAGGCCGTCAGCACCGTCTTCGGCTGCCGCAGCGAGGCGACCCGCGAACCGCTGATCAAGCTGTTCCTCGAGGACGAATCGATGCGGATCAAGAACGCCGTCCTCGACGGCTTCGTCGAGACCGGCTGGCCGGTCACCGGCCACCGCGGCGACGTGGAAAAGGCGCTGCCGAAGGGCTACGTCCTCGACCGCGCCGGCGTGATCCGCCACCGTCCGAAGGCCTGAACACGGCACCACGCAGCGTCGGGACTGCCCTGCCGCTCGGAGCGCGGGGCCCTGCCGTTCCGAACCGCGCGCCCTTCAGGGCGCGGCGGGTCCGGGCACATCGGCCGTGGGCTGAAGCCCACGGTCCGGTTGCCGGGATGAGCGGTTGCGGGCTACTCGGTGCGCTCGGCGGTGAACGGGAAGACGAACGTGCAGCCGATGGTCATCATCTGGTTCCAGGCCAGGAACCGGTCGTTCTCGTCGATCCGGCGGTCGAGGATCACCTCCGACTCGCCGTACTCGTCCGTCCCCGACTGGTTCCAGGTGAACGGCGTCGAGCGGTACTCGAGGTTCAGGCCGATCCAGTCGTTGAAGAAGACGCTGATGCCGCCGCCGAACGACGGGCCGACGGCCACGCGGGTCTCCATCGGCCGGTAGGCGTCGGTCGGGCAGAGCCCGTCGACCCCCGTCGCCCCTCCGGAACAATCGGTGACGCCACGCTCCTTGACGCCGGCGATGCCTACGCCGATGTTGACGTAGACGTCCATCGCCAGGAACAGCTTGCCGAACAGCGAGAACTTGCCGCGCAGCGGGATGATCCGGCCCTCGACGGCCCCAAGCCACTGGAGCTGGCCAAGCTGGTTGTCGACCCGGCCGTGCTGGGGAAAGTTGAGGTCATAATCCTGGTTCGGCACGTCATCGATGCCCAGATCGTTGATCTGGTCGGCGATGCCCGTGCGCCAACCGAAGCCGCCACCGAAGTAGATTCCGGCCGACAGCCAGTCGAGGATGTTGTACTCGGCCTTCGCGCCGAACAGGATGTGCCGGCGGTAGGTGTCGAGGATGGTGAACGAGATGGTCGGCGTCAGGAAGAACCGGCCCTCGCGGTACAGCACCAGCCGCCGCACGGCCGGCGCACCGGCCAGCGGACCCTCGAGCTGGATCTCCTGTGCGCGCGCCGCCTCCGGCACGGCGGAAAGCCCCAGGGACGCCAGAACGACCAGCAGTACGATCTTGGTCTTCATCGCCCTTCCTCCGCCCGCCTACTTCGGGTACTCGTAATCGAAGGTGAACGGGAAGAAGATCGATGCTCCGACGAAGAGCATCATGTCGTTCGTGAACTTCGACTCGCCCAGCCAGGTGTCCGGGTTGTAGCGGCTCTGGAGCCAATCACCGCTGGTCCGGTCGGTGGTCTCGTTCGGCTGAATGGTGAGGCTCTCGAGCTTCTCCATGTACATGAAGTCGAGATACTGGACGTAGATCGCGACGAACTTCGTCAGGAAGATCCGGGCGCCGATGCCGATGTTGGCCGCCACCCGGATGCCGAAGTCGAAGGTCCGGACCTCCGGGTCGACGACCGGGATCGGCCGCGTGTACAGGAAGCCGACCCCGCCCTCGATGAAGCAGTCCCAGTGGAAGATCCACTCGTTGAAGATCGTCAGCTTGCCGTAGATCGGCACGTACGAGAAGTGCAGGTTCGCACCCAGCTGGTACTCGTTGATCGGCACCACCAGACGGAACGACCGCGGAATGTGGAAGTTGTCCGCCGACTCGGCGTCCAGTCCCTGGTACCACTGGAACGAGGCGCTGAGCCCGAGCACCTCGGTGATGTACCAGCCGAGCTTGACGCCGAAGGCGTTGTGCGTGACGAACGGGTCGTTGAGCGAGATGCCGTAGGTCGGCGTCAACTCGAAGCGACCGTCGCGCAGCACGTAGGACTGCTGCACCGCCCAGATCTCCGGCTCCTCCAGCGCGGCCGTGTCGAGTACGTCGTCCTCGAGCGGTTCCTCGACGGTGGTCGTCGGCGCCGTTCCCAGCAGTCCGGCGAGGCCGCCCCCGGTGTCCCCGGTGTCCCCGGTGTCCCCGGTGTCCCCGGTGTCCCCGGTGCCGCTGTCGTCGAACGTCATGTCGTCCCCGCCGCCGCCACTGTCGTCGAACGTCATGTCGTCCCCGGCCCCGCCGGAGTCGTCGAACGTCATGTCGTCCTGGCCCCAGGCCGGCGCGGGGATCCCCATCAGCGCCGCCAGCCCAAGCAATCCGAACCATCGCTTCATCATGCTCGCCTCACCCACGATTGCTCGGTCGCCCCGTCGAACGGCACGCCCCGGCTCCGCGACGGGTTCCTTCCGCGCAGCCGGACCGGCACGAGTTCGGGGAGGCTTACCACGCATCGCGGCGTCCAATCAAGACTTTTGTCAGGCCGTGGACCGCGGCCTCAGGCGGCCGCCGACACTTCGTCCACATCGTCGAACAGCGCCGAAATGAACAGTTCCGCATCGAACGGGCGCAGATCGTCGATCCCTTCCCCGATGCCGATGAACCGCACCGGGATCTTCTGCTCGTCGCAAATCCCGAGGATCACGCCGCCCTTGGCCGTGCCGTCCAGCTTCGTCAGTACGATCCCCGTCACCTGCACCGCCTCGCGGAACGTCGCCGCCTGCTGGATCGCGTTCTGACCCGTGTTCGCATCCAGGACCAGCAACACCTCGTGCGGCGCCCCTTCCTGCGCTTTCCCCACCACCCGGTGGATCTTCTTCAGCTCGTCCATCAACGGCGCCTTCGTGTGCAGCCGTCCCGCGGTATCGACGATCACCACGTCCGCTTTCGCCGCCCGTGCCTGCTCGATCGCCGCAAAGGCCACCGACGACGGGTCCGCCCCCTCCTTCCCGCTGACCACCTCGCACGGCACCCGCCGCCCCCAGATCTGCAGCTGCTGCACGGCAGCCGCGCGGAACGTGTCCGCTGCCGCCAGCAACACCGTCTTGCCCTCGGAGTTGTATCGCGACGCCAGCTTCCCGATCGTCGTTGTCTTCCCGACCCCGTTCACGCCCAGCACCAGGATCACGTACGGTTCCCCAGGCTTCATCGGCGGCACTTCCGCCTGCAGCCCGAGGATGGCCTGCGCCTCGTCCCGCAGGAACTCCCAGACCAACCGCTCGTCCGACAGGTCCTTTCCGCTCAGACCCTGTTTCACCCGCTCGACCAGCCGCTCGGTCGTGCGCGCCCCGACGTCGCTGGTGATCAACACCTCCTCGATGCTCGTCAGCAGCTCCGCCGATAGCTCCTTCTTCCCCTGGAACAGCCGGGACAACCGCGCCACCAGACCCCCTCGCGTCGCGTGCAGCCCCTTGCGCACCGTCTCCACCCGACGCTTCTTCTCGGCCCGGGCTTCCTTCGCCGCCGCTTCCTTTGCTGCGGCCTCCTTCGCTGCCGCCGCTTCCTTCGCCGCCGCCTCCTTGGCCGCCGCCTCCTTCGCTGCCGCCGCCTCCTTCGCCGCCGCCTCCTTCGCTGCCGCCTCCTTCGTTGCCGCGACCTCCTTGGCCGCCGCCTCCTTCGCCGCCGCCTCTTTCGTTGTTGCAGCCTCCCGCGCCGCGGCGGCGGCAACCGCTCGTCCTTCCGAGGTCTTGGCCGTCGCTTCCGCTCCCGTGCGCGCCTCGAGCTTCGGCTCCTGCTTCGGAGGCGGGAGCGACACGGCCCGACGGCCGCGCGAGCGCAGGACGACGGCCACGACGACGATCAGGACCACGACGGCAGCGGCAATGAGGATCTGGACAGGCGACATGCTCCCTCCCGTCTATGTTGGGCGAAGGCGGTGCGATGATAGGGAAGGCTCGGGAGGACCGTCAACCCCGCAACGTGCGAGGAGGACCCGGCGGCACAGGGCCCGTCGTCGCGTCGGCGCGGGGGGCGATCGGCGGGTGTTCCGATGCCAGGGCGACCAGCACGTCGGGGGAGGAGGGATAGCGTATCGGCGCGTCGGGGGTTCCGGCGCGGCCGGCCAGGGTGTCGATCACCTGTCGGTCGGCCGGCTCGGTCGGTCCGGGGCGGCGGTAGCATAGCCGGGCGACCCGTTCGGCCTCGTTGGGGGGAAACACGCGGCGGGCAATGCGGAGGACCGACTCGGGCCAGACACCGGCGGGACGGCCTTCGGGGCCGGCGGGAGCCTCGAGCAGGACCATCACGGCGTCGCGTCCGCGCAGCAACTCCAGCCGGTCGGTCGCTGCGCCGTCGGGGAGCGTCGGAAGGGGGGGCACGGCCTCCGGAAGGTAGCCGGGGGCCTGCGCGACAACCCCTCCGGTTTCACCCGGCAGCTCGGCCCAGCCGTCGCCATCGGTCGCCGCCAGCGGGGCGTCGGGCTCGGCGACCGGCACGAACCGGGCGCCGGCGACGGGACGGAAGCGGAGGGCGTCGAGCACGCGAATGCGGCGTTCACGGCCGGGCGTCCGGCCGGCGGGCTGGCCGCACGCGGAGCGGCGGGTGGCGGCGCCCCGGCGGCGCCACGCCGCCTGCCACCGGCGCCAGAGGGGTCGCAGGCGGCGCGCGCCGAACACGGCGAGGGCGGCCAGGGCGGCGCTGCCGAGCAGGAACAGGGGGAGGAACACGGCCCAGGCGTTCGCCGCCGGGGGACGGGCGGTCGTCGGCACGGGAGCCGCGCACGGTCGCAGGCGTTCGCCACCGTCGAAGTGCGCCACCCAGGGCGGGTCCCCGGGCGGGGCGCGCAGGCGCACGCGACAACGACCGGCCGGGTCGGTCGAGCATCGCTCCGAGCCGCCGGGCCGGTCGAACCGCAGCTCCGCCGCCGCGATCGGCTCGCCGAGCTCGGAGGCCAGGCGTCCTTCCACCTCCAACCACCGGGCACCCGCCTCGTCGGCGACCTCGCGGGAGGCCGCTTCGAGGCGGGTCGTGGCCCAGACCCGCACGGTCGCCGGCGGGGAGGCGGGGGTCGCGCCGGCGGCGGTCGGCATCAGCCACAGGGCGAACCAGGCACAGAGGCGGGGGAGCATGGCCCAGCCTAAACGGCCGCGGCGGGTGATGACAAGCCCGGCCCGCTCCATGTACACTCGGGGACGAACCGGCGTTCCCCGTGCGGTGAGAATAAGCACCGGGGGCGCACCGTCGAAGACGCTGGTGGTCGGGACGCGCCGGGAGCGTCCCGTCGGGCGGCCGAAAAACGATGCAAGCAGGTATCAACCGTTCTCGCGCGTGCTGTTGGATCCTGGTCCTGGTCGTCGGGGCGTCGGTCGCCTCGCCGGCTCGCGCCGTGGATGAGCGGGTGAGCTACCTGATCGAGCAGCTGGAGGAGCTCAACTACCGGGTGCGGGTCCAGGCCGTGGAGTCGCTCGAACAGATCGCGGTCACGGCCTCCGGGACCGACCTGCAGACGATCGTCGCGGCGATCGTCGCGCGACTGGACGACACGAACGCCCTGGTGCGCTACACGGCGGCCTCGACGATGGTCGGCCTGGCGCGCAGCAGCCTGCGCGCCGCCGACTTGCCGTCGTTGATCGAGAAGTTCGAGAAGCTGAAGGAGGACGGCGACGCCGACGTGCGCCAGTTGGTGACCGAAGGGTTGCCGTCCCTGCAAGCCCGGCTGGAGCAGCTGCGCGCCGCGTCCGGCAACGGGAGCGGCTCGTCGTCCGCGCCGCAGCCGACGCGGTTCTACGTCGCGGTCGGCCAGCTCGGCGACGGTTCCGGCGTCGGGCGCGATGATTTCGTCACCCTCGCCCGCCAGTTCCTCCTCGACGAGCTGGGACGGTCCGCCGGCGTGGAGCCGCACGGCGAGATCCCGGCCGCACAGGCCTTTCGCGAGGAGCTGCAACGCCGCAACCTGCTCGGCTTCGTCGTCCAGGGGTCGGTCGTCTCGGTCACCCGCTCCGACAACGTCATCTCCGCCGTCGTCTCGCTGCTCGTCCTGGACCAGGACCAGAACCTGCGCGTGATGCTCAAGGGCAACGGCAGCGCCCAGCGCCGGAGCGGCTCGCTGACCGACGCCGAAGTGCCGTCCGTGCAGACCGACGCGCTCCGGGCCGCCGTCCGCGCGGCCGTCGGCAGCCTCGTCGGCTACCTCCGCGAACAGTAGGCGTGCGACGTCGTCGCGGCGGGAGCGGTCGAGCATCCGGCTGGACTTCCGCGGACGCCCTCTCCTATGATGCACCCGAACGGAGGCCACGATGGCTGAAAACGAGGGGAAAAACGCGCCGCCGGCCAAGCCGCGCCGTCGGCTCCGCAACTTCCTGCTCGACCGCAGGTTCCAGTTCAAGTACTCGCTGCTGCTCTCCGGCGCGTCGGCCCTGCTGATGGCCACGATGGGAGCCCTGCTCTTCGTTCGCATGCAGGACTCCGAGCAGCGGCTGGAGGACGAGGCGGCGATCGCCCACCGGGGAATCAACGACGTCGCCGACCAGGCCGCGTTGATGCTGCGACGCGAGATGGAGATCTCGGCCCAGCAGCTGATCAACCGCCAACTGCCGTGCGTCGCTCCGCCCACCTGCCCGCCCTGCGTCTCCGCGCCCGTCCCCGGCACGACGCCCGGCGTGGTCAGCCAGGGCAGCGGTACCGCGTGCGATGCCGAGACGTGCCGGCCGCTCTGCGAGGCACTCGGGATGCGTCCCGCCGGCGAGACGCCGCCGCCCGAAACGCCGCCCGTCCCCGCCGCCGAAACGCCGCCCGTCCCCGCCGCCGACGAACAGGACCGGCCGCTCGAGCCGACGGCCGACGCCGAGACGGACGAGGAATCGCAGCTCCAGCGCGACCGGATCCGCAAGATCGAGGAGACGGTGCGGGCGGAAACCGACCAGCGGGCGCAAGAGATGGAGGCCGACACGCGCGCCCGCCTCGCCGCGCTCGACCAGGACACCCAGAAGCGCCTCGAGGATCTGCGCCAGGCCAACCACCGCGACCTGCGGTTCATCCTGGTGGCGTTGATCGCGATCTTCGTGGTGCTGGTGATCGTCGGGATCGTCGTGACCCACAAGGTCGTCGGTCCGATCTACCGGATGAAGATGCTGGTCGGGAAAATCGACGGCGACCATCTCCTGTTGCAGGGCAAGCTGCGCAAGGGCGACGAGCTGCAGGACCTCTTCGAGGAGGTCCAGCACATGCTGGACCGGCTGCGCGAGCACCAGTCGGCCGAGGTGGCGACCCTCGGCGAGCTGCTCAAGCGGTTCGGCACGGCCACCGACGCCGAGCGCGCTCCGGTGATCGCCGACCTCGAAAAGTTCCGCGCCCGGATGGCCGCGTCGCTCGACCGCAAGTAGCGTCGTTTCGGCTCACAGCAGGTCCAGCGCGTCGAACGCCCCTTCGAACAGCTGCACCTCCGGTACGTCTCCGGGCCGGGCCCAGACCACGGTCGCCACGTCGTAGCGCACCTCGCGGTGCCGCGGGAGCCGGCCCGCGGCCAGCGCGGCGCCGACGGTGCGGGCCAGCCGGCGCCGCTTGGCCGGCCCCACGCTCTCCAGCGGATGACCGGCGTGGCGTCCGACCCGGCTGCGCACTTCGACGACGTGCAGCACACCGCCGGCGAGCGCGCACAGGTCGAGCTCCCCGCGGCCGGCGCGCACGTTCGCCCCAAGCACGGTCCAGCCCCGCCGTTCCAACTCCCGCCGGACGAGCGCCTCGGCGGCGCGCCCACGCTCGAGCCGGCCCGCGGCGGCGGACTGCGGGGACGCGGCCGTCGCCCTCGACGGCATCTCGAGCGGCGCGCGGGAGCGGGGCGAGCGTTGCACGGCAGACGAAGCGGGGGGGGGCAGCCAAGCCGCGGAGGGCGGCTAGAACAGGCGCAGATTCTGGCAGCAGTCCTGCTCGCCCGTCGTGAAGCGGTCGCAGTCGGCCAGCCGCGACGGGATGCAGTAGCTTCCGCGCATCCCTTCGGGGCCCATCCGCACGACCTCGCGGCACAGGAACCCCTCGGGGCATTCGAACGTCCGGCCGGCGCCGGCGCACTTGTAGGTGCAGAACGGCCGCGACAGGTTGACCAGCGTCATGTCGAAGTTGCAGTACCACTCGCCCTCGTGCTCGAACGGCACGCTCATGTCGATCACGTTCTGCCGGGAGACCGGGTCGAGCTTCGTCTTGCAGAAATGCTTGACGAAGTCCTCGGTTTCGATGCTGCGGCACGGCTCCTGGGGATCGTCCCGCACCGGCCACTCGACCTCTCTCCGCCAGTCGGGCTCGCCGAGCTCGCGACCGGCAGGGAAGAAGTGATAGACCATGCAGGTGCGCGTGCGGCACTGCAGGGACCGCGTCTCGACCGAAACCTCGCCGTAGGCCCAGGCCTGGCCCTCGGGCGGCCGCACCTCCGGCGTGCACGGGTCGCCGACGCCCGTCGGCTCGCAGGCGGCCAGCCCGAGCAAGGCGGCGGCGGCCAGCACCGCGGACAAGACTCGCTGACGGTTCATGGAACTCTCCTTTCCCCTCGCCGGCCACTCGCTGGCAGCGCGGTAGTCTACGAGCGCACCGCGCGGCAAGTCAAGCGCAAAGCCGGCTCGGCGGGGCGGCGACGCGGCGTTCTTGCCGCGGTGTCGACCACCCTTCATCGACCGGTGCCCGCTCCGCGGCAAACGTTGCAACGGGACGCGTCGGGGTCCGGGAACGCGCGCCCGGGCCGGAGGGGTGGGAGCGGCGAGTCGGCCGTCGAACGGGGGGGGCACAGGACCACCTCGGGGGTCCGGAGAGGTGGGGCCCCGGCGGAGGGTATGCGACACCGGATCCTCCTGAATTGCCGAACAGGTTTGGCGAGGAAGGGGCTTGACGGGCCGTTCTCGCTTCACCTAGAGTGCGACCCGTCCCGGTGTGTCGGGACGATGGGATTGAGGAGCACGGGGTGTAAGGACAGACGGGGTTCCCCGAATCGTTCTCGACGCCGTCGTGTCGAGCAGACGATCCGGGTGCTGTCGCCGAAGCCACCGGGCCGGAAGAGGTGAGGCATGGCAAGCAGACTGAGGTTCCTGGGGTTGGGCGCGTTCGTGGCCGCCGTGTCGCTGCCGGCGCTCGCGGCGGCACAGGTGATGACGTTCGAGCCCGAGGACCCCGGTGCGACGGGGGACGCGATGACCTTCGGCGTCGGGCCGGAGACGAACATCGAGCAGCCGCCTCCGCCGCCCCAGGGCCCGCCGAGCCAGATCCTGGCCCAGGCGCTGCGGCTCTACGAACAGAACGATTTCACCGGCGCTTCGGTGCAGTTCCAGCACGTGATCGAAGGGATGGGGCACGACGAGCCGGCCAACGTGCAGAAGGCCGAGTTCTTCCTCGGCAAGTGCCTCTTCCGGTTGCGCTTCTTCCAGGCCGCGTTGGCGGTGTTCGAGGAAATCGTCAAGCGCGGCAACGGGCACATCTACTTCCGCCAGACCCTGCAGTGGCTCGCCCAGCTGTCGCGGGAGCTGCCCGAGCCGGCCGACATCGTGTCGCTCGTCGGCCGCTACGGCGATTCGCTCGACGCCCTGGCCGAGTTCGACAACTCGGAAACCCGCGGCCTGTACAACGAGCTGCTGTTCATGATGGGCCGCTACTGGTACCGGCAGATGGAGTACCAGAAGGCGCGGGCGTTCTTCGAGCGGGTGAGCACGGAGGACGAGCACTTCGTGGCCGCGCAGTTCTTCATCGGCATCACCTACGTCCGCGAGCGCACGGCGCAGACGGCGGTCGCCGCGTTCCAGAAGATCGTCGACAAGTTCGAGGACGAGTTGTTCCTCTCCGACGACGAGGAACGCTACCTCAACCTGGCCTATCTCTCGCTGGCCCGCATCTACTACACCACCAAGCACTTCGCCTCGGCGATGGACGCCTGGGACCGCATCCCGATCAGCTCCGAGTATTGGGTCGACTCCGTGTTCGAGAAGGCCTGGGCGTACTACATGGTCGAGGACCTGCCGCGCGCGCTGGGCAACATCCACACCATCAACTCGCCGTTCTTCGAGGAGCAGTACTACCCCGAGTCGTTGGTCCTCAAGGCCGTGATCTACTTCACGCTCTGCCAGTACGACTACGCACAGCAGACGGTGGAGACGTTCGTCAACGAGTACCAGCCGATCTACGACTCGCTGCAGGGCTACCTCAACCAGTACCTCGACAATTACACGTTCTACCAGTTCCTCGTGCAGCTCAAGAACGGGACGGCGGACGTCGCCCCCGAGATCGCGCGCATCATCAACACCGCGCTCTCCGACCGGACCCTGCTGCGCAACCTCGACTACGTCGACACGTTGTCGGCCGAGGAGGGGCGGCTGGCGAGCATGCCGCAGGGCTTCAAGAGCTCGAGCGTCGGCGAGCGGATCGTGCAGGACATCGGCATCGCCAAGGGGATCGCGATCGAGAACGCCGGCGACCTGTCGCACCGGCGCTACGAGCGGTTCCTGACGGAGCTGCAGGAGCTGCTCAACCAGGCCACGCGCATCGAGATCGAGATCCTCAACGCGATCCGCGGCCAGCTCTCCTCCGAGCTGGTCGGCACGCAGGTGACGAACGTGCCGGGGCGCGAGATGGAGCGCATCCAGACCGACAGCGAGCACATGTTGTGGCCGTTCGAGGGGGAGTTCTGGCGCGACGAGCTGGGCTTCTACCAGCAGCCCGTCATCTCGAAGTGTGGGAGGTAGAGGGGCGATGAACCGCAAGACGACGAAAACGCATGGCTCCCGTCGCTCGTGGATCCTGCTGCCGCTGCTGCTGGCCGTGCCCGCGGCCGCCGCGGCTCTGCCGCCGCCCGGCTCGCGGACCACGACCACCCCGAACCGTGGGGCGCTGGAGTCGGAGGCCCCGCTGCCCGACTACTGCCTGCCGCCCGACACCGCGGCGCTGACGCAGAAGTGCCCCGAGGGGGTCGACCCCTCGCAGTGGACCGGGGTCAGCACGAGCGGCGCGCCCGAAGCGGCGGCCGCCGCCGTGCAACGCGACGACCGCGCTCCCGCCGCCGGCACCGACAGCAGCGCCCGGCGACCGGGCATCGCGCAGCGGCCCGACGACCCGCGCCGCGGCGTGCAGCGCCGCATCGAGGACCTGATCAAGCGCGAGATCGAGCTGACGCAGCGCCTGCTGCGCACCACGCCCGACACCGACCAGACCAAGCCCGACATCTACTTCCGCATCGCCCAGCTGTACTACGAAATGCAGGACGCGCGGAACTTCGCCGCCGGCGAGTTCGACATGCAGGCGCTCGACGCCGAAAGCAACGGCGACGCCAACCGCGCCCAGGAGGCGTACCAGCGCCGCGACGCGCTGATCCAGGAGTCCCACGACTGGAGCGACAAGGCGATCGAGGCCTACTACTCCATCGTCCAGAACTTCCCCGACTGGTCGCGGGTCGACGAGGCGCTGTTCTACCTGGCCTTCGCCTTCGAGGAGCGGGCGCGCGGCACCGAGGAGCCGGAGCAGAAGGACGACTTCAACTTCAAGGCCCGCACCGTCTACAACGTGCTGATCCGCGACCACCAGGAGTCGCAGTACGTCCCCAACGCCTACCTGTCCTTCGCCGAGTACTACTTCAACGACGAGGGCAACATGGCCGAGGCGTTGCGCTACTACGAGAAGATCCTCGGCATCCCCGGCAACCGCGTGTTCGGCTACTCGATGTACAAGCGGGCGTGGTGCCTGTACAACCTGCAGGAGTACACCAAGTGCCTGACGGCCTTCGAGGACGTCATCAACTACGCCCAGCAGAACCCGGAGAACCCCGACTCCGACGAGCTCCTGCGCACGGCCCGCCTCGAGCTGCCGACGGCCTACGCCCAGACCGGCCGCGCCGACCAGGCCTGGCGCTACTTCGAACGCGTGGGCGGGGACCTCACCGTCCGGATGATGGAGTCGCTGGCCGAGTACTACTACTCGCAGGGCGAGCACGACAACGCGGTCATCGCCTACCACGAGCTGATGGACAAGAACCGCGACTCGGACAAGTTCTGCGACTACCAGTACTGGATCACGCAGAGCCGCATGGCCCAGTCGACCACCGCCGGCGGCGTCGCCAGCCAGGACGCCAAGCAGACGATCGTCGACGAGATCACGAACATGGTCGAGGTCTGGAAGTTCTTCGTCGTCGAGAACGGCTCGCACCGCAGCGCCGACAACGTCCGCACCTGCACCTGGTGGGCCGCCGACTTCATGATCGACACCGCCGTCCGCTGGCACCGCGAGGCGGCCGGCTCCGAGCAGATGCCGGGGACCAACGACCGCAACACGATGGCCAAGGCCGCCGACCTGTACCAGCTGTTCATCCAGACCTTCGGCGACCCCGCCTCGCCCTACTACTACGACCGGCTCGAGCCGCCGCCCGAGTGGGAGTACCAGAACCCGTACTCGGTCTACAAGGCGAAGTACTTCGCCGCGGAGCTCCTCTGGAAGTCGGACCAGTTCGACAAGTGCGGCGAGGCCTTCGACGCGGTCGTGCGGGCCGACCCGAACGGCGAGTACGCCCGCGAGGCCGCCTACGCCTCGGTGCTCTGCTACAAGAAGCTCTACGACCAGCAGTACCAGGACGTGCAGCGCGTCCTGGCCCGGGACACCGGCGAGCGGGCCCGGACCTCGCGCGAGCGCCAGCGCGACCGGCAGAGCGGCGGCGGCACGACCTGGGAGAACACCATCCCGGCCGCCCGCGAGTTCACCCC
>JAFGHH010000400.1 GCA_016930215.1 Deltaproteobacteria bacterium
AGTGCGACGACGGCAACCCGTGCACCACCGACGTCTGCGGCGAGGACCACCTGTGCCGCAACGAGGCGATCCCCGACTGCTGCACCCGCGACGCCGACTGCCTGTGGGAAGGCCACCTGTGGGAGTGCGACGCCGAGTCGCGGACCTGCTACGACCCGCCGGCAGGCGACTTCTGCGATACGTGCACCCGTCGCAACTACTGCGGCGACGGCGGCGACGATTCCGACGACTGGTGCGTCACCTACGCCTGGAACGACGTCGGCTGCAGCAAGGACTGCCGCGACGACATCGATTGCCCGGGCGGTGCGTTCTGCCGCAGCCTGACGACCGATGCGGCGTGCACCGCGGCCGACGCCGCCTGCATCTGCGTCTCCCGGCTCGACAGCTGCGCGGCCTACAACACCTACGGCCGTGGCTGTCTCCTCGATGCGACCTGCCGCACCTGCGACCGCTGCGACGACCTCGTCTGCCACGAGGGCGCGTGCACCTGGCCCTGCGAGGTCCCCCAGGACTGCCCGTTCGGCGCGGTGTGCGAAGGCGGCCTCTGCATCCCGGCGGGGTAGGACCGGCCGGACGAACCGCGGGGCGGACCGGACTCCCGTCCGGCCGGACTAGTTCCCGTACATCCCGCCGTAGGCTTCCGAGTGCTCCTGGAGAATCATGTCGCACTCGTCGTCGGACCACTCGTAGGGCTCCGCCGGCATCGCCGCCGGCGCCGCCAACGCCTCGCCGCCGTAGTACGTCGCGTCGGCGCTGCCCGTGCCCGCGCCGCCGCCCGTCGAGCGGAGACCGGCCGTCGTCGTCCCCGCCGGCTGCCCCGGCGCCGTCAGCGCTCCCACGCCGTCCCGGTCGAGCGCCGCCTGTGCCTCTTCCCGGGCCCGCGCCGCCAGCTCGCCGTCCGCACGTTCCACCGCCTGGCGCAGCCGGTCGAGGCGGTTGTACTCCTCGCGTTCCAGGAGCAGCTCGTCGCTGGCGTTGACCACCTGGCGGTAGGCCGTGATCCCGTCCGTCAACACCTGGCCCGCCGCCGCGATGTCGCCGCGCCGCATGTCCTCGGCCGCGGCGATCGCCGTCAGGTGGGCGTGCACCGAGGCCAGCCGCTCCTGGACCACCTTGTTCAGCGCCGCCTCGGCCGCCGCCGCGTCCTCCGTCGCGCGGATGCCGACGTAGTAGGTCTTCTCCTGGAAGCCCGAGCCGCCGTAGGCGTCGAGGTACCGCACCTTGACGTCGGCCAGCTCGACCCGCGCCTCGTGGCTCCGCTCGCCGTACCCCAGCCGCAGCAGCACCTCGCGCTCCTTGCCGCCCACCAGGTCGCCCAGCGCGATCACCGCCTCGCGCCCCGGCGACAGGTCGTCCCACCCGGGCACCTCGAGGATCTCGATCCCCGGCCCGGGCACCACCTCGACGCTCACGCTGCGCGCCACCAGCGTCTCCAGCTTCAGGATCTCGGTCTGGAACCGCTCGGCCAGCTGGTCCGGCCCGGAGAGGTACTTGTAGCTGCCGCCCGAGGCGCGGGCCATGTCGGTCAGGAGCGCCTCGTCGAACTCGATCCCCAGCCCGAAGGCCACGATCGCCATCCCCTGGCTCCCGGCCAGCGTCGCCAGGTCGACCAGCCCCAGCGGGTCGTTCGGCTTGCCGTCCGACAGCAGGATGATCCGCGAGAGGTGGTCCTGGTTGCGCCACTCGGAGGTGGCGTCGAGCGCCGCCGTGAGGCCGGCGCGCATGTCGGTGGTCCCGGCGGCCTCGATCTTGCCCACCGCCTCGACCAGCTCCGCCGGCGGCGCGTCGGAATCCCACGTCCCCGCGCCCAGCACCTTGGCCACCGACCCGAAGCCCACGATCGCCGCGCGGTCCCCGCCGTGCAACCGCCCCAGAACGTCGCGCACCGCCTCCTTCGCCGCCTCGATCGGCTCGCCCTCCATCGACCCGGAGGTGTCGATCACGATCGCCAGGTTGAGCGGCGGTCGCTGGGCGCGCGCCGGCTGCCGCGCCGTCACCTTCACCTGCAGCACCACCTCGCCCGGCTTCCCGGCGAGGATCTCCGGCCGGTCCACCGCCGTCGTCACCTCGACCAGCCCGGGGTCGACCTTCGGCGCCTGCGGACACCCGGCGGTCATCCCCACGGCCAGCACCACCACATGCGCCCAACCGCGCGATTCGCCCCACGCACGAGCCCGGTGCAAACGCATCGACATCCTCCCTGCCGGCGAATCGCCGACGAGCGTCCATCCTACGTTCCGGCGCCGGCGACCGATCTGCCCCCTCCGTCGCTTCGGCGTCGTTCTACCCCTACCCCCGCCCCTCACACAACCCGGTCGTGGTCCTGGTCGTGGTCCAACAGGCAACAGCCGCCGGAAGCCAGAAGCCAACGACCAATCACCCCGCCAACGGCGAACCGCCAACAGCCAACCGCTTCGACCCAATTGTCTTTCCGTGCTACCCTTCGCCCGCGGGCCGGAGCCAGGCACGACCCCGGCCGAGGAGCAATCGCCATGATGCATCGGATCGCGGGGTTCCTTTGTCTCGTCGTGTGGTTGCCGCTCGCGGCGTGTTCGCCGTCCGACGACGACGTCGTCGTCCGGGACGACGGCGGAACGTACGACGACGGCCTCGACATCCCCGAGGTGGTCTCCTGCACTCCCGGCCAGGTGACCTGCGCCGGCAACACCCGGCTGACCTGCAACGCGGCCGGCAACGGCTGGGACTCGCTGACCTGCGTTGCCCCGACCCCCGCCTGCGCGATCGGCATCGGCTGCGTGGCCTGCACGCCCGGCGTCGGCGGCTGCGAAGGCTCCACCGCCCGCCGTTGCCGCCCCGACGGCTCGGGGTGGGACGTGATCGACGAGTGCGACCCGGCCGCCGGCGAGCGCTGCAGCCTCGGGTATTGCACCGACCTGTCCGAGGCGTGCGAGGCGGCGCGGACGGCGAACTCCTACGAGGGCTGCGACTACTGGCCGGTCCAGCTCGCCAACGCCGGCCTCGAGGACACCGCCACGTTCCGCTACGCGCTGGTGATCGGGAATCGCCAGGGGACCGCGGCCAACGTCGAGGTCTTCAACCGCGGCGGGGTGGTCGCCACGACCAGCGTCCCCCCGGACTCGATCCGTACCCTCGAGATCGATTGGAACGACGCCCTGCGCTCCGCCACCGGCTCCGAGTTCGTGGCCAACGGCGCCTTCCGCGTCAAGTCCGACGTCCCCGTCACCGTCTACCAGTTCAACCCGCTCAAGTACTGGGGCGGCTCCGGCTCGCTGGGCGAGGGCTCCTATTCCAACGACGCCTCGCTGCTCCTTCCCCGTCACGTGCTGACCGGCGACTACATCGTCGCCTCGCGCCCGACCTTCATGCTCTCGTTCAGCGACTGGCTCTCCGAGGAGTTCAGCGGCAGCTCGGGCATCTTCTCGATCGTCGCCGTCGAGGACGGGACGGAGGTGGACGTCTCCTTCCACGGCAAGACCCAGCCGGGAGCGTCGGTCTCGGGCTACAACCGCGGTTCCACCGAGCGCTTCTTCCTCGACAAGTACGACGTGCTGCAGATCCTGAGCGAGGTTCCGGACTCCTGCACGCCCGCCTGGACCGAGCCCCATCCGGCGGACCCGTCGGTCACGATGGGCTACTGCGACATGGGCGTCGAGTACGACCTGACCGGCACGGAGATCCACGCCAACAAGCCGGTCGCCGTCTACGGCGGCCACGACTGCACCTTCATCCCGTTCGACCGCTGGGCCTGCGACCACCTCGAGGAGCAGCTGTTCCCGCTCCAGGCCTGGGGCAACCGCTACCTCGCCGCCCGCACGCAGCCGGTGGCGGACGAGGCGAACCTCTGGCGGGTGATCTCCGGCGCCGACGGCAACCGGATCCGTTTCAACCCGCCGGTGCACGGTGAGGAGACGCTGAGCCGGACGGACTGGTTCGAGTTCGAGTCGCGGGACGATTTCGAGGTCACGGCCGACGGCGCCTTCCTGCTCGTCGGCTTCCTCGTCGGCCAGGGCAACAACCTCGACTCGATCGGCGACCCCGCCATGGCTCTCGCCGTCCCCGTCGAGCAGTACCGGCTCTCGTACAACTTCCTCGCCCCCGAGGACTACCGCGACGATCCGTCGACCGGCGCCACCGGCCAGAACTACGTCAACGTCATCGCCCCGGCCGGTGCCGTCGTCACCTTCGACGGCATCTCCCTCGGCGGCTTCACCCCGATCGGCGGCTCCGGCTTCGGCGTCCTGCGCCACGAGATCGGCGGCGGCTCCCACACCATCGGCTCCACCAGCGAGTTCGGCATCACCTGCTACGGCTACGGCAACTACACCTCGTACATGTACCCCGGCGGCCTCGACGTCGATATCATCAACATCATCTGAGAGAGGGAAGAGGGGAGAGGGGAGAGGGGTGGAAGTGTCGATCCATCGGACCATCGCTCCGTTCGTGGTTCTGGCCGTGCTTGGCCTCTGTCGGTGCGATTGCGGGGACGGCACCGGCGACGCCACGCCGTGCAACACGGTCGCCGATTGCCCCGCCGGCTGGCTCTGCGTCGAGCACGTCTGCGTCCGGCCCGACGCCGGGACCGACGGCGAAGGCGGGACCGACGCCGACGCAGCCGTCGAGACCGACGCCGACGTCCCGTTCGAGGACGGCGGCGCCTGCCTCTCCGGCCTGTTCTGCGGCTCGCCGCCCGCCTGCTGCGCCGTCGGTGACGAGTGCATCGAGGGGCTGTGCGTCCCGCCGTGCGCCTCCGGCGTCCGCTGCGGCGCGGCGCTCGACCGGTGCTGCGCGGACGGCGAGGTCTGCCTCGGCGAGGCCTGCGTCGCTCCCGGCGACCTCTGCACCGACTCGTTCGACTGCCCCGAGGACTTCTTCTGCGAGCCGACCCTCGGCCGCTGCCTCCCCCAGCTCGACCCGCTGACCTGCGAGGTTCGCCGCACCCCCGAGCCGTTCGACGTGCTGCTCGAATGGTCCTGGACCGGCTCGACCGCCGAGCCGACCTACGACCAGCCGATCGCCGCCCCGATCGTCGTCGACCTCGACGGCGACCTCGACCCCGAGGTGCTCGTGTCCTGCGCCCTCCGCGGCGACTGGCAGAACGCCGTCCTGCGGGCCCTCGACGGCGACGACGGCACCGAGCGCTGGGCGGTGACCGATGCCGCCTGGCA
>JAFGHH010000048.1 GCA_016930215.1 Deltaproteobacteria bacterium
GACGGCGCGGATGCCTCGGGCTGCGGCCCGGGAGAGCAGTTCGTCGTCCTCGACTCGACCCGCCTCCGCGCCTGCTCCTGCGAGCGGGAGGACGTGCGCGCCGCGATCGATGCGGCGGAACACGGTGACACGGTGCTGGTGCCGGCCGGAACCTGTACCTGGACCGCCGGGATCGAGGTCGCCAAGGACCTGGTCCTCGCCGGCAGCGGAAGCGACTCGACCACGCTGGTGCTGGACTTGCCGGACGACGGCGTGGAGGATGCCCTGTTCAAGTTCGTTCCGGACGACACCGCGCGGGCGAACCTGGACTCCCTCGACGAGGATACCGGCCTGTTCGACGTCTCCGGCATCCGGTTCCGCGGCACCGGTCGCACGCGCAACAAGTTCGCACTGTGGCTCGACAATTACCAGCTTCCGCCCGTTCGGCGCCTCCGGGTCCACGACTGCGCCTTCACCGACGTCCACCGCGCCGTCCAGGTGAAGGGATACGTGCACGGGGTCTTCTACGACAACACGCTCGTGAACTCGAACGGCTCGTATCCCCAGGGCGCCGGCTGGCAGTCCTTCGTCAACGACCGCATGGCGCTCGGGTCGGGCAAGGGCTGGTACATCGAGGACAACGACTTCTCCTGGACCGAGGGCACCGCGGGAGGCGTCTGCGGCGCCGGCAACGCCGGAGGAGGCTACGTCGTCCGGTACAACACCGTCTCGGGGCGGATGCGGGGCGGCGACAGCTACGTCGAGACGCACGGCAACCAACTCAGCGGGATCTACGGTCCCCAGATCACGGAGGTCTACGGCAACGACCTGAACGCCGAGGGGATCGGTCGCGTGACCAACGCTCGCGGCGGCAAGAACCTCTACCTGAACAACGTGGTCTCCGACCCCGACATGGAGATCTGGGAGGAGTACAGCGACACGCAGACCTCGGACACCAACCCGCCGGGGCGCTGCGTCGAGCCCGGCGAAGGGGTCGGTCGGCAGACCTGCACGGACGCCTGCATCTGCCAGAAGGTCCACGACTCGTTCTTCCTCAACAACCGGTTGTCGACGCCCGGGGGAGCCGTCGTGAACGCGGTGGCGACGATGGACTTCGAGCGACGGGAGGGTCCGGAGATCGTGAACGACCCGCCCGAGCTGGTCGAGAACATCGAGTACTTCAACTTCACGACGGAGTTCGACGGCAGCACCGGTTGCGGTTGCGGCCCCCCGGCGGACCGGCCCGCGACCTGCACCGCCGGGGTCGGGTACTGGGCCACGGATCAGAACTGCTCCGATCTCGCCGGCATGGTCGGCGCGAACCCGACGACACCCCTCTCCGGCACCCTGTACCGCTGCGTCGAGACCGACGTCTGGACGGCCTGGTACACGCCCTACGCCTATCCTCATCCGCTCCGCGCTGCCGGGTAGCCGCGTCTCTCCGTCGCATCGGGAGGAACGGCTCGGCGAGCCCCGGCCCCGTCCCCCGGCCCCCTACACCGTCTTCCCGCCGTCGACCACCAGCACCTCGCCCGTGACGTAGCGCGCGGCGTCCGAGGCCAGGAACAGCACCGCGGGCACGATCTCGGCGGGCGCCGCCGGACGGCCGAGCGGCACGTCGGCCAGCGCCATCCGCTTGACGTCGGGGTCCCCGAGGATCGCCTTCGAGAAGTCGGTGTCGACCAGCCCGGGCGCCACGGCGTTCACGCGCACGGTCGGCGCCAGCTCCCGGGCCAGCGTCCGCGTCAGGTGGATCAGCGCCGCCTTCGAGATCCCGTAGATCCCCAGCCCCGGCATCGGTCGCAGACCGGCCACCGAGGCGACGTTGACGATCGCGCCCCCGCCCTGCGCGACCATCCGCTCGGAAGCCGCCCGCGAGAGCACGAACGGCCCCCGCACGTTGACCTCGAAGATCTTGTCCCACGCCGTCTCGTCGGCGACCACCGTCGGGCCGAACACCGGGTTGGTCGCCGCGTTGTTCACCAGGACATCGATCCGGCCGCAGCGCTGGACCGTCTCGGCGATCAGCTTCCGCGCCTCGTCCGCACGGCCCACGTGCGTCGGCACGACCAGCGCCTTGGCGCCCAGCGCCGTCGCCTCGGCCGCGACCGCCTCGAGCGGCGCCTGCTTGCGGCTGGCCAGCACCAGTTCGGCCCCCTCGCGGGCGAAGCCGAGCGCCAGCTCGCGCCCGATCCCGCGGCTCGCTCCCGTGATGACGACCACCTTGCCCCGCAATCGGCTGTCCATCGCCGTCCTCCTCGCGCCCGCACCGGCGGGCCGGAACTCTCGTAGCACCACCGGCGGGGAGGACGCCAGCCCACCGGAAGGGTCGACTCCACGGTAAGCGCCGAAAGGCAACCTCGCGGGGACCTGCTCCGGCGTTCCGGGATCGGTGTTGGCGCCGGTGTGCCAGAATGCGCCGCGCACCTCGCCGCCTCCGGCAAGGTCGCTCCCGGACCGACCCGCTCTCCGAAGTCGGAACATGCTGGAATCGCTTGCTTCGTCTGCCGTGCAGGACCGGTTGTCATCCGCCACCCCCGCGTGGCAGGATTCTGGCAGAGTTCGCGGAGGTCATGGGGCGGGTGTCGTTCATCGTCCGGATTGCGGTGCTGGCGGTGCTGGCGGGACAGGGGTGTCTCCTGTCGCCGCAGCCCGACCCGCCGGGGATCGATGACGTGGCGGGCGACGGCGCCACGGACCGCGACGCCGGGGATGCAGCGGCCGACGGGCCGGCCGACCTGGGCGCGGATGCCGACGCGGATGCCGATGCGGATGCCGACACGGGCCTGGACGCCGAAGCCACCGGGGACGGCGAGAGCGACGGCTTCTGGAACTACGACGAGAACTGCCCGACCGACCCCTCGGACGGGCCGACGGGCGAGTCGTGCGACGACGACGGCGACTGCGCCGCCGGGTTCGGCTGCGTGCGGGAGTACACGGCGGACGACGGCGAAGGGACGGCCTGGACCGACGTCCCGGGCGGCTACTGCGTGCCGTCGCCGGATCCGTCGGGGGACGAGTGCGAGCCGGGGCGGGACGAGACCTGCCCGGCCGGGGCGCGCTGCGTGCGCAGCGGCTCGTTCGCCTCGCCCGGAACCACGAGCTGCCTCGACGCCTGCTCGATCAGCTCGGTGGACGGCGCGCTGTACGGCGCGAACTGCGACTGCCGCCCGGGCTACCGCTGCGACCGGAGCACCGAGGTCTGCCTGCCGGGGTGCACGGCGGACCACGAGTGCTGTGCGACGTGGCAGGACGTCAACGCGAACGGCGTGCGCGAGGTGTTCGAGCTGACCGGGCTGACGGAGTGCACCTCGACCTGCGACCCGCACACCTTCGAGTGCGTGCACGAGGGCGACCCGGAGGCGCGCGTGGGCGACCCCTGCCTGCACGGCTCGGAGTGCCCGCCCGAGACCCGCTGCTGGCGCACGACGCAGGCCGAGCGGGAGGGTCTGCCGGGGATCTGCCTGTTCGAGCGGTGCGATCTGCCGGGGCGGGAGTGCCCGGCGGGGTCGGTCTGCGTGCTGAAGAACCCCGGGACCGGCTTCGCCTCGTTCTGCGCCCGTCCGTGCTCGACGGCCGCCGAGCCGGGCTCGCCGTTCGACGTCTGCGACCCGTCCGCGACCTGCGTGCCGGCGCTCACGCCGGCCGAGGCCCCGCTGGACGGGATCTGCCTGCCGCGAATCTGATAGGGTGCGTTCGCCGGCACGGGCCGCGGGAGACGCCGCGGCGTCCGGCGCGTGGGCCGCATGGACCTGCTCGGCACGTTGGTCATCGCCGTCGGACTGGCGCTCGACGCCTTCGCCGTCGCGGTCTGCAGCGGGTTGGCGACGCCGCGGGTGCGGGTCGGCCAGGCGGCGACGATGGCGGCGCTCTTCGGCGGGTTCCAGCTCGCGATGCCGGTGGTGGGCTGGCTCGCGGGACTCGGGCTGCGCGAGGCGATCCACTCCTGGGACCACTGGGTGGCCTTCGGGCTGCTGGCGGCGGTGGGCGGCAAGATGGTGTTCGACGGCTGCCGTGCCGACTCGTGCAAGCCGCGCCCCGACCCGTTCCGCCTCGGTACGCTGCTGCTGCTGGCGATGGCGACGAGCATCGATGCCCTGGCGGTGGGGCTGACCTTCTCGCTGCTCGCGGCATCGATCGTGCTGCCGGTGGTGGCGATCGGCGTGGTGACCTTCGGGCTGTCGTTCGCCGGGGTCTACGCCGGCCGGCGGTTCGGGGACGTGCTGGGCGGCAAGGTCGAGGTGCTCGGCGGGCTGTTGCTGGTCGCGATCGGCGTCAAGATCCTCGTCGAGCACCTGACGGGCTAGCGCTTGAGCATCCGGACCATCAGGATCGCGTCCTCGCCGTTGTCCTGGTAGTAGCGCGGGCGCACGCCGACGGGGCGGAAGTCCAGCGACTGGTACAGGCGCTGGGCGCCCTCGTTCGACGGACGGACCTCGAGCACCACGTGCGACATCCGCCGGTGCTCGCCGAAGGCGACGATCGACCGCAGGATCAGCCGTCCGTGCCCGCGCCGCCGCTCCTCGGGCGCCACGGCCACGTTGAGCACGTGGATCTCGTCGTAGGCGACCCAGAACACGGTGAAGGCGACGATCCGCCGCGGCTCCCCGACCTCGGTCACCCACACGTTGGACCACTCGTTCTTGAGCTCCTCGGCGAACATCTTCTCGGTCCACGGCGTCGCGAACGAGACGCGCTCGATGGCCAGGATCCCGGGCAGGTCCTCGGCCGCGGCCAGCCGCAGGACGGCGTGGGGCGGTGCGTCGAGAGCGGCGGCCATCGGGACAACCTACTCGGGGGGCGGCGGGGACGACCCGGCGCCTCCGCTCCCCGCGTCGCCCTCGAGGTAGCGCGCGACCTCGCGGGCGACCAGCTCGTCCTCGTTGATCGACGCCGCCCAGACGCTCGGGTGGCTCCCGTCGTCCGAGAGCTGGGTCACCTCGTGCGGCGGCACGGGAACGTCGGCGGGCACGGCGATGCGCCACGCCTCGAGGCCGGCGCAGACGGCGGTGCGGAAGCGGTGCGAGCCGACGGCGCGGTTGCCGACGAACACGAGCGCGTCGAGGCCGCCGAGGACGGTGGCGGCGGCGCCGACCGCGGCCGCGATCTCCCGCACGAAGGTCGAGAAGCGGGCGCGCGAGGGCTCCACGCCGCGGAACGCCTCCAGCGCCATCCGCTCGAACTCCTCGGACTCGTCCACGCCCAGGCCGCCGCTGTTGCGCAGGATCGCCAGCAGCCGCTCGGGGGGCAGCGTGGTGTGGCGCAGCAGCGTCTCCAGCGCGCCGATCGGCAGCAGCCCGACGCCGCGCTCGCCGGCCAGGCCGTCGCCGGGCGAGATGCCGAAGGTGGTCCAGATCGGGGCGTTGCCGAGCACCGCCGTGACGCCCGCGTGCCGGTCGCAGTAGCACAACACCACGCGCGGCCCCTCGTCGGGCATGCCGCCGCCGGCCCCCGCGCGGCGCGGCGCGTTGCGGCCGACAAGACGGGACACGACCCGCGACGTGGCCGCGGCGTGCAGCAGCCCGCGGTACCCGCGCCGGCGGAGCTCGAACGGCAGGTCGAGCGTCTCCGGGAGCAGGTAGCTGCGGGACTCGGGAGGCATGTCGCAGTAGAAGGCGTCGTCCCAGACGATCACGTGCCTCGCGTCGGGAAAGCGGGCCCGGCACGCCTCGAGCGTCGCCAGGGCGCCCCGGGTGCCGGGGGCCCCGCCGCCCCGGGAGAGCTGCGCGACCAGGCCGGGGTCGACCCGCGTGACGGGGACCGGCGTCGCGCCGCCGACGACGAACCAGTGGACGATGGTGTCGAACTCGGCCGTCTCGTCCGGACGCAGCTCCACCTCGTCGAGCAGCGTCGCCATCCGTTCGACCGCCGCGGCGAAGTCCGGCGCCTCGGCGGCGCCCTCGCCGCAGCCGCGCGGGTACGAGTAGCGGTGCTCGGTCTCGCCGCCCACGCGGCGCAGCTCGCCGGTGACCGCGGGCAGCCCCTTGGCCTGCACCATCAGGCGGTAGGACAGGTTCGTGTCGCCGCAGCGCACGATCAGCAGGCTCATCCGTTCCCCGCCTTCCGCTCGGTCGCCCGCTCCCAGAACCGCACCACGCTCCCCGCCTCGATGTAGACGCGCCGCATGTGCGGCAGCGCCTCGCGGATCCGGTACTCGATACTGTACACGATCCGCCGCACCTCGTCGGCCCCGACGTCGGGGCGGAAGTCGACCTCGATGCCGAGCAGCACGTCCTGGGGCGCGAGGTGCACGGCGGTGACGTCGTGGACCTTCTCGATCCCCGGCTGCAGGGCGAGGATCCGGCGGACCTTCTCCTGGTCGGCGCTCGCGGCGGCGTGGCCGAGCAGCATGCGCTTGGACTTGAGCGCGGCCAGGGCGGCGCGGAGCGCGAGCAGCAGGCCGATCGCGAGGGCCGCGGCGCCGTCGAACGCGGAACGCCCGAAGGCCTGCGCCAGCAGCAGTCCGGCCAGCGCCAGGACGATGCCGAGGATCCCCGCCAGATCCTCGACCAGTGTCACCACCACCGTCGGGTCCTTCGCCTCGAAGAACGCCTCGCGGAACGTCCGCCCACGGGCCGACAGCAGGTACTGCCGCAGCGTGCCGTGGGTCGAGAAGACGGCGAAGGCGGCCGCGATGCCGAGCACGCCGTAGGCGACGACGGCGTGGCCGCCCGCCGGAACGTCGGCCAACAGCGCCACCGCGCCCGCGTGCACGGCGAACGCGCCCCCGATGCCGAACACCGCGAACACCACCACCCCGCCCCAGAAGTACCGCTCCCGCGCCAGCGCCAGGCCGCGCGAGTCGCCCGGGGCGAAGCGCCCGAGGCGGACGCCGAGCAGCAGCAGGCCCTGGTTGCCGGCGCTGCCGACCGAGTGGATCGCCTCGGCCACCAGGGCGGCGGAGCCGGTCAGCACGGCGGCCACGAACTTGGCGACGGCCATCGCGAGGTCGCCGAGCAGCGTGCCGAGGATCGCGGTGCGGGGCGCGGCGGCCATCGGTCAGTCGCCCTCCCCCGGCGCCGCCGAGGCCAGGTCCTGGGCCACGTCGTTGACGATCAGCCGGCAGCGCCCGCGCAGCTCGACCAGCCACCGCTGCCGGTACTCCTCGAGCTGCTCGACCCGCAGCCACGCCTCGAACTCCGCCGCCGCCTCGAGGAACGGACGGCCCTCGAACGGGTGGCCCCCCAGGACGAACCGCGCCTCCAGCTCGGCCAGGTCGAGCGTGGACGGGAGGCGCACGCTGTCGCGGGTGAAACGCGTGACGATCACCTCACGCCGCAGGGCGGCGTCGAGCGACTCCATCGAGATCGCGCGTTCGCGGAGGAACGCGCGCAGCACGTCGTGGCCGCCGAGGAGGGCGGCGAGCCGGTCGCGGGCCTCGTCGACGAGGCCGGGGGGGATCACGTCGCGGCCCAGCCGCACGGCCTCGCGCAGGGCGACGAGCTGTTCGACGACGAGCCGCTGGGCGTCGCGGAAGGCCGCGGCGTCGCAAAACCGTCCGAACGCCCCCGGCCCCGCCTCGCGGATCAGCGAGACGTGCGCGACGACGAACAGGTCCCACAGCGTGGCCACCTGGCCGTCGCGGTCGCGCGCCGAGGAACCCTCGACGACGACGGCGACGCGGTCGATCAATTCCTTGGAGGAGCGCTGGGCGGCGGCGGGGGCGGCGGTGCACAGCACGAGGCCGGCGCAGAGCCACGGAACGCCGCGGGAAACCTCGACCGCACGGCGCCCGGACGACCCGCCGTGTTGTTCCCCCGCCGCACCGGCTCTCGCTCCCTCCATGGCCGTCGCACGTTGTACCACGGACGACGGGGAAAATGGCAAGCTCGGGGCCGGCGCCCCGATCCCGTAAGCGGCGGAACCGGGGGCCAACAGCTCCCGTAGACCGGATGACACCGCCCTTGGACGTAGACCGGATGGCGCCGCTCCTGGAGGTAGCGGCGCGGCGCTGGGCCGCGCGGAGCGCGGGCCGAGCCCGCCGGCCCCGCCGGCGAGGCGAGCCGGTCGAGCGTCCCGGGAGTCAGCGCCACGCCGGTCTCGGGGTCGGCGACGGCCGGCGGATCGCGGCCGAAGGCGGACTGCGCTGAGTGCGTCGTGCGCGTGCCTCTACGCACCCGCGTGCCCGAACGTCACGGACCCGGAGGCGGGGGGTAGCTGAGGAACGTCCAGACATGGTCGGCCGCCATCGCGTTGCCGGCCTCGTCGGTGACGCCCGTGGTCACCGTGGCGGTGTAGTCGGTGTTCCAGTCGAGCCGGGCGCTCGGGGTGAACGTCGCGGTCCGGGTGCCCGCGTCGTAGGAGACCGCGCCGTTCACAGCGGCTCCGCCGGTCTCCCGAAGCGTGAACGTGGAAGCGCCGATCGTGGCGGGATCCATCGCCTCGCTGAAGACGGCCGTGAGCGGAGCGCCCACGTCGACCATGTCCGCGCCGTCCGCGGGGACCGTGGCCGTCACCGTGGGCGGCGTCGTGTCGCCGTCGTCGGCGTCGTCGCAGGTCGCCGTGAACACGCCCACCAGCAACAGAGCGTGACGGATGTTCTTCATGGACAGCCCTCCTTGGCTTGCCGAACCGACACCGTTCTCCCACGAAACGGTTCCGGCGGCAAGACCGCTCGGAGGTTGCCGCGAGCAGGAAATGCAGGCGCGAGCTGCCTCGAGGCCGTGGCCCCTCCCAAAGTCCATCGGTCCCCCGCGGTGCCCGTCACCGTGCCGATGGAACGCAACGGCAAGGTGCAGGACGCAGGTCCACCGAAGACTCGCGAGTTGACGACGCGAGAGGACGCAGACAGTCTTCGGATCGTGGCTGCCGAACGGATCCCAGGATGGTGGTGTTCCGGCCTCAGGGCCTTCATGCGATCGTCGCCGGAGGCCGGGCGCAAGGCGTTGACCGAGAAGTGCAGCCGCGCCCGCTGCCGGCAGGCCGGAGACGGCCGCGGGCGGGGGTGACGGCCAGGGAGGTCATCATGGCGACGAGGGACGACACGATCCGCTTCCTGCTCGACCAGCTGCGTTCGCTTCCCGGCGTCCGCGCGCGCAAGATGTTCGGCGAGTACGCGGTGTACCTCGACGACAAGGTCGTGGCGCTGGTGTGCGACGACCAGCTCTTCGTGAAGATCACGCCGGCCGGGAGGGCGCTGGTCGGGGATCGGTACGAGGAGGGGGCGCCGTACCCGGGCGCGAAACCCGCGATGCGGCTCGACATCGATGAGGTCGAGGACGACCGGCGGCTGTGCGAGTTGATCAGGGCCACGGCCTCGGCGTTGCCGCCTGCCAAACCGCGGAAGGCGAGAGCGCCGCGCCGGCGGCGAACCGGTTCCGGTTGACGGTCCGCGGGGCGCATGGTTTGCCGCCGTCCGGGGACTCGGCGAACCGCTCGATGCCGACGGATCGACGGGGCTCGACATCCTGCTCATCACCGGTCCGTCGGCGGAGAACTTCCCGACCGGCTCAGGATATTTGAACCGTAACTTCAAGAACCACAAGAAGAAGATGAACCGCCGGATCGCGCATCGGTCTTCGGACGTCGCCGCGGTCGACTCCGGCGCGGACGAAGCCCGCTCCGGCGCGAGCCCGTGCGCCAACGACCGCTTCAACCGGCCGAAGCGCGGAGCAGGTCGAGCGGCGGGGCGTCGGGGGAGTCCGGGTCGGGCATCAGGTCGCCGGTCCCCCCTTGCAGGGAATAGTCCGTATCGACTATTCGTTGCCACTCCCGAAGGTTCGGGGGATTCCCCCCCGGGGCGACCCGGGGGGCTCGAAGGAGGGAGCGGCGGCATGCAGGCCGACGTCAAGGCGATCCAGGAGAAGGTCCAGCACGAGTCGGAATCGATCGAGCTTGCGCTGTACGAGATCGGCAAGGTGATCGTCGGCCAGAAACCGATGATCGAACGGATCCTCGTCTCGCTCCTCACCGGCGGCCACGTGCTGCTCGAGGGCGTCCCCGGGCTGGCCAAGACCCTGGCGATCCGCACCGTGACCCAGGCGATCTCCGCAAAATTCCAGCGGATCCAGTTCACCCCGGACCTGCTCCCCGCCGACCTCGTGGGCACCGTCGTCTACAACCAGCAGCAGGGCACCTTCACCCCGAAAAAAGGCCCGATCTTCACCAACCTGCTGCTCGCCGACGAGATCAACCGCGCCCCCGCCAAGGTCCAGAGCGCCCTGCTCGAGGCGATGCAGGAGCGGCAGGTCACCATCGGCGACACCACCTACCCGCTCACCGAGCCGTTCCTCGTGATGGCGACCGAGAACCCGATCGAACACGAGGGGACCTACCCGCTCCCCGAGGCGCAGGTCGACCGGTTCATGCTCAAGGTGCTGGTCGATTACCCGTCCCGGGAGGAGGAGCTGACGATCCTCGAGCGGATGGCGACCGGCGTGCCGCCGGTGCCGAAGCCGGTGCTGACGCCGGAGGACATCCTGCGGATCCGGCAGGTGGTCGACGAGGTGTACGTCGACGAGCGGGTGAAGGGGTACATCGTCGACATCGTGCTGGCGACGCGCGACCCGAAGGCGCACCGGCTGGACGACCTGGTGGACTTCATCGAGTACGGGGCGAGCCCGCGCGCGTCGATCGCGCTGGCCAAGGCCGCCAAGGCCCACGCCTTCCTGCGCCGCCGCGGCTTCGTCACCCCGGAGGACGTCAAGGCGATCGGGCCCGACGTGCTGCGGCACCGCGTGATCCTGACCTACGAGGCGGAGGCGGAGGAAGTGACGGCGGAGCGGATCGTGCACCGGGTGCTCGAGACGGTCCGGGTGCCGTAGGCGGAGCGCGACGCGCGGGAGGCCGGAGGCCCCGACGATGCTGCCGCGAGACCTGCTGAAGAAGGTACGCAAGATCGAGATCCGGACCAGCCGGCTCGTCGACGAGCAGCTCGCCGGTCAGTACCACTCGGTCTTCAAGGGCCGCGGCATGGCCTTCGACGAGGTCCGCCCGTACCAGATCGGCGACGACGTGCGCTTCATCGATTGGAACGTCTCCGCCCGCTTCGGCGACACCTTCGTCAAGGTCTTCGTCGAGGAGCGCGAGGCGGTCGTGATGCTGGTCGTCGATTTCTCCCACTCGATGCGCTTCGCCGGACACGCCCAGCCGAAGATCGAGATCGCCGCCGAGGTCGCCGCGCTGCTCGCCTTCTCGGCCATCCGCAACGACGACCAGGTGGGGCTGATCGCCTTCGCCGACGAGGTCGTGCGCTTCGTCCCGCCGAAGAAGGGGCGCAAGCACGTGCTGCGCGTGGTGACCGAGATCCTGCGCGGGATGGACCGCGACGACCCGGACCACCGCGAGCAGCCGACCGACGTCGGCGGCGCGCTCGACTTCCTCAACCGCGTCTCCAAGCACCGCTCGATCGCCTTCCTGATCTCCGACTTCCTCGCCGGCGGCTACGACCGCGCCGTGCGGCACACCAATTCCCGCCACGACCTGATCCCGATCGTGATCCGCGACGGCCTCGAGGAAGAGCTGCCCCGGGCCGGCCTGGTGCCGCTGGAGGACCCCGAGACCGGCGCGCTGGTGCTCGCCGACCTCTCCTCCCGCCGCACCCGCGCCGCGCTCGAGGACCAGTACCGCCGCGAGACCGCGGCGCGCGACCGGCTGTTCCGCCGCAACAAGATCGATTTCATCAAGCTGCGCACCGACGCGGCGTACCTCGGACCGCTGGTCCAGTTCTTCCGCGTCCGGGAGCGCCGGGCGAGGTCCGGGCGATGAGCGGACGCGGACCGGTCGCGCGCCTCGCCGGCGCCTCGCTCGCGACGCTCGCGCTGCTCGCGACCGCGACTGCCGCCCGCGCCCAGACGGGAGCGGACGCCGGGCCGCCCGCCCCGTCCTCCGCCGACGACGCGGGCCCGGGCGCCTCCGCCGCCGCACCCGAACCGCCGGCGCACGCTCCGGACACCCCCGCCCCCGACCTCGCAGCCCGCCCGGCCACCGCCCTCGGCGGCCGCTCGGTCGCCGCCGTCGTCGACCCGGCGACCGTCACGCTCGGCGGGACGGTGCGCTACACGATCACGATCCGTCACGACCCCGACGACCGCGTGCAGCTCCCGCCCCGCGGCACCAACCCGTTCGGACCCTGCCGGTCGCTCGGAATGCCCCGCGAGGGCAAGCGCGACGAGGGGACGGTGGCGGCGACGACCTACGTCTTCGAGCTGGTGGCGCTGGAGGTGACCCGGGACGGCCTCCCGCCGTTCCCCGTCAGCCTGATCTCGGCCGACGGGAAGGCCTTCGAGCTGGCGGTACCGCCCGTGGCCCTCGAGGTCGTCGACCCGACCGCCAACGAGCCGCTGGCCGACGTCACGCTGCGCGGGGCGAAGGGCGCCGACGGCAAGGTCGACCCGGTGCGCCCCTACATGGTCCACGTCCGCGACTGGACGCTGGCCTGGGTACTCGGGATCGTCGGCGGGGCGCTGCTGGTGGCGCTGCTGGCGGTGCTCGGCACCCGCTGGTGGATGCGGCGGCGGCACCCGGCCCAGCTCGCCGGCCCGCCGCCCGTACCGCCCTACCCCGCCGCCCGCGAACGTCTCGAGAGACTGCGCCTCGAGGGCGCCTACGCCCGGATGGGCGCCAAGCCGTTCCACGTGGAAATGGCCGAGGCGGTCCGCGAGTACCTCGGCCGCCGCCACGACATCGATGCGCTGGAGATGACCTCCGAGGAGCTGATCGAGGCGCTGGCGCCGCGGCCGATGGGCGGGATCACCGGGCTCGAGCTGGAGCAGTTCCTCGCCTCGTGCGACTTCGTCAAGTTCGCCAAGGCCGAGCCGCGCGAACGCGAGGCGCTCGACGAGCTGGGAACCGCGGACCGGATCGTCGACCAGGTCGAGCGGGCGATGGTCGAGCTCGACCTGCGGAAGGCGGCCGAGGCGGCGGCTCGCGCGGCGGCCGAGGCGGCGGCACGCGCGGCAGCCGAAGCGGCGGAAGCGGCCCGGGCCGGGGCGAACGTGCCGGGGACTCCGACGGGATCACCGCCCGCGACGCCGCCCGTCACGACGCCGCCCGTCGCCACGCCGCCCGTCGTGTCTCCGCCCGTCGCGCCGACCGTGACGCCGCCCGTCGCCACGCCCGCGACGCCGCCCGTCGTGTCGCCGCCCGCGCCGTTCGGGACTCTCCCGCCCACCGAGCCGACCCCGAAGCCGCCGACCGACGTGCCGCCGGAGGTGCCGCGATGATCCGGCGACTCTGGCCGCGCCTCGCGGAGGCCGGGGGGCTGTCGCTGCTGGCCGTCGGGCTGGTACTGGTGCCGTGGTGGGTCGACCGCTCGCGGATCCTCGAGCGGGGCGAGAGCTACGGCTTCGCCTGGCCGTGGGTGCTGCTGGCGCTGGTGGTGCCGGCGGCGCTGCTGGTATTGGGGCTGCGCACCGCCCGGCGGCAGGTGACGCGCTGGCGGCATCCGCTGACGTCGCTGGCCGCGGCGGCACCGGTCTCGCTGAGGGCGCGGCTGCACCGGCTGCCGACCGCGCTGCGCGCCGCGGCGCTCGGGCTGGGGATCCTGGCGCTGGCGCAGCCGCAGGGCTCGCGGGACCTGTGGCAGACCTCCTCCGAGGGGATCGACATCGTGCTGGCGCTCGACATGTCGGGCTCGATGGCGCAGCCGGACATGTTCCCCAACCGCTTCGGCGCCGAGAAGGACGTGGTCCGGTCGTTCATCGGCCAACGGCCGAACGACCGGATCGGGATCGTGGTCTTCGGCTCGGAGGCCTACCCGCTCTGCCCGCTGACCGCCGACCACAAGCTGCTGGACCAGATGCTGGCCGAGCTGCAGCTCGACCACATGCCGGAGATGATGCAGAACACCGCGATCGGCGACGCGCTGGCCAGCGCGCTGGCCCGGCTGGAGGGCAGCGACGCCGCCTCGCGGGTGGTCGTGCTGCTCACCGACGGGATGGACAACGAGAGCGACATCGACCCGCTGGACGCGGCCGGCGAGGCGGCCAAGCGGGGCATCCGGGTCTACACCCTGCTGCTCGGGATGCAGGGCGACGTGCAGGTGGCCCAGGCGGTCGACCTGCTGGGCAACCCGATCCAGCTCGGCACGCCGCAGCGCTTCCCGACCGACCCCGAGCTGCTGCGGCAGATCGCGCGACGGACGGAGGGGGCGTTCTTCGAGGCGGCGCAGCGGACCGAGCTGGAGCAGGCGTTCCACAGGATCCTCAACGAGCTGAAGAAGACCGAGCGGACGAGCCACGTGACGCTGCCGAACCACCGGTTCGAGCGGTTCCTGTGGCTGGCGGCGGCGCTGCTGGCGCTCGAGTACCTGCTCAGGCACCTGTGGCTGCGGGAGCTGGCGTGATGCGCTGGGGTCACGGCGAGCTGTGGATGTTCCTGGTCGCCGGCGGCGTGCTGCTGCTGGCGGCGGGCGGGCTGGTGGCCGGCTACTTCCAGCGGCGCCGCCTGCTGCGCAGCCTCGGGACGGAGACCGCGCTGGCCCGCACCCTGCGCGCCCGCGCCCCGGGCCTGCGCACGATCAAGGGCGTGCTGTACCTGCTGGCCCTGACCGGCCTGCTCGCCGCCCTGCTCCGCCCGCAACACGGCGGCCGCGAACAGCTCGTGCGCCAGTTCGGGCTCGACCTGGTGATCGCCGTCGACTACTCCAAGAGCATGCTGGCCGAGGACGTCTCGCCGAGCCGCATCCAGCGCGTACGCCAGGAGATCGCCCGGCTGCTCCAGGCGCTGGAAGGCAACCGCGTCGGCGCCGTGGCCTTCGCCGGCGACGCGATCGCCTTCCCGGTCTCCACCGACCTCAACCTCGTCAACACCTTCTTCCGCAACTTCGACCCATCGACGATGAAACCGCCGGGGACCGCGATCGGACGCGCGATCCGCAAGTCCCAGATCCTGCTCGAGGAGGTCGACCGCGCGGCCGTCAAGGACCCGCAGGCCCCCGGCCCGCCGAAGGACGACCGGGCCCGGATCGTCGTCCTGTTCACCGATGGGGAGGACCACGAGGGCGACCCGGTGGCCGCGGCGCGTCGCGCGGAACAGGAGCTGAAGGCCCGCGTGTTCGTGGTCCAGGTCGGCGAGCTGGGCGGCACCACGATCCCCGTGCGCGACCCCGTGACCGGCGAGGTTCAGCTCCACCACACGCGGTCGGGCGAGGTGGCGACGACGGAGATCACGCCGCAGGTCGAGGAGAAGCTGCAGCAGATCGCCTCGTCCCGCCGCAACGACGCCCCGGACTCCACCGACCGCTACTACCTCCGCCTCGGCGCCCGCGGCGCCGCCGCGGACGAGATCGTCGCCGAGATCCGCAAGCTCCGGCGCACCGAGATGGAGGCCGCCAAGATCACGCTGTACGACGAGCTCTACTGGGTGCCGCTGATCCCGGCCGTCGTGCTGCTCGCCGCCGAGGCGCTGCTGCCGGGCGGCTGGGAGCGACGACGACGCCGACCGCGCACCAACCGCGCCCCGGACGAAACGGCGGGCGCGACGCCCGCGAACGAGGGAGGGAAGTCGTGAGGTCGCCGAACCGCCCGCACCCGAGGCTCGCCCCGCTCGCGCTGCTCGCCCCGCTGCTGCTCGCCTGGGACCCGTTCTGGTCCGAGGACGAGCAGGTCGCGCGGGGCAACGAACGGTTCCTCTCGCAGGCGCAGCGCGAAGCGGTCGATGCCTACCAGGCCTCGCCGCGGCGCGAGCGGCCCGAGGTGCAGTACAACATCGGCCTGGCGGCGCTGGCGCTCGCGCAGTCCGCCGGGACCGCCGCGCCCCCCGCGCCCCCGCCGCCGCCCGAGCCGCCGGCGGCCGTCGACGGCGGACCGCCCACCGAGGCGTCGCCGCCCCCGGCCGCGCCGACCGACGACCTCGCACTCTGCCTCTCGGGAATGCGCCCGGCCTGCCTGCGCTTCGCCTCGTCCGCCTTCGCCCGCGCCACCGCCGCCCGCGACGACCGCGGCCTGCGCGCCAACGCGTTCCACTCGCTCGGCAACGTCTACCTGCTCCAGGCCGACGACCTCGACCCGCCCCCGCCGCCGCAGCTCCCGGACCTGAAGGACCAGGAGTGCCAGGCCGTCCAGCAGGCGCTGCAGGCGCTCGAAGGACACCTCGCCGCCTTCAAGGACGCCTTCGCGCCGCTCGAGAAGGCCGTCGACCAGTACCGCTCGGCGCTCCTCGAACGCCCCGGCGACTCCGACTCCGCCTGGAACCTCGCCCTCGCCCTGCGCCGCCAACGCGACCTCGAGGACCGCCGCGCGACCCTGCTGGCGCTGCAGGAAGAGCTGCAGCGGCTGGCCGCGGAGAAGTGCAAGGACCAGCAGCAGAACCAGAACCAGCAGAACGACGACGAGCAGGAGCAGGA
>JAFGHH010000401.1 GCA_016930215.1 Deltaproteobacteria bacterium
CCCGGACCCCTTCCGCTTCCAGGCGGCGGCGCGTGTGAAGCCGACTTGCCAGCCGGCTCCCGCACGTCGTCGTCTACTTGTTCAACCGCTCCTTGGTCGGCGAGGTGCGTTCGAGCCCCACGCCGACCGGCTTGATGGTGCGCCCGCGCGACGCGCTCGTTCAAGGAGAATCGACCGCTCGGACTCGCGGTCCGAGCCTTGCGCTGGGTCGCGGCGGACCGCACCACGGTCATCACGTCCTCGCCTCCCTCGTCAGGCAGGGGCGCGGCGCCGACCGTGGCCTCGGCCTTGCGGCCGGACGTCCGCGCGTGCACACCAACGTGCGGAGCGTCGCCGCCGACCGCCGGGCACGCTCGGGCCGGCGGCCGTGGCCCCGACGCCCGCGGTGGATCGCCCGGCGACCTCCCGCACCCCGGAAGACGTCCATCGCCGCCTCGTAGAGGAGCGTGCGGTCCTGGGGCGCCTGCGGCGGCACGATGCATCGCAGGGTGGTGCCTCCGGCCATCATCCACGGCTCGGCCGGCGGCAGGTTCCGAACGACGGCGTGGGTCACGACGAGCTTGCCGTTGGAGTAGCCCGCCGGTCGGACGATGCACGAAGCGGCCGCGCCGAGGGCGGCGAGAAGCGCGATGATGTCGGTTCGACGAAGCCGATGTCCCGGCCGGGGGTTCCTCATCCGTCCTCCTCCTTCCCCGCAGGTCCGTCGCCTTCGACCCCGCCGTCCGAATACCCGATCGATTGAGGGTGATCGTACGGAGGGCCGGTCCGGTTCGACAAGGTAGCCAGAAGGGGACAGTATTGCCGCAATTCCTCGAAACAAGTCGCAGTTTCGGGTGGGAGCGGGGCAAACGCGCGGTATTTCGTAATGGGCAGTCGAATTCGCTTGCCCGCCCGGCCGAGCAACGCTCAAAATTCGCCGTCGTCGCAATCGGAGTTCGGGCGCTGTCCAGGGCAAACGGGACCCAGGCGAGCGACGCAGGAATGCGCTGCAGAGCGAATCCCCTGGGACGCATGCTCGTCGTGCTTGGCGTCGGCGCGGCATGGTCGTGCAGCGACGCGGCGGCGCAGTGTCCCGGCGGATGCCCGGAAGGACAGGTCTGCTACCTCGGGAGTCCCACGGGCCTCCCGGCGACGCCAGCAGCGACGCTCGTCCATCCCCTCCGGCAGTCATACCCGGGGTTCGGCAGGACCGTGATCTGACGACATGGGATCACCGGGGGGCCTTGCCCCTGTGCGTGTCGGTTGCTCGTTGCGCTGTCGCACGCCTGCGCCGCTCCGGCGGCTACGTGCCCTCGCGTATCGACCGACGCCCCACCACCCCCCTTGGCCGGCGCGTCTTGCGGAATCGGCAAAGCAGACGTCGCGCTGCCATCGCCTCCAGAACGACGAATGCGCCGGAGAGGTGCAGCGCGTTCACGATGCCGACCGCGCGGCGGACGCCGAGCACCGCGTGGATGCGTTGTACGTGCTTCTTCACCCCGGCCGGCGACATGCGCAACACCCGCGCCGCCGCCACCACCGTCCGGCCCCGCACGTACCGCTCGAGAACCACGCTCGCCTGCCGTCGCGTCAGCCGCTCGAAGGGCGGCGGCAAGCGCAGGGTCTCCGAACCGTCGCCCTGACCCGATCCGACGCCGTCCCCACGACGTGAAGGGAATGCAGCCTGCACGGCCGACCGCAACTTGTTTGCCTCGGGACGCCGCCCGCGGTCTCCTGCGAAAGGCTCGTCGGCGTGTCGTGCTCGCAAACGTTGTCCTCGATCAGCCTTCACCTGGCGCTCCCTCCTCCCCTCGATCGCCAAGTGCCCCTGCGAACCCGCTGGGCCCGACCGCCGGACCGGTGCCGCACGACCGCGCGCACACCCGGCCTTCGACACCCGGACCCATCCCGCTTCCAGGCGGCGGCGCGTCCGAAGCCGACACCAGGGTCGGCTCCCGCACGTCGTCGTCTACTTGTTCAACCGTTCCTCGGCCGGCGAGGTCCCTTCGAGCACCACGCCAGCCGACACGATGGTGCGGCTGCGGCGGACGGCTCGTCAAGCAGAAACCGCCCGCCGAAGTGCCCGCCGGACTCGCAGTCCGACCATCGTTGTGCAGACCGCCGCGAGCCGTCGGGATGTCCGGCGCCACCACGATGAGGATCGGACCGGCGCGATGGTTGCGGTCGATCAGCGCACGGCGCAACGCGTCGGCATCCGGCCCACCGAACGTCGCCGGGCCGGAGCGCCGAAGGCGCACGAGCGCCGCTCGTCGAATCCCGGCACGGCTGCCCCAACCACTCCCCGTCATCATCGGCCCTCCTCGCGGGCGGCGCGGTACAGAGCACGCGGCGTGCCAATCGGCCGCGGGCGGAGGCTTTGACGCAACCTATTGAAATCAGAAGGACGGTGTCGTTGTTAGACCTACCTTTTTGCTGTCGAAAAGTGTCGAAAACGTCGAAACTGTCGAATTCGACACTTTTCGACAGTGCGCCGAGGCCGGGCGGCGATGTGCCCCGTCATCGGCCATGGGGAGTGGAGACGCGCGCCGCAGAGCGTGGCCTTCGATCGCGCGGCGCCTACCACTCAAGGTAGATGGCGCCGTGATCCACCGTGGTCGTGTTGCGTGCCGGAACGATCGCGCGCACGCCGGCGCAAGGCTGATACCAGGTGTCCCGGGGGGTTGTGTCGAAGTTCATCAGGGCCCGGACCTCTCCGGAATCACTGGCCACCGTCTGGAGGTCGCGCTCGGTGACGGTCCCGCCCGCCCAAACGTCGATCCGCCACCGGCCGTCCATCCCACGGTAGTCAACGACGACCTCATCCGAGGTGCAGTATAGGACGCGATACATCGCGTCCAGGCGGCCCTCGTACACCATGCCTTCCGGAACCGGATGATCCGCAGTGCTGGATACCAACCCGCCGGGCGCCAGCGACCACAGGCGCAACGTCCCATCGGCAGGACCCGGGGTCTCTGGAAACGGAGGCGCGGGGGGTACATAGACCGCAGAGGCGACGACGGAACCGCCGGGACCGACACAGACATAGGGATATAGCGGTTGCCCCAGCGACCCGTCCGGCAGCCGCACCGCCTCGGCGGCGACGGGCGCCGTCCCGTCCATCCAGAACATGCCGTCGTCCCCGAAAGCCGGCCGCCAGCCGGCCGCCATCACGAGATCTATCCCCGCCCCGTCGCGACGCAGGGCCGCGTCGCTCGTTCGGGTCAGGTAGTCCCCCGTACCCACGCACAAGCCCGCCTCCCGGTGGAACCGCCCCCCGTCCGCCACCAAATGCAGGTAGCAGGCGTCGTGCGTCTCGTCCCCGAACGCATGGAGCCTTCCCACATCGTCCCGCTGCAACCGCATGGCGTTCACTTGGTTGTCGATCTCCAGATCCGTCGTCAGCAGACGTGTGGTCTCCTCCGCCACATCGCCGACGACGCGATAGCCGAGGATCGCGATGGGGATCGTCGAGTAGACGGTCGTACCACCGATCACGATCACCGCGCCATCCGGTTCCTCTATCGCCGCCAGGCACCGGAAAGGCGGCGCCGCCTCCTCGGCGAACGGCAGGGTCGCCGTGGCCTGGGAGATCGTTCCGTCCGCTGTCCGTCGTCGGATCAACACGGTCGGGTCGCCACCATCGGGATGATGACAAACGACGACGCATCGCGGCCCGCAGGAGGCGGTGGTCACCGAGCCGTCGGGCCACCAGCCGCCCAACTCCTCGGCCGGAACCCGCCTAACCGGCCGCTCGAATATCCGCGGGCACCAGCCGTCGGGAGAAGTGTTGGTGCAGACTCCGTCGCGACACGCCTCGTCGGGCGCGCAGTCGAAGTCCATCGTGCACGGCACCCCGGCCCCGCCGTCCCCTGCGTCTCCGTCCGGCACCCCCGTCTCGTCCCCCGCCTCCTCGACATCCCCGCTGGTGCCATCATCACCGCTCGCCGGCCCACCATCCCCACATGCCGCCGTCCCCGCCACGACGCAGAACACCGACAGCCATCCGCCCCTCGCCATCACGCACCTCCAGATGTCGATGAACAGATCGACGAACACGCGCCATGCCGACGGCCAGGGCATGCCCCAGCGCCGCATCGCCGATCAAGCCGGCTCCCCCGATCAAGCTTCACCTGGCGCTCCCTCCTCCCCTCGATCGCCAAGCGCCCCTGCGAACCCGTGAGGTCCGTCCGCCGAACCGAGGCCGCACGACCGCGCACACCCTTCCGGCGACACCCGCACCTCTTCCGCTTCCAGGCGGCGGCGCGGCCGGAGCCGACTCGCCAGCCGGCTCCCGCACCTCGTCGTCTGCTTGTTCAACCCTTCCTCGGCCGGCGAGGTCCGTTCGTGCACCACGCCGACCGACACGATGGTCCGGCCGAGGCGGATTGGCCGTCAAGGGAGAAGTCGCGGGCCGACTCACAGTCCGATCGCCGTTGCATACACCGCCCCGAGACGTCGGGATGCCCGGCGCCACCACGATGAGGATCGGACCGGCGCGATGGTCGCGGTCGATCAGCGCGCGGCGAAACGCCTCGGCGTCGGGCCCGCCGCACGTCGCCGGGCCGGAGCCTCCAAGGCGCACGAGGGCCGCTCGTCGAATCCCGACACGGCTGCCCGAACCACCCGCCGTCATCATCGGCCCTCCTCCTCCCGCACGGAGGCTCTGACCCAACCCGTCGAAATCAGGCGCAAGGTGTCGTTGGCCGCTCCGTTCGTCCGCACGCCCTTCGGATCTCCCCGCCCAAGATCCTTCCCCGACGCCGCCCGTAGGACCGCCCCATGACGCCCTCCACCACTCTCCGCCTCGCCGCCCTCGCCCTCCTCGGCTGCTCGCGCGCCGCCTCTCCCACACCCGACGACGCGACCAACACCACCACCCCGACCACCCCCGACGACAACCGCCCCACCACGCCGACCCGCAGCCTCTCCGCAGACGGCGAAACCACGGCCGCCCC
>JAFGHH010000402.1 GCA_016930215.1 Deltaproteobacteria bacterium
GCCTCTGTACGACCACGGTTTCGGGTCGGACCCCGTTCGCACGACGCAGCTCGCCTCGGTGCTGGTGTTCAAGCATCCGTCGATCCGCGAAGGGTTCTGGGCCTGCGCCGGCATCAGCGAGGCCGAGGCTGCGGAGCAGATGGCGACGCAGGCGGGCCCGTACTGGGATACCCTGATGAATGCGCTGGGCGTCATCTACAACGCCGAGACGAAACCGGCCGGCCACTCGAAGAACGACGGGCCGCTCGCGGCGGCGTGCCTGGTGCTCGGCGCGTTCGGGACGATGTTCGGATTCGCGAGGTAGTTGATGCCGAGGGAGAAGATCATCGACCACGACCCGGGCGTTGCGACGGCGCTTGCCGGTCTGCGCCAGGTCGACGACGAGCCGCAGACGCCGCCGGTCCCTCCGATGGTGGCGGCGATCGGTGCGGAGACCATCGACTACATCAAGGCGCAGATGTCCGAGGCGGTGGCGGCCGGGATCGACGAGGGCACCAAGCGCGTCGTCGAGAAGTACCACCTCGAGGACGTCGCGAAGTGGGGGAAAGCGGCCGTGTTCGCGCAGTTCGTGACGGCCGCGGCGGCGGTCGGTATTCTCATGACGCTGCTGCTCAAGGACAAGGACTAGAGGTGTAGAGATGCCGCAGATCCGACACGAGGACCAGAAGAAGCAGCCGACGTTCGCGCTGCCGAAAGCACCGGCGCCGGCCCCGGCCTACCCAGTGCGCGGCGGGCCCCTGTCGAAGCTGGGCGCGCTCACCGAGTACGCGTGGGTCCGTGCGTTCCAGATCACGTTCAACGCGATCTGGGTCAACTCCCAGGTGCTCCCGGCCGGCCGCAGGATCACCGGGACGCGCATCAAGGTCGACGGGAAGTACGCGTCGGAGACCCAGGGCGCCCTCGAGCGCCTCGTCACCTGGCTGGTGCGCGAGGGCGAGTGCACCGGGACGTCTCGGGCCGAGGCGCGGTCCAACGGCCCGAACGGCGTCGCGGGGTGCCTGCGCGCGATCGGGACGTCGGATGCGCAGATCGCCGAGATGCAGACGGCGTGGCGCGAGTGGAAGGGACTGGCCGACGTTCCGGCGGCCGGCGGCGGCAGCGGGGACGGAACCACGCCCCCCAGCGATGGTGGTGGCGACGGCGGAGGGAGCGGCGGAGGGATCCCGACCCCGCGCAGGACCGCCAAGAAGGCCGGCTGGTTCGGCGGGCTCCTGATCGGCCTGGACGCCCTGGTCGGCTCGGTGCTGGCGGCGTCCTCGAAGCGGTGGAAGTGATGCGCTTCGGAACGGCGGATCGGGCCAAGGCCACCCAGCAGGCGTTCGCCGAGTTCATCGCCCTGCGCGGACTCTCCGACCTCGGCCAGATCCAGACCGCGATGGTTCCGGTCAAGGCCGGCGGCGAAGACCCCGGGGACAACGGCGGCGACAACGACGGCGGAGGGAACGGCAACGGAGGTTCGAGCGGATCGCGCCGCTGCCCCCCGTGCCGCGGAACGAACGGCTGGTTCATCATCGGAACCGTCTCATGCCTCTCGCTCCTCACCGCCGCGATCTTCGGACGATAGTCTCCTGTCTCACGACTGTCTCTGACCTGTCTCGCGTCTGTCTCGCAACTTGACACACCTATCGCTGCTCTGGCATGGTCCCATCATGCCAACGAACAACTCGCAGGATACGAAGACGCAGCCGCCGACGAGCGAGTGGTGCGAGCGGAAGGCGAAGCCGGGCAACCGGGCCGGATCCCCCGTGCACCTCACCGGTCGGGGGCACATCAAGCTGGACGCCGTGCACGAGTACCTGCGGGCCCTCTGGAACCAGGGGGAGAACGTCGACTTCGGCCTGCACCTGGTCAACATGGTCGGGGGCCCCCCGAAGTGCGGCATCCTCGAGTGGGGCATGGACCTGGTGCTGCAGAAGCTCGGGGTGGATCCGGTACAGATCATCCGGGCGAGCAACGCCGGCAAGCCGACGATCGACCTCTTCCGCCAGCAGAATCGCCAGCAGCCCTCCGTCGAGCAGAACGCACAGTCCAAGCCCACGACCCGATCGTCGCGGTCGAAGGAGAACACCCGATGAGCGGGCCCACCGACGATCTTTCGTCCCTGGTGGACGAGAAGCCGTCCGACGTGCACACCGTCGCCGAGACGCGCACGCCTCTCGGGTCCGTGGTCGAGGGAGACGACAAGGGCGAGACGCTGCGTCCGGTCCTGACGCCAGACCGCCGCCGCCGGGTCGGGGTCCCGACGCGCGTGCACGACACGCTCACGTCGTACCAGCAGCTCCGCGAGGCGCAGTGCGCGAAGTGGCCGTGCGCGGCGTGCGGGAACGGCCAGTTCGTGCACCCCGAGTCGTCCCTCGGCCTGCAGTGCCGTGGCTTCCTCAAGGAGACGGTGCACGGGAAACTCCACATCATGCAGTCGCTCGGCGTCGCGGACTTCGTGTACTGCGAGGACGACCCAGTGCGTCCGGCCCTGGACGACCACGGGGACCCGATCTTCGAGGCGGACGGAACGCAGAAGATGACCGGCGGGCCCGGGTTCAAGTTCCTTCGGTACAACTGCCCAGCCTGGCGCGAGCGGACGGCGGAGTTCCTGCCGCACTGGATGCCGTCGCACGTCGTCAAGCTCGTCGACCGGCTGTCGGCGGTTTCCCGCCGGCTGCGGGCGCGCGGCGTGCTCGGCTACCTGCGGCGCATCCGGGGCGAGAAGCCATGATCCTCTGGGTTCTGTGGACCGCGTGCCTGACGTTCCTGCTCGCGGCGGACCCGCACACGTCCGTCGGCCGTGCGCGGCTGCGGGAGCGGTTCGCGTTCTACCGCGGCGTCGTGTCGTGCCCGGCGTGCACCTTCGGGTGGTCCGGCTGTGCGGCCGAGATCATCGTGCGCACGCGGGAGTTCGTCCCGGAGTGCTGGCACCAGTTGCTTCCGTGGTGGGCGATGGACATGCTGGGCCCCGTGGCCGCGGCGGCGGCCGGGGTCGGTCTCGGGTATCTGCTCGAGTGGCTTTCGCCAATGGCTGCGACGGTGCAGCAGATCCGGTGGATGGAGGCGCAGCGTGGGAAGACGTAGACGGACGCCGGCCGATGCACCGCCTCCGGAAGTCGAGCCCGAGGAGTCGACCGCCGGCGAGGTGAACCAGGAGCCGACGGACACGGACGACGACCCGGGTCTCCTCGAGGATGGCGAGATCCCGGAGGCCGACCTCGAGGGAGGCGTCGAGTTGCCGTCACCGGCGGACCCGAGGGTGTCGGCGCCGCCTCTCAACCTCGGCCTGGGGTCGACCGGCCCGATCGCGAGCCCACTGCCGCTGCCGATGTTCCCCGACCCGTACGGAACACCGCAGCAGCAGCAGGGTGGCTACCAGGAGCAGCGGTCCCCGTACGACCAACCCGACGACGACCCCATGCCTGTCCGGCCGCCAGCGCAGCCGCGGCGCGATGGGGATCCGTCGCGGGAGGTCAAGGCCGCGTTCGGGATGATGGAGAGCGACGTACTCGTATCAGCCAAGATCGAGTACGAGGACGCCGAACGTGGCTATGAACTGGTGTCCTGCGGACGGCTGAACCGCATCACCCTGAGTCGCGCCAGGATGCCCGAGACCTACATCCCGTCGTTCGAGGGCACCTTCTGGATCACCCCGTACCACGCGGACACCGGTCGTCCGCTCGGGAACGCTTTCGCACACCATTCGACGGGCACCCCGTTTCTCAGGGGTTGGAGGGTTGACATGAACGTCCAGGACGAGATCAACAAGGGTGTCGCCGCGGCACTCGCGCGACTCGGGATCCACGTTCCGGAGAACGGGTCTCCGGCGCAGCTATCGTACGGTGCCCCGGGTCCCGGTGTGCCGACCGGCGTCTTCAACGGCCAGGTCGGGTGGTACCAGCAGCAGCAGACGGAGATGCTCCGCCGGCTCGAGGCCGCGGAGGAACGTGCTCGCAAGGCCGAGGAGGACCGCCGCATCGAGCAGACCGTTGCTCCGTTGCGCGACGCCCTCAACCGCCTCGAGCAGCGCCTCGCGAACGGCGGGGGTGAGAACGCCGTGCTCGCGAAGGTCATCGACGGACAGACGCGTCTCGCCGAGGCGGCGATGCAGCGCGGGGAGAACGGAAAGAGCGGCTTCGGCGAGGCGCTCGAGCTGTTCCGCATGACCAACGGCCCCGAGGCGATGGGCGCGATGGCGGCCGTGAACAAGATGGTCGTCGACAACCTCGTCACGATGGTCAAGACGGCGAAGGGTGGCGACGAGAAGTTCAAGGTCGGCGAGCTCATGGAGGCGTACGAGAAGTTCAACAAGTCGCAGATCGACAACAAGAAGATGGAACGCGACTGGATGGACAAGAAGGCGCAGGAGAAGCGCGACTACGAGGAACGCCGGGCCCGCGAGGACGCCGACCGCAAGGCCAAGAAGGACGTCGCACTCGCAAGCATCAGCCGGTCCACCGATGCGATGCTGATGGAGATCCGCGACGCGATGTCCGCCCGCAGGCCGCCGAACGAGGTGGGCATGATGGTGAACGTCATGTACACGTCGCTCATCGCGTTCGGGTGGGCGGACAAGGACAAGAAGGGCGCCGGCGACATGGGCGCCAACCTCAAGAGCGACCCGGAGAAGGTGTTCACGCAGTTCGCGTATGCCGCCGGCATCGGTCGCGACGGCACCGTCTCGAACGAGGACGCTCGCTACATCGGAATGTGCGCCGCCTTCTTCCGGCAGTTCGCCGGCTTGGGGCAGCGCCAGGTTTCGCAGGAGCCGAAGGCGGACGCTCGGCCTCCCTCCGGTGCTCCCGCCGAGGCTCCTGCGAACAACGAGGGCGCTCCGACCGCGGAAACGGGCCCGAAGGACTCGGCGACGCCGCGGGACGACGCCCCCAAGATGCCGGCGGACGGGCCGGCGGAGAAAACGGAGACTGCGGATCCGCCGCCCCCCACGGATGCGCAGCAGACGACTCCGCCGCCCGCCGCTGGCGCCTCCGACGCGCAGCCCTAGACCTTCGGCTCGAACGACAACGCGCCCCTGCGGAGCAGCAGACCGAAGTTGCACGCCGGGATGACGTCCCGGCGCTCGACGATCGTGGAGAACCTCGAGGCCGCGTAGATCGATGCGATGCGCAGCACGTGCCACGGCAACCGGCCGGCGAGCCCCTCGTGGAGATCCCCGACGGTCGCCATCTTGCGCTCGTGACGGTACTGCCACGACTCCCACGTCTCCCGGGCCTCCCGGGTGAGCCGCAGGTACTTCGCGCCGGCGGCGACCTCGAGCATCTTCTTGATGCCGCGGTCGAGGACCGCGAGCACGGCGGGTGGCCACTCGGCACCCTTCCCGCGACCGCGCCGCATCCGTCCGGCCCGGCAGATGTTGAGGCGCGGCATCAGGCCGCCCTTCCAGTCGGAGCGGCGGGTCGACCGGAGGATCTCGTCCTCGGGGCCCATGATGAGCAGCGAGACCCCGACCTTGAACCTCTCGCGGCTTTCGGACTCGCCGGAGCGGGGCCGCGGGGCGTAGTGCCCGTCGTAGACCTGCGTCCAGAACGAGGCCCCTTCGACCATGTATCCCTGGCGATTGTTCGCAAACCAGCTTGCCGCTTCGGTCTGCCAGACCAGCGGGTACCGCTCGGCGATCAACATGTCCTCGAGCGCACGCCGGCCACCCTCGCCGTTGCGGATGCGTGGTCCGAGGTGGTCGCCGCACGCCTTGACCGCGAGCTCGGTCGAGTACGTCTTCTTGTTGCCGCTCGGCCCGATGAGCAGCATCCACAGGAAGAGGCGCTCGCGGCGGAACAGACCGTTGGGCCAGACGACGTACCCGCACGCGATCGGGTCGAGGAGCGCGCCGAACACCGTCAGGATCGACGCCAGGTGGTAGATGTCCGGCGCACCGGTGAGCTTGCGTGCCTCGGAGACGTAGTACGGCAAGATGCCGCGACGAGGCAGCAGGGACGGGAGGGGAACGATGGACGGGAGGTCGCCCACCTACCGCGCCGGTCCCGTCGGCGGCGTTCGGACGGACCGGATCTCTCCGATGAGGTCGTCGAGGTGTCGCCGCACGATGTCCTCGATCAAGACGGACATGGGGACCCGCGTCTGGAACGACGCGACGCGGAGCCGCTCGTGGATCTCGGGGGGCAGGTAGATGCTGACCAACTTCTTCTTCTCGACGTGTGTCATGCCTGCATACTGTCACGCTGTCACCGGAGCGTCAACCGGTGACAGGTCCACCTTGCGGATTTGCGAGTTGGGACGGCAGGCTGTAGTCGTGGCACTGGTGACCCACGACCGATTCGCCCGACGGCTCTACCACCGGAAGATGTCCGTCGTGCGTCGCGACGTCCGGTTCTACCTCCGGCCGCGTGGGCTCGACGTGCCGATGCACTCGTTCTGCCGCAAACACGGTCTCCTGGACCCGGACACGGGTTTTCACCGGCTCGCGGAGTCCACGCGGCTCTTGCTCTACGTCGCGATGATGCAGAGCCGGCCTGCGATGGCGGCCGAGGGCGCCGTCCGGGCGAACAAGGTGATGCTCGTCGGGGCGATGGCGAAGCGGCTGCAACTCCTGTTCGCGACGTCGGACCACCAGCAGTCCGGGGTGCGCCGCGCCCCACCTATGCAGGTCCATCTCATCCTCGACGACTGGCTGCACCAGGCGATGAACCAGCTCGCGCGCCGGTACGTGGACCCGTCCGGCGTGGTCAACGACATGCAGATGATCTGCGACCTGATGCGGCAGGCGCTCATGGACCCGAACGTCGACCGCGTGGCCCAGGAGTACCAGCGGAGGATGGCACCGATCCGCGCGAGCATCGCGCAGATCGAGAACCAGGCGCGTGCGCTGCTCACGCACTCGGTCGGCCACGAGCGGCCGATCGAGGAGTTGTTCCAGCGCACCGCGTAGCGGATGGAGGACGGACATGCTTCCTGGCTTCGGCGGTTTGGGCGACGGGCATCAACTCAGCGGACTGGGCGACGCGGCATCCGAAACTGCTCGTCTGCGGCAACTCCAGTCGAACATGGAAGCGAACGCGGACCTCATCCTGACGACCTACGGACCGGCCGTCAACGCCTTCGCGAACATGGCCGCCGCGGCGGACTCCGGCGACTATGCCCGGATCGAGCAGTCCATCTTCGAAACCCAGAGGGCGATTGCGACGATCGTGGGGATGGTGCCGGTCGTCGGCCCGATTCTCTCGGCCGTCCTTTCTGTTCTCACGGCGGTTCAAGAGTGGCTGGTCAAAACCTATCCGGCCACAGCGGTCGACTGCTTCTCGCGAGGACAACACCTGAAAGAGGTGTGTCAGGGGTACCGAGGATCCCAGACCGAAGACGTGCTGACGTCCGTCTACAGGGACGAAGGCCGGTTCTGGTTGGGGACAATCCTGACGCGCGGCGACACGTGGAGGAGTTGGTCGGTGGCCCGCAACTCGGAGAACTTGCCGAAGTGGTCCGACCCACCGGAGGTGCCGAAACAGGGACGGATGGACGGCGACGTGTTCTACGCGGACCTCGTCGACTTCAACGGCCGCTCGCTGGCACAGCAGCGCGAGGTACTGCGCGAGTTCTGCTACCCTCTCCGTGCGTTCTTCACGACACGTCCCCCTGCCGCGCTGGGTGCGAGCAGTTGGTTCCAGTTCCTCCGCGACCACCCAGACCCCGAAGGAAGCGTGGCCGCGATACGGATCGGGGAGGAAGTGCATCGCAAGTTGCTGGCCGACGGGGACCCGAAGCTGGTGTCGGGCGAGTACAACGGAGGCCGTTGTAGGCACGTCGGTTTCCTGGTGAAGTGCACTGGGTTTCCCGACGCAACGCTGATCGCTCTCTTGAAGAAGATCTGCGACTCGCAGGGACCGTCCGACGCCGTTGCGGAGGCCGCAAAGATCGTGGCGAGGGAGGAGGACAGGGCTGGCGGAATGATGTACTGGGTGGACGGCCTCGCGGAGAGCGTCTGGCATTTCATCTACAACAGCCCGTTCCCCGAGTACCATTTCAAGGCGCTGCTTGACGAGTACAGCCGCCGCGGGCTTGGGGCCGTTGCGATGCGTCTGGCGCCCATGGCGCGCGAACTCACGCCGTTGATCGTGTTGACGAGGAAGACGAAGACTGAGACCGGCATGAGCACCGGAGCGAAGGTGGCCGTCGGCGTCGGCGTGACCGGCGTGGTCGCCGGGCTGCTCAAGCTGCTCAAGGTCTGGTAGGGAGAAGGAGAACATCATGAGCGCGATCGGATTCTCGGCGTCGATCCCAGCGACGGCGCACGTTCTGAACCAGGCGCCGACGTACCCGGCGGCGTACCCGTACGACGTCGTGGAGACCGACACGACGGTCCTGGCGGCCGGCGCCGGTGCGCCCGGCAACGACGTCAATCTCCCGCAGAGCGGGACGGCGGACGCGTGGGAGGGCCGGGTGATCTACGTCGGCAACTACCTCGGCGGCGGCGCGGTCAACGTGCAGCCGTTCGCGGGAGACACCATCAACGGTGCCGCGGCGGCCTTCGCCCTGGCGGCGCAGTACGACGGGGTGTGGCTGATGAAGGTGGCCGGCGTGGACTGGTTCGTCCTGGCGGTCGTCCCGTAGCGCGGTCCAGCGAGCAAACAAAGGAAAGGTGACACGATGAGCGACACGAGGGTCAGAGTGGGCGGAGCGGTGCAGTACGTGGCGGACCTGCCGGCGGCGGGGAACGA
>JAFGHH010000403.1 GCA_016930215.1 Deltaproteobacteria bacterium
CGTCGCCGATCGCGATCGCCTCGCCCAGTCGCCGGACCACGTCCGCCGCCGCCGGCTCGTCGCGATGGTGCACGACGACCAACGGGTCGTTCCTCTCGACCCGGTCGCCCACGTTGCGCTCGAACTCGAAACCCACCCCGGGGTCGACCGCGTCGCTCGAAACCCGCCGCCCCGCGCCCAGCTCGACGTTGAGCCAGCCGACGGTTTCGCAGGCGATGTGCGTGATCCACCCGGCGCGCGGAGCCCGCAGCACGGTCTGCCGGGGCGCGCGGGCGAGTCGTCCGTCGTCGTCCAGGGCCCGCGGGTCGCCGCCCTGCGCCTCGACCATGCGGCGGAATCGCTCGAGCCCGCTGCCGTCGGCGATCGCCGCCTGCAGCTTCGCCCGGGCTTCCGTCTCGTCGGCCGCGCGGCCGCCGAGGCGCAGCATTTCGGCGCCGAGCGCCAGCGTCAGCTCGAGGACGTCGGCCGGTCCGCGCCCGCGGAGCACCTCGAGCGCCTCGATCGTCTCCAGCGCGTTGCCGGCCGCGCGGCCTAGCGGCCGGTCCATGCGGGTCAAGAGGGCCGTGAGCGGCTTGTCGTAGGCGTGAGCGGCGGCGACGAGCGCCCGGGCGAGCGTGCGGGCGTCGTCGACGGTCTTCATGAACGCCCCGTCGCCCACCTTGACGTCCAGCACCAGCGCGTCGGCCCCCTCGGCCAGCTTCTTCGAGAGGATGCTCGCCGTGATCAGCGGGACCGACTCGACCGTCGCCGTCACGTCCCGCAGCGCGTAGATCCGGCGGTCGGCCGGCGCCAACTCCGCCGTCTGGCCGACCATCGCCACGCCGCACTCCGCCACGATCTCGCGGAACCGCTCCACCGGCAGGTCGGTGCGGAAACCGGGGATCGCCTCCAGCTTGTCCAGCGTGCCGCCGGTATGGCCCAGGCCGCGGCCGGACATCATCGGCACCGGGACGCCGCAGGCGGCGACGAGCGGCGCGAGGCAGAGCGAGATCTTGTCGCCGACGCCGCCGGTCGAGTGCTTGTCGACCTTCGTGCCGGGGACGTGCGACAGGTCGACCACCACGCCCGACCGGACCATCGCGTCGAGCCACGCGCGCAGCTCGTCGGTCTCCAGCCCGCGAAACACGATCGCCATCAACAGGGCCGACATCTGGTAGTCGGGCAGCTCGCCGCGCGCGAACCCCAGCACGATCTCCCGGACCTCGTCCGGCGCCAGTCGCCCCCCGTCGCGCTTCCTTCGGATGATCTGCGGCATCGGCAGCATCGGCACCTCCGCTCCCGGACCGAGGCTACCGGTCCCGCCGCCGGCGGGCAACTTGTCGGCGCCCGGCGGGGCACGTTGCGCGCCCCGCGTCGCGGGTGCTACAACCAGGGCAGTCGAAGGAGGGGCCCCATGCGCCCGATCGCCTGCTCGCTCGTCGTCCTCGCCGCGTTCGTCGCCGGCTGCCCGATCTACAGCTTCCGACCCACGCAGCGGACCGTGACCCCCGTCGGACCGACGTCCGGGACGCCCACGACCGTGGGGACCGGGGCCGCCCGGCTGGTGCAGGTCCACGTGATCAACAACACCGGCCAGGTGGTCTGCTACCTGCACGTCTCGCCGGCCTCCGACACCCAGTGGGGCGACAACCGGCTCGCCGGCCAGACCCTGCCGCACGGCGCCGCCCTCCGCGCGCAGCTCGACGCCCGCTACCCGACCTGGGACGTGCTGGCCCAGAACTGCGACCGGCAGACCCTGGCCGAGCTGCGGGACCAGACGTTGCCGGCCGACGGCAACATCTACCTGCAGGCCCCCGTCGCGACGCCTCCGCCGCCTCCCCCGATCGAGGTGCCGCCGCAGCCGGTCCAGGTGCGCCTGGTCAACGACTCGGGACTCGAGATCTGGTACCTGATGGTCTCGGAGGCCGGTGCGCCGTGGGGCGACGACCGGCTGGGGTCCGACCAGACCATCCCGCCGGGCGAGGAGGTGATCCTCGAGCTGGACGCGAACCTGATGTGGGACTACATGGCCGAGGATCGGAACCACGCCTCGATCACGGAGCAGTACAACGTGCGGGTCTTCGAGGGGGCCGTGTGGTCGATCCGCAACACCCACGGCGCGGGGACCGGCGGCGGCGGCGGCGACGTGGTGCCCGGGTCGTCGGCGGTCGTCTCCTCGGGCAACTCCCGCGGAAACCTGCGGTTCGGCGTCGTGGCCGCGGCCTACCTGGGGGCGTCATCCTCGGACGCCCGGGACCTGGTCCGCGGGGACTGCGGGTTCATCGACAACTCGGACCTGGCCGACTTCTGTCGCGGGGACTGCAGCTTCATCGACAACTCGGACGTCGCCGATCTCTGCCGCAGGGACTGCGGCTTCATCGATGACTCGGACCTGGCTGACTTCTGTCGCGGGGACTGTTCGTTCATCGACGACTCGGACCTGGCGGACCTCTGCCGCGGGGACTGTTCGTTCATCGACGACTCGGACCTGGCGGACCTCTGCCGCGCGCTGTAGGCGCCGTCCCGGGACCGCACCACGGCTGCCGCCGGTCGAGGGTCGCTCGCGGGCGCGAGCACCGTTGCGCGGATGTTCACCTTGTGGCAGGTTGCCGTCATGCGTGTGTGCAGCTTGCCTCCGATCCTGGGACTCGCCGCGATGCTCGCCGTCGCGGGGTGCGTCGTCAACGAGGGCGAGAGGATCGACCTCGGCGGCCAGGACGTGCTGCTGACGATCCTCCACTCCGCCGACATCCACAGCCGGTTGTTGCCGTACGACATGCAGGTCGGCGCGGTCGACCGGCGGCTCGGGCTGCAGCAGGAGAACAGCCCGTTCGGCGGCGCCGCCCGGCTGGCGTACCTGGTGAAGCGCGAGCGGGGTCGCTCGGGGCGCGTGCTGCATGTCGATTGCGGCGACCCGTTCCAGGGGGCGCCGATCTTCAACTTCTTCGAGGGGCAGGCCGAGTTCCGGGTGCTGTCGGAGCTCGGGGTCGACGTGATGGTGGTGGGCAACCACGAATTCGACCGCGGCGGTCCCAACCTGGCGAAACAGCTCGACCTGTGGGCGCGCTTCCCCGCGCTCGCGGCGAACTACCTCTTCGAGCCCTCCAGCTACTCGCAGAACGACCTGGCGCGGCTCGTCCGGCCGTACGTGGTGTTCAACCTGCAGGGACTGCGCGTCGGGGTGATCGGCCTCGGCGACACCTCCTCGATGTTCTCGATCTTCGAGACCGGCAACCGGCTGGGCATCACGCCGGTCACGGCGGAGGTGATCGCGCAGCAGTGGGTCGATTTCCTGCGGCCGCAGGTGGACGTGGTCGTCGTCGCGACGCACCAGGGGCTGAGCGGCGACGAGCGGATCATCCGCAACACGGAGGGGATCGATGTCGTGATGGGCGGCCACCTGCACATCGTGCTCGACCCGCCGAAGGTGCTCTACGATTGCCAGAACCCGACGCTGCGGGCCGCGCGGGGTTGCACGCCGCGGCCGGTGATCCTGTCCCACTCGGGCGCCTTCCTGAAGTACCTCGGACGGCTCGACGTCGTGCTGCGCGAGAACCCCGCCGACCCGCGCAACGGCTTCGAGGTGTCGAGCCACGAGTACACGCTGTTCCCGGTGGA
>JAFGHH010000404.1 GCA_016930215.1 Deltaproteobacteria bacterium
ACGACCGCTCTCGGCGGAGCGTGCCGGGTCACGTCGGGCTGCCGCGGCGGCTTCTGCCTCGCCGAGTCGCTCACCGGCTACCCGCGCGGACTGTGCGCGGAGGAGTGCGGTTTCGGCGACCCGTGCCCGACGGGCCTCGAGTGCACGGGGGGCGGCCTGTTCGCCGGCCTCTGCTTCCGGCCGTGCAGCCCGGCGGCCGACGACTGCCGGGCCGGAACCCGCTGCGAGGACCTCGGCTGGGGCGTCGTCACCTGCGTCCCCGACTGCGCGTCGAACGCCGACTGCGCCAACGGATGCTGCCACCTCGACGACACCGGCTACTGCGACCCGCAGCGGGCCCTCTGCATGCCGTAGAAGCACGGAACGTTCATGGGGCGTCGAAGGTCGAAGATCGGGCGCGGCAGGTTGAACTCGGCCCGACGACCGCCGAACGTTGCGGGACGAAGGGAGGAAGGGGATGACGGGAGGACTGCGGTGTACGGCATGCGGGGCGGAAAGCCCTGCGGGTTCCGGCTTCTGCCGACAGTGCGGCAAGGCCCTCGGGCCTCCGGTCGATGACGAGCCGGTGGAGGTGCCCGGCGGGGGGAGGATCCAGTGGGGCTGGGTCGCGGCCGGCACCGGGCTGATCCTCGTGTTCCAGATCGTCATCAACATCACGATCACCCCGTTGATCGTCCGCAAGATGGTGCTCGACACGCCCGACCCGAGCCCCTACGGGGCGCTCGGGCTGGTCATCCTGCTCGGCGCGGCCGTGTACTTCCTGGTCGGCATGCTCGTGGGCCGGTACTCGAAGGGCTACACCGTGCGCGAGCCGGCGATCGCCTCGGTGGCGGCCGCGGCGATCAACACCGTCCTGTCGATGGCCATGGGCTCGGGGATCGGCGGCGGCGTCATGACGATGTTCGTGGTCTTCGCCCTGCTCGCCGCCCTCGGCTACGGCGGCGGCATCGTCGGCGAGAAGCTGCAGCAGCGGGCCGAGAAGGGACGGCGTCCCGGCGGGGCCTGAAGCGGCGGGTGCGCGCCGCGCCGCGGCGGTCGGACCCCGTCCGGCTCGCGCGCTCAGTCGTCGCGCCGTGCCGCGAAGAAGCCGTAGTTGTACCACCCGGCGTAGCGTCGCATCATCTCGATCTCCGCGGCGAGGGCCGACAACGTCTCGAGGGCCCGCGGCTCCCCGGCCCACGACGCGCGCCGCGCGGCCAACACCCGCTCCATCGGCTCGTAGAACTCGTCCCACCACGCCGACCACGGCAGCTCGAACCACCCGAGCGACCGCCAGCCGGAGGTCTCGAGGCGCGCGAGGTTCCCGGCGGCGTCGGTCATCTCGGCGTATTCCTCCGCCCACAGCGCCTCCAGCTCGGCGGGCGCCCCGGGTTTCGACCAGATCGCCTCGCTGAAGGCCAGGCGGCCGCCCGGCGGCACCAGCCCCCGCCAGGCCCGAAGCGCGTTCGTGACGCCCATCATGTACGCCGCCCCCTCGCTCCACAGCAGATCGAACGAACCGTCGGCGAACGGGAGCGCGGCCATGTCGCCGACCTCCGCCCGCACCCGCGCGGCCAGCCCGGCTGCGGCGACCCGCTCCGCGACGCGGGCCACGAACGGCGGGTGGTTGTCCACGGCGACGATCCGCGCCGCCGGCAGCAGCGCGGCCAGGTGCAGCGTCTGCGCCCCGGGCCCGCAGCCGATGTCGAGCACCCGGGGCCGCGCCGGCAGCTCGCCGACCAGCCCGAGCACCCGCGCGACCGAACCGCGGTCCCCCGGACCGCCCCGCGGCAGCCGCTCGTAGACATCGAAGAACACCTTCCGCACCAGCGGGTCGCCGAAATCGATCCCCATCGCCACCTTCCCACCTCAACGTCGCACCCGGCGAACCGACTTCGCCGGGCGAGGACCGGAGCCTATCACGCGGCGATCGGCGGTCCACCCGCGAACGGCTCGCGGACCGATTCCTGTGTCGCTCCGTGCCACGTCGGGGCACGACGGGCTCCTGCCCGCCACGACCCGCGCGTGCGGATTGCCTTTCGATTCCGGGCGAGTGCGCCGGGAGCGGACGCCCGTGACACCGGGGAACGGACGTTGCATGATGACGCGACCGGAGGTGACCGATGCCCGATTCCCGCGTGTTCCTGCTCGCCGCCCTGGCGCTCGTCGGCTGCTACGGCACCACGACCCTCGAGGGCGATGCCGCCGACACGGCTGCCGACGCCGCGGAGTCCGACGCGGCTCCCGACGATGCCGGCGTCGAGCTTCCGGACGACGGCACGCTCGAGGACGATTCGTACGCCGACGTGCCGGCCGAGGAGGTTTCGGAGTCGTGCCTGCCCCAGCAGGCCGCCGCCGACGGGCCGTGCACGGCGGAGCTGCCCGGTGTCCGGTGGGACGGCGCGCACTGCGTGCCGCTCGGCTCCGGCTGCAGCTGCGTGGGAGCCGACTGCGCCGCGGTGTACGAGACGGTCGCCGACTGCGTGCGCGACCGGCGCGACTGCTACCCGAACGACTGCGAGCCGCAGGCGGTCGCGAACGACACCTGCATCGATTGCGACGACGCGACGTTCCTCGGTGCGTTCTGGGACGGCCGCGCGTGCTTCGAGCTGAGCGGCTGCCGCTGCCGCGGCGCCGGGTGCGACCTGCCGTTCCGCTCGCGGGAGGAGTGCGAGGCGTTCCACGAGACCTGCCCGGCGGCGCGGTGTGCCGCCACCGGAGGTTCGTGGTTCCCGGCGCAGTACGGCGGCTGCGGATTCGCCTGCGGCGGCCCGCGAGACGCCGACTGCCTGGTGCCGTTCGCCGACTGCCTGTGCCCGGAGGGACAGACGTTCCACGCGGAGACGGGGTGCGCGACCGACCCGTCCTGCACCGAGCGAGAGCTGTGCGTCGCGACGCGCGGGGCGTGGCACCCGGCCGCGGAGGGGTACTGCGGCTTCGACTGCGGCCGCCCCGGCCCGCTGTGCGAGGTACCGAGCGATTCGTGCGATTGCGGCCCGGCGCGCAACTTCGTGCCCGGCATCGGCTGCCGGGTCGACCTCACCTGCGAGACCACCTGGGGCGTCGACCTCTGCACCTCGACCGGCGGCACCTGGCACGACTGCTCCGCCGGCGACCCGTGGTGCTCGTGCGGCGACTACCACTGCGGCCGACCCAACGTGGTCGACCCGTGCGTCAGCCCCGGCTGCGACTGCGGGCCGGGCGCCAACTTCCTGGAACAAGGGTGCGTGCCGGACGCCGGGTGCTTCTACGGGCGGGAAGGGGCGGAGTGCAACGGGTGGGGGCTGGACAACTCGAGCTGCCGGCCGGGGCTGGCGTGCTGCTCGGAGTGCGGAGTACCCGGCCTCCCGTGCAGCTACTGCCGCAACCCGTGCTGCGGCGACGAGCCCGAGTGCGGCGCCGACGGTTGCCCGCCGCCGCCGCCGTAGTCCCTACCGTGCGACCCGACGGCGTCGCGAGCCGAGCCGTCGTCCGAGGGCGAGCAGGCCCAGGAAGAGCGCCGCGGCCGCGAGGCCTCCGGCCGTGGAGCCGGCGGCGCGGCACCCGCAGCCGCTGCCCGAGCCGGTGTTGTAGCGCAAGTCGTATTCCTCGTCGTCGCAGGCCGAGCCGAGCCCGTCCATGTCGAGGTCTTCCTGCCCGGGGTTGGGGACCAGGGGGCAGTTGTCGTCGCCGTCCGGCACGCCGTCCCCGTCGTCGTCCCCGTCGCACGCGTCGCCCACGCCGTCACCGTCGGTATCGAGCTGGTCGGGGTTGGCGTCGAGCGGGCAGTTGTCCTGGGAGTCGCGCCGGCCGTCGCCGTCTGTGTCGCCGGTGCACGCGTCGCCCACGCCGTCGCCGTCCTCGTCCTCCTGG
>JAFGHH010000405.1 GCA_016930215.1 Deltaproteobacteria bacterium
GACCGGTACGTCGAGGCCGTCACCGAGAACCGCCGGAAGGCGGCGCTGCGGCTGCATTGCCTGGAGTGCGTCGGGTGGCAGCCGAGCGAGGTGCGGTTGTGCACGGCTCGGGGCTGCGTGCTCCACCCCTACCGCCTGGGCGGCTTCCCCGGCCAGGAGCAACCCGACCTGGATACCGGCGCCCCCCACCTGACCGGGGGGAAAACGGTCAGGGAATCGCCTGAGGGGCTCGGGATCGATGCCGAGGACGATCCGGGCCCCGGGAGGCGGCTGGCGGGGGAGGCGGCCCCCGGTGCCTGAGGCGCCCGGCCCGAGGCAGACCCGCCCGGCGCCGGTGCACCGGGCGGCGACCTGCTGGTTGGGCAGGCCGGGCAGGAGAGGAACGGCGGGCCCGACGCCCGTGGCCGACTGGCCGGGCGGGCGGCGGGAGACCGGGCGAGGCCCCGAACGCCCCAGGGGGGGAGACCGGGCGCCGGAGGCCCCGCCCGACGGTCAACAGGTACGCTCGGGGGGCGGGGCGTCAAGGGCGGGGGCGCCTCACAGGGCGCCGTCAGGCGCGCAACCGCGCGCGGAATCGCGCGCCGAGCGGCGCCGCGGAACTAGTACCGGTATTGAATTGATACCGAAATGCGGTGAGGTCTTGACATGACCGTCTGCCGGCGCTAGGAGATCCATCAAGGGACCGGAACGCCTCGCCCGGGGCAACCCGCACGACGGCCGGATGGTTCCTTTTTTGTTCTCAGCTCTCAGCCGGCTATTGATCTGACTTCGGCCGCAAGTCGCCCAAGTAGTAGATCGGGAATCTTCGCCGCAACGCGCCGTCGTCCCCGGCGTAGGCGCCGCAGTCGGCAGCCAGGGACTCTAGATCCCGCACCATCAACCGAAGGTCCTCCCGCGCGGGCTCGGTCATCCCGGTAGCTCCACGCCATCCCCAAGCGATGCAGTAGGCGACTAGGTCGGGCAACGCGATCAACGGGGTGACGCACGAGCGGACGTAAAATGGCGTCGGCACCACGAGTTTTGCCCGGGCATAGCCGACGCTCGTGGTGGCGAAAAACTCCCGCATGCGGCGAGTCATCTTCTGGAGCGTGGAGATGTCCTCGTCGTCGAGAACAAGGATCGCGTGCTGCTGTCGGCCCTTGCACGACTGGAGCGCATGGTCGATCCGCTCCAGGAGGAACGCGTAGGGTTTGCCCAGAGCGTCACCCCTTGCCCTGGGCCCCCGCTTGTTGCACGCGACAGCGACGACCCTGGCGTCAGCGGACTTCATCAGTTCGAGCACCCGCTGAGCATAGTCGAAGCGTTTCTTCGCGTCGATCGCCAGCTCGTCCCCGAACAGTGATTCGTGGCGCAGTCTCTTGCTGCGCCACCGCGCCAAGCCGGCCGAAAGCTCCGACGCGCCGAGCCGTCCGTAGTCGCGCAACCGTCGGAAGACCCTCCTAGAAAGCAGTTCGTTCGTCTTCACCTCGGCGTAGGTGGGGTTGGGCTTGAGGAGGAGTTCCGAGAGGCTAGCTTCCATCCCCGACAGCACGCGTGCGACTCGGTCTTCACGAAGGAGAACCGCAGCAATCACGAGGTACGGCGTGTCCCCGTCTGACCCGCACGTATCCAGCAAGACCAACATCGAAAGCCGCCGCTCCTTCCTACGAAGCATGATCGCGGTCACGCGACGGGTCAAGCGTAGAAGTACGCCACACGGACAATTGCCCTACATGGCGCCACTCCTCCGCGTCACCCCGCTCCGCCCACCCTCGCAACTCGGCCGTGCCCATCGTCCACCTTCCCTCCCAGCCTGACAACCCCTCCCCGGTCCCGCCCTCCGGCCTGGCCCACCCTGAGAACCGCCGTTCACGGTCCCTGCCGACCCCCCCGATCTTTCCACTTGACACGGACCACTAATGTGCTACGTTAGTGGTGTACGGAGGGCACGACGATGGTGAAGGCGAACCGGAAGCATGGCGACACGAAGCGGGCGATCGGCTACCTGCGCGTTTCCAGCGACGACCAGGCCCTCGGCCCCGACGCGCAGCGCGCGGCGCTCGAGCGGTGGGCGAGGGCCCAGGGCGTCGAGCTCGTCGCGGTCCACGCGGACCTCGGCGTGAGCGGCGGGGCCGAGTTGGACAAGCGGCCCGGCCTGCTGGCGGCGCTGGCTGACCTCTCGACCAACGGCGCCGGGCTGCTGCTCGTCGCGAAGCGCGATCGGCTCGCCCGTGACGTCGTCGTCGCCGGGATGGTCGAGCGGCTCGTCGAGCGCGCCGGCGCCCGCGTCACCAGCGCCGACGGCGCCGGCAACGGCGACGGTCCGGAGGCGGCACTGCTGCGGGGCATCATGGACGTCTTCGCGCAATACGAGCGGGCCCTCATCCGCGCTCGGACCCGCGCAGCCCTGGCCGTCAAGCGCGGCCGCGGCGAGCGGCTCGGCGGGGATCTGCCCTACGGCTACCACGCGGCCCAGGATGGCGTGCACCTGGAGTCGGACGACGACGAGCAGCGGGTCATCGCCGCGGCGCGCGACCTGCGGGCCGAGGGCCTGAGCCTGCGCGCGATCGGTGCGGCGCTCGAGGCCCGGGGCCTGCTGCCTCGCTCGGGGCGCCGATGGCATCCGGAGACGGTGCGGGCGCTGCTGCCCGCCCAGGAGGTTGCGGCGTGAGAAAGAGGACGACGGACGTGGGGAAGGTCAACAAGGGGCTCGACCGGATCGGCGGCGTCGTGCAATCCTCGCCGGGGCTGGCGGCGCGGACGCGGGCCATGCTGGCCGGCGACCTGCCGTGTCCCGACCTGGAGGCCGAGCCGATGGGGAGGATGCTCCACGTCCCGATGCGGATCCCCGAGCGGATGGTCGCGCGTGCGGACGCGCTGATCCCGCTCCTCGAGGGCGATCCGCGGCTGGAGTTGTCGGGGGCCGTCGTGCGCGCGAAGGTGCTCCGGTTGGCGCTGGCGGTCGGCCTGGCGCAGCTCGAGCGCGACACCGCGGAGCGTGCGTCGACGGCGCCAACGGCGCCGACGGCGAAGCCGAAGCGGCGGGGAGGCTGACGTCAACGCACCCATCGGGCGGCTTCGAAGAGGGAGGAGGGCGATGGATCCGACGTTGGGAACGCTGCTCGCGGTAGGTATCGGCTGGGCGCTCGGGGGCCTGACGGGCATCATCGGTTTCGTCGGTACCCGCTGCATCGAACGTCGGCGGGCGGAACACCGGGCGCTCGCCTGCATGCTCGCGTTCCGCCGCTTCGTGTTGCGCCTGACCTCGACTCAGGATGGCCGATGGGATGCCGCCTGGAAGGCAGTCATTGAGAAGAGCATCGGCAACCTGTCGGCCAAGACCCAATCGCAGCTCGCCGAGACTGTAGATCGGGGCGACGTGTTCGCGCTGGTTCGGGTAGCAGCCGAGGCGGCGCGAGTCGTACCGCAGTACCGCGAATCGATCCTGGAGGTGGCGTCGATCGATCCGGTTCTGGCCGATCGGCTGATGAACCACGCCGCACGACTGGAGTTGCTCGGGGAACACTGGAAAGCCCTGGACCAGGAGGCCGAGGAGTGCGCCTCTGGCTCGCCACTTCCGAGCGCCTCGAGCGTGCGGATGGGTGCCCTTTTCGGGCTGAGGAAGGGCCTCGCGAGACAGAGCAAGGACCTCGACGACGCCATTCGCTTGATCGGAAGACGCAGCAGATGGTCTGTGCGACGCGAACTGAGGAAGGTGCTCGAGGCCAAGGAACCGGATGATGCGGCCGTTCGCGCTGAGGCGGAAGCGCTCTTCGAATGGGCGCAGGGTAGGTCCAGCGGGATCGCGACCGTTGTGCAGTCCAAGCGTTCGGACGGTGCGTGAACGCAGGCGCGCGGTGCGCGGCGGAGGAGTGCGGACGGTGGGCAAGCTGTTCAAGCGCGTCCGGCGTGACGATCCCAGGTGGGAGTCGGTGCCGTGGCACATGCGGTTCCGTGGCTCCACCGGCCGGTGGGTCGACCAGACGACCGACACGACCGACGAGAAGAAGGCCCGGAAGAAGCTCGGGGCGCGCGAGGCCGAGGTCGAGGCCGGGAAGTTCGCCCAGGGCGGCCGCGCCCGGTTCGAGGATGTCGCGACCCACTGGCTCGACCACTACTCCGCGGTGCGGCTCCGGTCGCACGCCGAGAACCAGCGGAACTTCGACAACCACCTGAAGCCCGCGTTCGGCGCCCTGGCGCTGCGGAACATCATGCCCGGCGCCGTCCGCGACTTCGCGTCCGAGAAGATCCGCGACGGCCTGTCGCCGGCGACGGTGCGGCGGCTGCTCGCCCTCCTGCGGAAGATCCTGAACGACGCCGTCCAAGATGGGCTGCTCGCCGAGTCGCCGTTCCGGCGCGTGAAGCACCACCAGCTCCCGCGCGAGCCGAAGGCGCGGGACTACACCTGGTTCACCCAGGAGGAGATCGCCAAGCTGCTCGAGGCCGCCGAGCCCCTCGATCGGCCGTTCTACGCGACCGCGGTCTACACCGGCCTACGCCGCGGCGAGCTCTGCGGCTTGCGGTGGGCCGACGTCGACCTGGCCGCCGGGCTGGTCGCGGTCTCCCGATCGTACGACAAGCCGACGACCAAGAGTGGCGAGCCGCGGCAGGTTCCGATGGGCGCCAAGCTCCGGGCCATCCTGAGCGCCTGGAAGGCGAACTGCCCGCCGAGCCCCGACGGCCTGGTCTTCCCCAGCAACACCCCGCGTCGGCTGGAGCCGGACGGGCCCCTGGTCCACGCGATGCGCGACGGCGCCACCGTCTCCCACCGGTTCGCCGACCTGTGCGAGGCCGCCGGCGTTCGGGCGTTGCCGTTCCACAGCCTGAGACATTCGTTCTCGACGCATTTCGTGCGGACCGGGGGCGACCTCTACCGGCTGAAGGCGATCCTGGGGCACAGCACGATCACCTTGACGGAGCGGTACGCGCACCACAGCCCCACGTGGGCGCGGCGGGACGTGAACCGGCTCGACTTCCAGCCGAAGCCGACGGGGGTGGTCGGGCTCGATGCCGTGCGGCGGGACCAGGCGAAGGCCGCGGGGGGCCCGAAGAAGGCCGCCGGCAAGCCCGCCGGGAAGGGGGCCCGGAAGGGGTCGAAACGGGGCAGGGGGGTTGGCAAAGCGGTTGGCATTTCCGGAAGGGGCCGCCGATGAGCGCTGTAACCTCCCGGAATGATAGTGCGGCCGGCGCGATTCGAACGCGCGACCACCAGATTCGAAGTCTGGTGCTCTATCCAGCTGAGCTACGGCCGCATGACCCGGGGTTCGCGCGGCGGGTCTTTCGCCGCACGACGCACCCCGGCGCGGAACCTACACGCGCGCGGACCGCGCAGCAAGAGGTGCCGGCGAGCCCGGATTCCGCCGTCGTGCGTCCCGCGGGTCCGGCTCCGTTCCCGTAGCGGCGCCACATAGTCGACGCGCAGCGTCGACGAGTGCGCCGTGCGCAGCACTACAGGCATCCCGTCTTGAACACGTCGTCCGCGCCGTCGCCGTCGAAGTCGGCGAAGCCCAGGGCCGAGGGCGGCTCGCTCGCGATGCGCAAGAGCCGCCAGCCGCCGCTCCCCGACCACGACACCATCCAGCGGTTGCCCTGGGTCGAGAACACGTCGGTCTCGCCGTCGCCGTCGAGGTCCGCGAAGGCCAGCCGCTCCAGCGTGTACGACGAGGCGTTGAGCCGCGCCCAGGGCGACGAGCCGGAGCGCGACCATTGCCACTCGGAGCCCGTGGCGCGGAACACGTCGGTCCGCCCGTCGCCGTCGAAGTCACCGAACGCCAGGCTCGCCAGGGCGGCGGTCGACGTGTTGAGCGTGGCCCAGCCCGACGAGCCCGACCGCGACCAGCGCCACTCGGAGCCGGTGGCGGTGAAGACGTCGGTGCGTCCGTCGCCGTCGAAGTCGCCGAAGCGGAGCTGGCCGAGGGTGTACGACGAGGCGTTGAGCCGGGCCCAGGCGGCGGTGCCGGAGCGCGACCACTGCCACTCGCTGCCGGTGGTGCGGAAGACGTCGGTGCGTCCGTCGCCGTCGAAGTCGCCGAACCCCACGTCGGCCAGGCGGTCGGTGGCGGTTCGCAGCGTGGCCCAGCCGGAGGTGCCCGAGCGGGACCATTGCCACTCGGTGCCGTTGGGGCGGAAGACGTCGGCGATGCCGTCGCCGTCGAAGTCGTGCAGCGCCAGCGTCCCGAGGGTCGTCGACGACGCGACCAGGTAGCGCCACGGGCCGGCGCCGCCCTTCGCCGTGCACCAGCGGACCGTCTCGCAGTCGGCGGCCGTGCGGCCGTACTGGTTGGGCGCGGAGCCGGCGGGCGAGCGGTCGACGTGGAAGTCGCCGAAGTAGAACCGCTGGAGCGCCGCGGCGTCGGCGTTCGCACGGGCCAGGCAGTTGGAGTAGAACCAGGCGCCGACGGCGGGGCGGCCGCGGACGACGAACGAGTACTGGTCGTCGCACAGCACGGTGTTGTCGTGGACCAGCATTTCGCGGCCGGCCCAGACGCTCCCGTCGTGCGTGTGCTCGTCCATCCCGTGCATGTCGAAGATGTGGCCGATCGAGTGGGTCAGCACGAGGTTGCGGCGCGCCTCGTAGTCCTGGCGCGGGTAGCCGCTGCCGGCCACGGCGTGGCGGTTGTAGTCGAAGCGGTTCCAGGCGATGTCGACCGCGGTGTCGGCGTCGATCCCGCCGTAGAGCACCACGCCGTAGCCGAGGCCCTGGCGCTGGGTGTGGTGGTCGTCGTTGTGGTGGACGCGATGTCCGACGCCGTCGGCCACCGAGATCGCGGCGAAGGACCAGCCCGCCAGCTCGCAGTTGTCGACTTCGAGATTCGGGTGTTCGCAGAGAATGCCGTCGGCTGTGGGGAAGCGGTAGTATTTCTTCCGTCCCTCGACCGGCGCGTCGGGCGAGGTCAGCCAGCGGCGGAGCGGTTCCTCGCGGGATTTCGAATCGGGTCCCGTGATGCGAAGGCCCGTCACCCGGGCGTTGGGCCCGCCGATCCGGATCAGCGGCCGCGCGGCGAATGTCCGTCCCACCGTGGGATCGGCGGCCTCGACGGGATCGACGAGAAAGAAATCGGTATGGATCCAGGCTGGCTCGACGCCCGGCTTGCCGCGCCCGCCCGCCAGCGTCACGCCCTCGGGGATCGTCAAGACCGTCGCCTCCGCCACCACCCACGCCGAGAAATCCAGTTCCGCGCCGTCGGCCACGTAAATCGTCTCGCCGCTTCGGGCCGTGGCGAGGGCGTCGATCAGTTCCTGTTCGGTCGCGACAAGGTGGTCGTGGCGATCAACGAGACGGGTGTAACCCGCGCC
>JAFGHH010000049.1 GCA_016930215.1 Deltaproteobacteria bacterium
GTCAACTCCACCGGCAACCCGCAAACCACGGCTCAGCATGTCACGGGAGGGCCCCGCTGTCCATCGCAGGAGCGGAGTGGCGGAGGACGTGAGCCTGACCTCCGAATTCCGTCGCACCGCCTCACGCATCCATGCCATTCACCGCGACGAGCGACAATCAGCATGGTTCGTTGCCGGGAGCAACGGAGCCGAGAGAACGGCAAGCCCCCCCTCGCCGGAAGCGGCCCGGGTCTGGACCTTCGGGGCCTCGCGCCGTGGGCGATCCCGCTCAGGAGAGCGCGGCCAGCAGCGCCTGTCCGGCGGTCAGGTCGAGGTCGACGCGCAGGCGCCAGCCGGACCGTGCGAAGCGGGCGGCGACGCGGGCGTCGGCGGCGCCGGCGTGTTCGAGGCGCTGGGCCAGGGCGCGGGCGAGGCGGTGGGCCACGGCCGCGGAGGGATCGCGTCGGCCGGCCTCGCGCCGGGCCTGCACGCGCTGCCGCAGCTCGACGATTTCCTGCCTGGTGAGGTCGGCGACGGGCCGTCCCTGGACCTCGGTCCTCTCGTCCGCCAGGCGGCGCACGTCGTCGGGCCCGGCGTCCGGTCCCGCCTCCTCGCGCAGGAGCTGCAGCCATTCGTAGGCGCGCTCCGGTCCGAGCTGCAGGGCGGTTTGCCGGGGGATCGAACGGTAGATCGCGATGAGCTTGCTGGCCGCGGCGGGGGACATGAGTCGGCGCTGCTGGAGCATGGCGCCGAAGGTCTCGTAGCCGAGGGCGGCGTGGAGCTTGCGGTCGAGCAACTCGGTCAGGGCGGCGCTCATGCGATAGAAGTCCGCGCCGATGCGCGTCTTGGCCTGTGCGACGACGGCGAGCAGCCGCTCGGCCTCCTGCCGCAGGGCGGGCAGGGCGGTGCGGGCCTGGGCGAGGGTCCGGCTCGCGGGACTCGCGGTTGGGGTCGCGGTGCGGGCCGCCGTCGTCGTCGGCTTCGTCGTGCGCGGCGTGCCCGAGACGATCGTCGGTCGCGTCGGCTTGGTCGGCATGATCTCCTCCCCTCGCCCGGTTCGGGGCGCCGGGGCGGGACTGTAGGGACCGGCCTGCGGACGCGCAAGCCGGCCCGGCGTCCGCCGCGTCCGGACCGTTCCGGCGCTTTCGCCGGCGAAAGCGCCTTTTCGCCGGCGAAACGGCACGGGACCGACCCGTCGTCGCACGTCTCGAGGTCGTTCCCGGCGGGGTCGTCCGTGCCCGTCGTGCCGTCCGTCTGGACCCGCGTCCGCCCGCGTGCCACGATGGCGGGCGATGGGTCGGGCCGCGAGGAACCCCGGGGACGACGGCGTCGCAGGACGGTCGGCGGAGCGCGCGAGAGACGTCGCCGGAGATCACTCCGCGTCCGCGCCCGGCTCCGACCACGACCCGGCAGCCCGCCGCACCGCCGAGGACCGCACGGTCGCCGAGGGCGTCGCCCGGGAGTTCGGCCTCGGCCCCGTGACCGGGATCGAACGGGAGCGCCACGGCCTGATGCACGTCACCTGGCACGTGCGGACCGCGGCCGGCGGCTACTCGCTGCAGGCGCTGCACCCGAGCCTGGCGGGGAAGGGGGCGCTGGAGGACCACGTCGCCGTCTCGGCCCACCTCGCGGCCCGGGACTTCCCCGCCCCGCGGCTCGTCCCGGCTCCCGACGGCTCGACCGCGCTGCGGTACGGCGGCGAGGTGTGGCGCACGACGACCTGGCTCGCCGGCCGTCCCGGCGCGCGGCTCGCCGCACCGTCCGAAGCGTGCCGCGCCGCCCGGCTGCTCGGCGACTTCCACCGGGCAACCGCCGATTTCGACCCGCCGCTGCGCGGCGGTGTGCGGCTGCACGACCCGGCGGCCCACGCCGCCCGGCTCCGCGAGACGCTGCGCCGCGCCGCGGACGACCCGGCCCTCGCCCGCTGGCACGCCGCGGTGTCCGAGCCGTCCGCACGGGCGCTGGCCGCGCTGGAGCGGCTGGCGCTGCCGGCCGGGCTTCCCGAGCGGGTGATCCACGGCGACCCGAAGTTCTCGAACTTCGTGTTCGACGCGGACGGTCGCGCCGTCGGGCTGGTCGACCTCGACGGCTGCACCCGCGCCTCCGTGCTCTACGACCTCGGCGACGCGGTGCGCTCGTGGTCCGACGCCGGCGCGCAGGCCGGCCCGGCCCGCTTGCGCGAGGACGTCGTCGAGGCGCTGCTCGAGGGCTGGGTCGCCGCGGGGGTCGGGCTGTCCGCGGCCGAACGGGAGGAACTGCCGCGGGCCGGGGCGCTGGTCGCCTGGGAGCTGGCGGCGCGCTTCCTGCGCGACGTCCTGGAGGACGTCTACTTCGCCTGGGACCCGACGCGTTGGTCCGGCCGCCGCGAACAGAACCTCGTGCGCGCCGCGGCGGCCGGCGACTTCGCCGCGCAGCTCGAGACGGCCGTCCCGCGGCTGCGGGAGCGGCTGGCGCACATCCGCTGACGGCCCGGCGCGACGGATCGGCGTGGACGCCTCGCCGGCGTGCCACCCGGGTGGGCGACGGCGGGTCGGCTACAGCAGGTGGGACGGCAGGCCTGGTCGGCGCCGCGCGGGCCGCGCGCGCTCGGCGCTCGGCGCCGGGGCGACGGGAGCGGTCGGCGGCGGGGGCGTCGTGGCCGGCCGGCGCGGCAAGGCCACCAGCTCGGCCTCCGCGGGCGCCGGGCGCAGGTGCTCCCGCAGCAGCGCGAACACCGTCTCCGGCCGCTCGATCATCGGCAGGTGCCCGCAGCGCGGGATCTCGTGCGTCGTCACGTTGCGCATCCGCTGCGCCGTGGCCCGCAGCGCCTTGGCGGGGGTGAGCAGGTCCGCCGCGCCCCACGCCAGGAGCGTCGGCGGCTCGAGCCGGTCGAGCAGGTCGAGGAAGTCGCGGTCCAGGAAGTCGTGGCGCAGCCCGGCGATCACCCGGGCGATGCCGTGGATGTCCTCCACCCGGTAGGTCTCCTCGATGCTGCGCACGAACCCCCGCGTGTAGTCGTTCTTCTCGGCGAAGACCAGGTCGAGGATCCTCTTCCAGACCTGCGGCAGGACCCGGCCCAGGAGCGCCGGACGCAGCAGCAGGTGGCCGGCGGCCCGCAGCCACAACGGGAGCTGCTGGAACCCCGCCGGGTTGAGCAGCACGAGCTGCGAAACCCGTCCCGGCACCAGGAGCGCCAGCTCCGCGGCGACCATCCCGCCCAGCGAATGACCGACGATCGCCGTCCGCTCGAGTCCGAGCCGATCCATCAGCGCGTGGACCTGCTCGGCGTACAGCCGCACCGATAACGGCCCGCGTGGCGCCTCGCTCTCGCCGCACGCCGGGAGGTCGATGCAGATCACCCGGTGCGTGCCGCAGAAACGCGGCGCCACGTGGACCCAGTGCGTCGCGTCCCCGGCCAGCCCGTGCAGGAACACGAGCGGCGGCCCCTCGCCCGCGTCGGCGAAGGCGGTGCGCAGGCCGCCCAGCGTCGTGAAGTACTGCGGCAGCCGGAACGCCCGGTTGCGGCCGGGGCCCAGGACGTTGGGCAGCGGCATCGGGACGATCCCGGTCGGGTCGTCCTCGGGGACAATCACCAGGTTCGGCCGCTCGTCCGCCCGACCGCTTCCCGGCCGCCCGTTGCGGACCAGCTCGACCCACCGCTTCTTCCAGGTCTCGAGGTGTTGCAGCTCGATCATCCGGGTTGTACCGCGTCGCCGCCACGGTCTGCGACGCCGACACGCCTCCGCGCTCCGAATCTATGCGGCCGAGCGAAAAAGGCAAGTTTTCCGCAAGGGTGGCGTGCGGAAGCGCACACGTGGGGAAATGTCAGTTGGAGCCCAGGTCGTTGAGGCAGTCGAGCTGGGCCTGGGCCGACTCGCGGGTCGCCCGGCCGGTGGCCGAGTCGCACTCGAAGTACCGCTCGACGCAGTGGTAGGTCTGCTGGTTGACGTCGGTGTTGGCGGCGGCCTCGCTGTCGAGCCGGCGGATCTGCGCGCGGCACTCGTCGCGGGCCGCCGTGTCGGCCAGTCCGTCGCAGCACTGCTCCTGCCGGGAAATGGCGGTGGCGTAGTAGTTGACGTCGGGGGTGGCGCCGCCGCAGGCGAGTACCGAGCCGACCAGGGTTGCGGCCAGGACCAGGGCGGCCGGGCGCGCCGCCCCTCGGGAGGTCTGCGTGTTCGTCTTCATCGTCTTCCTCCGCCTCTGCGCGGCCGGCCCGGGCCGGTGATTCCGTCTCGCCCGGCGGGCCGCGGACCAGCCGATTCAAGCACGAATCGCGGCGGAACGGAGCGGCAAACGCCCGCGCCGTGCCCGCGCTCCTACGGCGCTCCCACGCGCACCTCGACCGTGACCGGGGACGCATCCAGGGAGACGCCGCCCTCGGCGGCGAGTCCCAGGATGCCGAGTCCGACGGCGGCCGCCGTGCCTGCCGCGCCGGCGGCCTGCAGCTCCCACCGTCCGCCCGCCCAGATCCAGGCGACGCCGTTCCAGACCCACTCGCCGGGGATCCAGATCGCCCCCGTGGCGGGAGCGGCGGGGCGTTCCTCGTACTGCGGTGCCGGACGCGGCGGCCGTTGTACGGTGGCCGTCACGGTGAGATCGGCTTGCAGGTCGGCACCCGCCTCGACCGACGTGTCGTGGCCGGCCCGGGCCCGCAGCTCGGCCTCGAGCCGTTGCTGCTCGGAGTCCCACTCGGCGAACATCTGCTCGCGCTCGCGCCGTTCGCGTTCGGCGGCCTCCCGCCGCGCCTGTTCTTCGGCCTGTCGGCGGCGGTAGTCGGGGTCGGCGCCCAGGGCGATCAGGTCGGCGGAGAGGTCGGCGCGCAGGTCGAAGCCGGCCTGCTGTTCGAGGCGGAACCGGACCTCGGCGTCCCGCTGCGCCTGCAGCTCCAGCTCCAGCGCCGCCTCGCGCTCCTGCCGGGCCCGCGCGCCCGCCTCGGCCTCGAGCCGCGCCTGCTCCTCGAGCTGCCGGCGGCGCAGGTCGGGGTCGGCGCCGAGGCCGATCAGCGCGAGTTTGAGGTCGGCGCGGGCGTCCCAGGCGAGCCCGAGCCACTCGGCCTCGAGCCGCGCGCGCTCCTGCCGTTCGGCCTCGCGGCGCGCTCGGTCCTGCGCCTCGAGCGTCAGCCGGGCCTCGAGTTCCAGTCGTTCCGCCTCGGCGCGCACCTGGATCGCGCGCACCCGTTCGGCCTCGGCGGCCAGGCGTTCGGCCTCCGCCGCGGCGCGCTCGCGGGCGCGCAGGGTCGGGTCGGCGCCGACGGCGAC
>JAFGHH010000050.1 GCA_016930215.1 Deltaproteobacteria bacterium
CAGCCGTGGTCGACCAGCAGCGCGCGACCGCGCAACGACCCGGCGACCGTCCGGCCGGGGAGCGCGTACAGGCCGCCCGGCGCGGCATCGAGCCGCAACTCCTCGGCGTGGCCGGTGTCGAGCCGCAGCTCGGAGATCGCCTCGCGCCCCGCGGCGGCGAAGAAGAACGCCCGCCCCTGCGGGTGCGTCGCCAGCACGCCGGAGCTGACCCGGATCCCCAGCGGCTCGACCGTGCGGTCGGCGACGTCGAGGATCGACAGCGAGCCGGAGTAGACGTCGTGGACCAGCAGCACGCGGTCCGGGTCGCCGGTCGGCAGCACCTGCTGCACGGGGGCGCCGAGGTCGATCGTCTCGAGGTTGCGGCGCAGGCGGGTCTGGACGTCGTCGAGCACCAGGAACCCGGCCCGCGTCTGCCCGGCGGTGGCGGGGGCCCAGAGCAGCGCGAGCTGCCGCACCCCCTCGCGCATCTCCACCGCGGGGAACACCTGCACCCGCGTGGCGCTCGCGTCGAGCCGCACGTCCCAGGCGGCGGTGGTGCGCGGGTCGACCACGGTCACGCCGGGGGTCCGGCCGTGGACCGTGAGCAGCAGCGGCCCCTCGGGGCCGTCGAACACGGCGAAGTCGTCCGGCGGGGCCGGGATCGGGATCTCGTTGACCGTCGGGCCGAAGTCGTTCTGGTCCGGCTCGGCGTCGGGGTTGTCCTTGAGCGCCAGCGAGAACACCTCGGCGATCCCCGGCGCCCGCAGGAACACGTACGGCGTGGCTCCCTCGGGGTCGGTGGCGTCGCCGGCGGCCACCGCCAGGGCGGCCGGGACGACGGCGTCGGTCGAGGCGCGGGCGGAGAGGAACACGGTGGTCATGCGGCGGTCGAGGTGCTCGAGGTCGAGCAGCGTGACGTAGCGCTCGGAGAAGACCAGCGCGAGCTGCCGGTCGCGCTCGCCGATCGTCAGGTCTTCCAGGAAGTGCACGGCGAGCGGCCGGGAGCCGTAGGTGCGCACGGGCAGGAGCTGCGGGTTGGTCGTCGGCTCGGGAGCCTGGTCCAGCCGAACCACCGCCAGCTCGTTGGGGTTCACCGCGGCGCCGGTGGCAAAGTAGGCGACGGCCCAGCGGCCGTCGGTGGAGAGGGCCAGGGCGTCGAACGGCGAGCGCAGCTCGTAGGCCACCGGGGCCTCGCGGCCGGTGGGGTCGAGCCGGTACAGCCGCTCCTCCTCGGCCGCATAGCCGGCGCCGCCGGTGGTGCCGTGGGTGAGCACCAGCGCGCGGGTGTCGTCGGCGGAGGCGGTGAGCAGCGCGGGACGGCGGCCGATCGGCTGGCGGACGACCTCGAAGTCGAAGCCGCCGCCGTCACGCGCCTGCGCCTCGACGGTCACCAGCTCCTCGAGCGCGGCATCGACCCACGCCAGGTGGCCGGCCAGCGCGAGCGGGCCGCGGACGTCGGGGGTGCGGTCCCAGACCTCGTCGCGCTCGCCGCAGGCGGGGAGCGCCAGGGCGGCGAGCAGCAGGAGGGCCGGGGCGCGAAGCGGGCCGCTCGGCGGGCACGGCAGCGGACGGGGATGCGGATGGGATTCGCTCATCAGGTGCCTCCGGTTGGTCGGCGGTGCCGCCGTCAATCCACGATCCAGTCGTTGAGCTCGAAGCCGGTCAAGGTCTGCACGGGGCCGCCGTCGGCCGGGATGAAGGTGATCCGGCCGGTGGCGTGCTCCTGGCCGACGAACACCTTGCGGGTCAGCGGGGCCAGGCCGAGCGAGGCGGGGGGCGAGCCGAGGTGGACGGTGTCGGCGATGAAGTCGCCCAGGTCGGCCACCAGGACGTCGCGCACGCCGAGCCGGTCGTCGCGCAGCGTGAGGAACGCGAGCTGTTCCTCGGGGTAGACCAGCCAGGCGCCGGGGTCGCACGGGGTCTCGTGCCGCACCACCAGCTCGTCGCTGAAGCGCACGAGCGAGAAGCCGTAGGTGCGGTCGATGATCTCGTCGAGGTCCTCGACGGGGTCGAGGCCGGGGTCGTCGGGGTCGCCCGGCTTCTTCTCGTGGATCACGACCGCCACCTCGCCGTCGGGCGTGGTGGCGACGGCGCGGACCTTCTTCTGCAGCGGGATGACGATCGAGTCGCCGGTCAGCATGTCGAGCAGCGCGATCGTCTCGACGTCGGCGGCGGTGGTGAACACGACGGCGCGGGAGCCGTCGGGGGTCAGCGCGACCTGGCCGGCGATCACGCCGGGGACCGCGCTGACGAACACGTCCGGGTGCAGCGGGTCCGCCAGTTCGATGCGCGCCACCTGCCCGGTGGAGCGCAGCGCCGCCAGCGCGAACGAGCCGTCGTTCGCGAGGTCGATGTCGGTCGGTGCAGCCGGCAGCGGCACGGTCGTCACCTCGTGCGTCGCCAGATCCAGCACCTGCAGCTCGGCCCGGGTCGCCGTCGACAGCACCGCGATCGCGCCGTCCCCCGCGATCTCGACGTCGTCCACCTCGCGCGCGACGTGCGGCGAGTCGGGGTTCGTCGGATCGGACGGCTCGGTACCGAACGAGACGTGCGTCGGCCGGTAGCCGTCGGTCAGCTCGGTGAAATCGATGATCGTCAGGCCGTCCCAGGCGATCACGAAGGCTTGCGTGGAGTCGTCGGTCCAATCGACCGCCACGGGCAATCCGCGCACCGTGGTGCGCACCGCGCGCTGCGCCTCCAGCGGCTCGAAGACCAGCAGCGTCACCTCCTGCATGTTCGGCGGCCGCGTCCCGACCCGCGCGTCGACGTCGTAGAACGTCACGCCGTAGCTGCCGTCCGGCGAGACCGACAGCGCGTTGGCCCCCGGCGCGATCGGCTCGAAGGTCACGTCCGAGTCGAGCGGCGCGCTGGTCCGCACGATCGCCACGTCGTCGCTGCCGCGGTCGATCACCGCCGCCGCGTCGCGCATCCCCAGCGTCTTGAGCTGCATCGGCGTGTCGCCGACCTCGACCAGGTCGACCGTCAGCCGCTGCGAGTCGATCACCACCACGTTGTCGCCCAGCGGATTGGAGAGGTAGACGTAGCGGTTGCTCCCCTGCGGCGCGTTGAAGTCGGGGTCCTCCTCCTCCTCCGGCGGCAGCCAGGTGTCGACGCTCGTGTCGGCGGCGGCGTCCGGATCCGCGTCCGCGTCGGGGCCGTAGTCCCAGCGGGCGTCGCTGGCGTCCCCGCCCGCGTCATAGGGGGACCACGAATCGCCGGCTTCGTCGGCACCGCAGGCGTTCTGCCCGACGGCCAGGGCCAGGGCCAGACCGACGACCACCAGGGCCTGCCAGGGGATACGTTTCATCGTGGGACCTCCCTTCGCGGGTTCGAGACCGCTCTGCGACGAGCAAGCTCCGTACCACGGGCTTCCTGCGACGGAATTGTCGAATTGTCAACGGGTTCCCGGCGGCGAAGGCGGGAACGCTATGACACGCACGTCCGGGGAGGGAACGGGGAACGGGGAACAAGGAACAAGGAACAAGGAACAAGGAACAAGGAACAAGGAACAAGGAACAAGGAACAAGGAACAAGGGATGGGGGGAAGGGTACGGCCCGGGGAACGGCGGATCGGCCGGCGGGGTTGGGAGAGAAAGCGGGGTGCAATTGCAGGGTGGTGTGGTTAAATGCAAGGCATGACTCGGGCCATCTCAGCGAAATGTCGAGTCCCGCGCGTGCTGGCGTGGGCGGTCGTCCTCGCGGCGGTCGTCCCGGGCTGCCGGCGCGAGCCCCGGTTGGACGGAGAACCACGAGGGCCGGGAGTACCCCGGTCGTCCACGACCGAGCCGGCGGCGACCCGGGCGGACGAGCCGGGTTCGAGCGGCGGGCCGGCGGCGGTTCCGGCGGGCGAAGCGGGCTCGGCGGAGGGCCCGAACGCGGCGGCGGGGGCCTTCGAGGAGCGGGTGCCGCCGGTGCCGTCGGGGTGGGTCGCGGGCACGAGGTTCGCGCCGCCGCCCCCGGTGCCGCTGGGCGACGTGCCGGCCACCTCGGGGTTCAACTTCCTGACCAACGCGGGCTTCGAGGACGGGACGGAGCCGTGGTGGTACTTCCCGGACCGGCCCCACTGGGGCGGGTTCACCGTCACCACGGCGACGGCACGCGAGGGTCGGTGGTCCGCGCGGCTGGAGCTGAAGGTGGACGAGACCCATCCGCCGCCGGACAAGACCCACATCCGCGGCGTGATCCACGACGTGCGGACGCCCGTGCTCCCCAACGTGGTGTCCGGGTCGTACTACGTCGAGACCTGGGAGCGCGGCGAGGTCGACACGTACACCCAGTTCGTGGTGATCGTCGCGGGGGCGGCGATGTCGGGCGGCAGCGTCAAGAACCAGCAGCTGCGCTACCTGCTGGCGGGCATCGACCATCCCCCGTTCGGCATCGCGAACGCCAAGTTCGTCTACGTGACGCGGGAGCAGCCGGCGGTGGGACAGTGGGTGCGGTTCGAGCGGAACCTGACGGCGGACTTCCTGGAGTACTGGGGGGAGCTGCCGGAGCGGTTCGAGAACGTCCGCATCCTGTTCGAGGTGCGGTACGACAACATGGACGTGTCGAACCCGCCGCGGATCCATGCCGTCGTGCACTTCGACGACCTGTACCTGGGGACCTGAGGGAGGTCGGACGGCAGTGACGGTTCGACGCCGGGAACGCCTGCTCCCGTCGGGTCGTCGGGCACTGCTCGTGCTGGCGGGTCTGGCGCTCTGCCTGACGGCCTGTTCGCGACGCGGGAAGGCGGCGGGCGGCGGCGACGCGACGGACGCGGGGACCCACGGGCTGCCGCCGCCCCGGGCGACGACCGCCGGTCCGCCGGCGCCGCGGATCTACGAGCAGGCCCCGGCGTCGGCGCCGGACTACCCGAAGCCGCCGGGCGGCACCGAGGGCTCCCAGGCGTCGATCCCGGCGCGGTTCCGGGAGGCCTTCCCGTGGTTCGGCTTCGTCAATCACCTGGCGATGGCGGACATCGACCACCACGGCGTGTTCGTCGATTTCGGCACGCCCCACCGCTTCAAACACACGCTCGGCAACTGGGCGATGGGCTGGTCGGGCGACTACCGCGACGGGCGGGAGAGCTTCAGCTGGGCGGTCGATGACCCGCGCGACGGGTCGCCCAACGTGAACCACCGGCTGTACTTCTTCGTCCAGCGCCCGCGGGGCGTGACGATGCAGATGCGGTACCGCTCCGCCCACCGGCGTTCGCTCACCGGCAACCTCAACGGCAGCCACGGCTTCCGCCGGACGCTCGAGGCGGGCGACTGGAAGGTGCTGGAGCTCGAGCTTCCGGCGGAGGCGTTGCGCGAGGGGGAGAACTACCTGCAACTCTACCAGGACCGCGGCCCGGCCGAGGACCTCGGCAACCGCAAGGGGTACTTCCGCGTCGATTGGGTCTGGTTCCGGACCGGGAAGCCCGGGGAGGGCGTGGAGCCGGTGCTCCCGGTGGACGCCGAGCTGTTGCGCGAGGTGGCGTTGCGGGAGGAGTCCGGGGCGGAGGCGACGCGGCCGTCGCTGGTGCTCCCGCTGCCGACCTCCGTTTCCTACTACCTCGAAATACCGCTCGGCCCGGTCGACGCGCCGACCGATCCGTTCATCGGCTTCACGTACGGCACGCGGGCCGCCGGGGCCGGGCGCGCCTCGGCGGTGACCTTCGAGCTCGGGATCACGGGGGAGGACGGACTGCGCCGCGTGGTCTGGAGCCGCGACGTGCCGCCGGAGAAGGAAGGGCTCTGGAGGACCGCCTCCAGCGGCGCGCTCGGCTCGTTCGGCGGTCAGGTCGTGCGGGTCGACTTCTCCGTGCGGGGACGGCCGGTGGAGGGCTTCCGCGCGGTCTGGGGCGCCCCGACGCTGTTCGTCTCCCAGGCGCCGGGGGAGGCGCGCGTCGCCCGGACGCCGCGCAACGTGGTCCTGTTGCTGATCGACACGCAGCGGGCCGACCACACCGAGCCGTACGCGGTCCCGGGTCTGCGCGTGCGGCTGCCCTGGCGCGGCGGGGATGTGCAGACCCCCCTGCTGCGGGCGCTGGGCGAGGAGGGGACGGTGTTCGAGGCGGCGATCGCGCCGGAGAACTGGACGCTGCCGTCCACCGCCTCGCTGCTCACCGGGATGTTCCCCACGACGCACGGTGCGCAGCGCGAGCGCGATGCGCTGTCGCCCGAGGTGCTGCTGCTGCCGCAGTTCCTGAAGCAGCAGGGGTTCCGCACCGCGGGCTTCGTCGCCAACGGGCACGTCTCGGCAGCGACGGGCTTCGACCGCGGCTGGGACCTGTTCAAGAACTACATCAAGGAGGGGGTCTCGAACCGGGCGGACGACGTCTTCCGCGACGCCCTGACCTGGATCCGCGCCAACCGCGGCTCGCCGTTCTTCCTCTACCTGCACACCGTCGACCCGCACGTGCCGTACGACCCGCCCGGCCGCTACCTCGAGCGCTACGACGGCGCGTCCTACGCCGGTCCGGTCCAGCCGCGGGACACCGCCGCCCTGCTGGAGCGGGTGAAGGCGGGCCAGCTCGTGCTCACCGAGCGCGACCGCGTGCGGCTGCAGGCGCTGTACAAGGCCGAGGCGACCTATCACGACGAGGCGCTGAAGCGGTTCTGGGACGAGCTGGGGGCGGCGGGGCTGCAGGACGACACGCTGCTGATCGTCGCCGCGGACCACGGCGAGGAGTTCCTCGAGCACGGCAAGGTCGGCCACGGCCACTCGCTGTTCCAGGAGCTGCTGCACGTTCCGCTGGTCTTCCGCTTCCCGGGCCTGCCGGCCGGCCGCCGCGTCGCCGAGTACGTCTCGCTGCTCGACGTCGCGCCGACGATCGTCGATCTCCTCAACCTCGGCCCCGCGGCCGACGGCCAGAACGTGCCGTTCGAGGGCAACAGCCTGCTGCCGGAGCTGCTGGGACACCGCGTCGCCGGCCCGGTCGCCGCCTTCGCCACCCACCAGGGCGAGCGGATGGCGGTGCTGGCGGCGGGCTGGAAGCTGGTGATGGTCGGCCCGACCCAGTCGGCGCTGTTCCGGCTCGTCGGCGACGAGCGGATCGAGGAGCTGCCGCTGCTCCCCGACGGCAAGTGGGACTGGGAGGCCCTGCGACTCGTCGTCCGCGACCACCCGATCCCGGTCCGCTACCTCCGCACCCTGCTCGGGCAGTTCCTCGGCGCGTCCCGGCGGCGACACTGGTCCGTCGAGGGTCCCGGGGCGGCCGGCGCGCGGGAGTACGCCCCGAGCGCCGCGCGGTACGAGGGCGACCTGGCCGAGCGGTTGCGGGCGATGGGGTACTTGCGGTGAGCGACCACGGGGCCGACCACGACCGCGACCCCGCGCACGGGACCACCGCCCACGCCCACGCCCACGACGCGGAGCGGGCGGAGGAGCCGTGGGCCTGCCGGGTGCCGGAAGGCGCCGCGCCGCGCCGCTTGCGGGAGCGCCGCCGGCTGCGGTGGGCGCTGGCGATCACCGCGGCGGCGATGGTCGGCGAGGCGGTGGGCGGCTGGCTGGTCGGCTCCCTGGCGCTGCTGTCGGACGCCGGGCACATGCTGACCCACGCCTTCGCCCTCGGCGTGTCGCTGGTCGCCGTGGTGCTGGCGGGCCGCGCGGCCACCTCCGAGCGGACCTTCGGGCTGCACCGCGTGGAGATTCTCGCCGCGCTGCTCAACGGCGTGACGTTGCTGGCCGCCACGGTCTGGATCGCCTGGGAGGCGGTGGCGCGCTTCCGCGCTCCGGAGCCGATCCTGGGCACGCCGATGCTGGTGGTGGCCGTCGTCGGCCTGGCGGTCAACCTGGTCACGGCCTGGCTGCTGCACGACGTCGGCAAGCGCGACCTCAACGTGCGCAGCGCGTTCCTGCACCTGCTCGGCGACACCGTCTCGTCCGTGGCGGTGGTGCTCGGCGCCCTGATCATCGGCCGGACCGGCTGGCTCTGGATCGACCCGGCCCTGTCGCTCGGCATCGCCGTGCTGATCCTCGTCTGGTCGGCCGGGTTGATCCGCGACGCCGTGCGCGTACTGCTCGAGGCCGTGCCGTACGGGATCTCGGTCGACAACCTCCGGCGCTCGGTCCGGGAGTGCTTCCCCGCCGTGGAAGGGCTCGACGACGTCCACGTCTGGAGCGTCACCTCGGGGATGGTCGCGATGACCGCCCGCGTGCGGACCACGCTGGAGTCGCTCGACGACTGCTGCCGGCTGGCGGAGCGGCTCGAGGAGCACCTGCGGGTCGAGTTCGGGATCGGCCACGCGACGCTGCAGTTCGTCCGGGCGCCGCGGTCGCCCGAAACAGGCGAAGACCGCGAATTTGCCGCTCCCCGGGCGCGGTGATATGCAGGAAGCGCGGAGGAGTCCCATGCGAACCGCAATCGTCCTGGCAGCTCTCGGCGGCGTCGCGCTCCTCGTCGGCGCCACGGTCGCCGTCGCGCAGTCGACCGACGAGGCGACGATGAACCTCGACCCCGGCTATCCCGGCGTGATCCCGGGCACCGGGCACGCGCCCCCGGCCTCGGCCCGCGCCGCACGCGAGCCGCGAGCCGTGGTGACCTGGCCCGGCTTCCAGCTCACCGAGGGCGGGTCGCGCGTGTTCGTCCAATCGACCCGGCGCATCGAATGGACCCGCGCCGACACGGACGGACGGGTCGTCGTCGTGGTCCGCAACGCCCGCATCCACCTGAGCAACAGCTACCGGCCGCTGATCACCGAGCACTTCTCGGCGACCCCCGTCCGGCAGGCGGAGCTGGAGCGTCGGGGCCGGGACGTCCACCTGGTGATCGAGGTGAAGGTCGCCACCGTCGCCGGCGTCTCGACCCACGACGCAGGCGACGGCTACTACTACCTGTACGTCGATTTCCCGGCCGGGGAGTACCACACCCCGGACTCGAGTCTCCCGCGGGCCGTCGAAGCGCCGGCGAGCACCGCCATCGACCTGGGCGGCGGCCTCGCCATCCGTCGCGGTCGCACCCGCGACGGCGCCGCGGCGGAGGAGGCCGCCCCGGCCGCGTCCGGCGGCGACGGTGCGACCGACGCCGCTCCGGGCACCACGACCACCACCGTCACCACGACGACGACCACCACGACCGAGAGCGTCGTCGGCGGCGCGGCCGAGACCTCCGCGGCGCCGGCTCCGGTCGTCGCACCGGGTCCCCTCCCGGCTCCGACGCCCACGCCGCTCGCGCCGCTGCCGGCGCCGACTCCCGCGCCGCTGCCGGCCCCGACGCAGTAGAATCCGCCGCGTGGAACGCTCGCCCGCTCACGGTGCCGCGCGACCGCTCGGACTGCCGCCCGCCGTCGGCCTGCTCTTGTGGCTGTGCTCGCGCGCCGTCCCGGCCGCGGCCGAGCCCGCCGGGCCCGCGTCGTCGCCGCTCCTGCCGCTGCCGGACGAATGGCAGCTCGCCGCGGACCGCCTGACGCTCGATCTGGCCGGAGGCGAGCACCGGGCGGAAGGGGTGCGCGTGACGGCCGGAGCGCTGGCCGCCGCGGCCGCCTCGGCCGTCGTGGAGCCGACGCCGTGGCGGCTCCGCCTGCGGGACGTCCGCCTTCGACTCGAGCTTCCGGAAGCCGACTCGTGGAGCGCGGCGGGCGCGGCGGCCGTGCTCGACGCCGAACGACTCGAGGTGCAGGACGGTGTCTTCTCCCGTTGTCCGCTGGAGCGCACCGGTTGGCGGGTGTCGTTCGCGCGGGCCTGCGCCGCACCGGACGGCGACGTGGTCGTCGAGGACGCGGTGCTGCGGCTGTTCGACGTGCCCGTGCTCTGGACCCCCTGGGCCCTGCTCCGGTTCGGTCGCCTCCCGGGGCTGCTGCCGCCGGAGCTCGGCTCGCGACAGGAGCGCGGGCCGTTCCTGCGCCTCGGCGCGTTCCTGCCCGCAGGCGCACTCGGGGACTTCGAGCTGACCGCGACCGGCTTCCCGCTCGACGACGCCGACCTCGCCGCCGGCTGGACCTCGGACAACGGCCGCGTGGACCTCGGCGCGGCCCGCGTCGCGGACGCTCCGCGCGCCTTCCTGCGCGCCGAGCTCGTGGTGCCGACCGGGACGCGCGGCGGGTTCGTGAGCCGCGGCGTCCTCGCGCAGTCGGGGTTCGCGCCCGCCGACACCGTGGAGACGTCCGGCGACGCGGCGTTCGGCCCGCGGTTCCCCGCCTTGCGCACCGACCGGTTCCTGCTCGCGGGCGACGACTTCTGGACCGTCGCCGCCGGGATCGGCTCCTGGCAGCCGGTCGTCGGCGGAACGGTCGCCGGCGGCGAAATCGCGCTGCCGCGCGCGACGCTCGCCTGGACCCCGGGCCTGCTCGATGACTCGCTGCGCCTGCCCGGGGCGGTCCGACTGGCCGCCTGGCGCCCAATGGGCGACCTGCTCTCCGACTCGCGCTCCGCCGAGCACGTGCTGGTCCTGGCCTGGCGGCAGACGCTGGAGGTCGCTCCGCCGCTCGCGCCGGGCCTCGACCTCCGCCCGCTGTTCGCCGCCGCCGGTCGCCACGACGAGCCGGGACCTTCCGCGGAGTCGGTCGACCGCCTGTGGCTCGCCGCCGGCGCCCGCGCGGCGCTGGCCTTCGAGCGTTCCTGGAACGGGGGCGCGGCCTACCACCGGGTCGGCCTCGACCTGCGCTACCTGCGCGTGCTGCCCGTCGGCCTCGACCCGCTCGGCGACCACCTGCCGCTCGGCCCCGGTCCGGACCTGCTGCGGGTCGGGGTCCCGCAGACCCTGCGGCTCGGGGAGCTGACCGTGGCCGCCGACGTCTTCTGGGAGTTGCGGCGGCTCGATGCCTGGGAGGACGCGGCGGTCACGTTCGGGGCGGAGGTCGAGGCCTGGACCGAAGGAGTGAGTATTTCCGGTGTGTTGGCCCTGGACGGCGCCGCCCTGCCGGCGACGGCCGCGGCCGACGTGCGGCTGCCGGTGACGGCCGACGTCGAGATCGATCTTCGCTATGCATGGCTCGGCACAGGTGTCGGGTCGGCCGCGCTGTTCCTGCCGTGGGAGCGCCGCCTCGCGGAGGCGGCGGAACCGGGGCGCGTCGTGCGGCACGGGCTGGGCGGCGACCTGCGGCTCGGCGCGGCCGGCTCGCGCGCGTCGCTGCTGCTCGGCGCGGAGTTCGATCTGGAGGCCGTCCGGCCGGCCGCGTTGCGGTTCGGCCTGTCGCTCGCCGACCCCGACGCCTGCGTGGCGCTCGACTTGGTTGCCCAGTTCTGGCTCGATGACCCGGTGCCCAACGTCTCCCTGGGACTGCGGCTGTAGACCGGATGGCGCCGTCCGTGGAGGTAGACCGGATGGCGTCGCCCGCGCTTGCGCGTGCCGCCGCCGCTCGGCATACTCCCGCCCCCATGCAGCGGATTGCGGTGACGACGAGGAGCCGGTTCGAGGCGGTGAACGTGACGCGACAGGTGCAGGAGGCCGTGCGCGGCGCGGGGCTGCAGGACGGGCTGGTGCGCCTGCACTGCCCGCACACCACGGCGACGCTGGTCGTCAACGAGGCGGCCGACCCGGACGTGGTACGTGACCTGCTGGCGACGTACGAGCGGCTGGTGCCGCGCGACGGGGACTTCCGCCACGCCGAGGGGAACTCGCAGGCGCACGTACTGTCGAGTCTGACCGGCTGCGGGTTGACCCTGCCCGTGGAGGGCGGGGCGGTGGCCCTGGGCACGTGGCAGGGCGTCTTCTTCGTCGAGCTCGACGGGCCCCGCCGCCGGGAGGTGTGGATCCAGTGTCTGGCGTCGCGAGGATGACGGGGGTCGCGGTCCGGCTCGTCGGGGTCGTTGCGGCGGCCTGGGCGCTCGGCTGCGGGCCGGCGACGCCGACCCCCGTGACCCCGGCCCCGATCGTCGACCGGGCCGAGGTCGAAGCCGACCCGCTGCTGCTCCTGGCCCAGCGGAGCGACACCGGCGTGCGGATCGAGGAGATCGACGCGGGCGAGCTGCTGGAGCGCGTGGCGGCCGCGGTGCAGGAGGGCGAGTTCCTGGAGGCGGCGGCGCTCTGCGACGAGGTCGTGCGCCGCTTCCCCGGCTCCGCGGCCGAAGCGGAAGCCTGGTACCGCAAGGGCGTCGCGCTGGAGTGGGCCGAGGACTGGGCGGGGGCGCTCACGGCGTTCCAGCGGCGCCTCGCCATGGCGGGCGACGGCCCGCCGGACGCGGCGGCCCTGCCGGCACTGATCCACGCGGCGCTGCTGGCCGAGCAGCTCGAGCTGTGGGACGAGGCGGCCGCGGGGCTCGAACGGCTCCTGGCCGTCGAAGGGCTGGCGGCGGGAGACCGGCGCGCGGCGCAGGTGCGGCTGGCCGTCGTCCAGGCGGGGTGCGGCGACACGGAAGCGGCCCGGGCGATGCTCGAACAGGTGATCGACGACGCGGACCGGGCGATCGCGACGGGCGAGACGGTCCACACCGCGCCGCCGGCGGAGGCCGAATACCGCCTCGGGCTGCTCGCGCTCGCCCCGCTCGACGAACTGCGGCTCGACACCATCGATGGTCGCGTGCTGCGGCGGCAGGTCGAGCGGATCGGCGACGCGTTCGGCGCCGCCTTCCCGCGGCTCTCCAACGCGTTGCGCAGCGGCAACGCCTTCTGGGCCGTGCAGGCCGGCTGGCGCATCGGCGAGACCTACATGCGCGTCTACGAGCTGTTCGTCGACGCCCCCGTGCCCGACGTGTTGCGCGGCGAGGAGCGCCGGGCCTACCTCGCCCTGCTGCGCGCGCGCACCCGGATCCTCCTCGCCAACGCGCTCGAGGCGTGGGAGGAGAACCTGGTGCGGGCCGAGCGGACGGGGGTGCGGGGAGCGGCCGTCGACCGGACCGCCGACGGGATCGCGCGGGTGGAGGAGATCCTGGAGCAACGGGCCGCGCACCGCAGCGAGATGGACGAGATGGTGGAGGACTTCCTCGCGGCGCAGGGCGAGGGCGACCCGCTGGGGCCGCTGCTCCAGCGCCTCGGCCTGGAGGTCGGCGACGGCACCGTGCGGGGCGAGGCGGTCGATCTCACGACCGACGGGACGCCCGGGTCGGGAACGTCGCCCGGACCCGAGGTCGAGGCGGATCCCGGGGAGGCGCCCGAGGGGACGTCGGAAGCGGAGGGGGAGCGGGTGCCC
>JAFGHH010000406.1 GCA_016930215.1 Deltaproteobacteria bacterium
CCTACCGGTAGATCGACCCGCCGGCGACGACGACCGGCCGATGGCGAATGTGGCGGACGGCTGTTCGCCGTGCCAGCGGTTTGTGCGGCCCTGTTTTCGGCGGTTCTCGGGGTCGGCGCAGAGCGGCTCGGCAGACCTCGATCCGAGGTCGGGTCCATCGGCGCCGCCCCCGACGATCAACTCGGACGACTGCAGGATGGGCCGTGGTGCTCCGTGGACTTGTTGCGTGATTCCGAGGGGGGATCGGATGTCAGTCCCGGTAGGTTGCCACTCGGCGGCAATCGAGTAGTCTCCCAGCTTGGGGAGGGGTGCATGAGGGATCCTGAACAGGCCGGCGAAGCGCGAGGACCTCCCGCAGACCTTTGACGAAACGTCGGGGCGTTGACGGGTACTAGGGTTGGGCGCATCGCACCTGCGTCAGAACCGGGTGCGACGGCGCCAAGGGGAGCCGGTTCGCGGCCAACAGGCGAACAAGTTCCAAACCGGTGTGGGGGTGTGCAATGGTCCGGAATTCGACGTCCGTTCGGGTGCTTCTGGTCCCTGTCTTCGTGGCCGCGCTGTTCGCAAGTGCAGAGCCGGCTTCCGCAAGCAACTGCTCCGTCGGGAGCTGCGGAGCCGGCGAGTGCCAGATCAACTGCCCGACAAGTCAGGCAGACTACTTGGTCTTCGGTGACATCTGGACCTGGACGACCGCTGACGGTTGGATTCACCGGGGCGTGGGCGTCTGTCAGTTCCAGTCCGATGGCAGTTGGAGCAAGGGCAGCTACGTGACCTATGCGGCCAGCCTGACGGACACCGCGAAGTGGGTCGTGCGTGCGGACGGCGCCGACGATTCGAGCGGGGGCAACGACCTCGTTCGCCTGGCCAACACGAGCGGCGAATACTGCAAGGACACTTCGTCGGATGACGTCTGGATCGATGGAACGATCCCTGCAGCCGATGACTACCTGTTCTGGGGAGACGGTGGAAGCGACAAGCTGTATCTGTGCAGATCGAGCGGTCCGACGGACTGCATTGCGAACGACGCATGCGCGGACGGTCGCGCGGGAAACGACTACGTGTATGGCACTTCCTCTGCCGATGAGTTGTACGGCGCGGGGGGCGGCGACGTCTTCTACGGCTATGGCGGGGCAGACACGCTCTATGGCGGCGACGGCGACGACATCTTCTACGGCGGTGATGACGGCGATACCGTGTGGTGCGGAGCGGGCGATGACTTCGGATACGGTGACGGAGGGGATGATACTCTGATTGGCGAGACGGGATGCGACTACCTCGAAGGCAACGCACACGACGGCGACACCGAAGCCGACAACTGCTACTGCGCCGGAAACGGCATCGCCCCGCCCTACTGCCCGGTGAATTGGTACGATCGGGGGCAGACGGACGGGAGTTGTACCGACCACTGCTGCGGCGAACTGTGTTGGTCTCGGTAGCGGGCCAGGCCGGGAGGAGGGTCGACCTTGGCTTGCTTGTCGATCACCTGGAAACGGGCCTCCGGCGCGCTCGAACACAGCAGGTGCGGTGGCTCGACAGTTCGAGATTCCTGGGCTGGCGTGGCGGCCGGCGCGTCGATGTCCGCGAGGTCTCGCCGACTGGCGAGGATGTGCTGTCTTTTCGTTGTGGCAGCAAGCGGCTGTGGTGATCCATCGACGAACCTCACGAGCGGCGACGTGGCGGACGACGAAGTGCTCGAAACCCACGACAGCGAGAGCACGTCAGACGTTGATGATGCGGTGGAGTCGGTCGAGTTGCCCGATGACTCGACGGAGCCCGCCTGCCCCGTCTGGGCGGTTGCCGTCGGTTCCGAGCCGCTGCAGGATGGAACCAGGGATCACCCCTACTACGGACTGCAGGCGGCGCTCGATCAGCGGGGCACTTGCGACCACGTCGTTCTTGCCGAGTCTCCCGGCACGCCGGTTTTCGACATCGCGGTCGACATCGCTGTGGGCGCCGGGGAAACGCTGCTGATCGAGGGCAAGGCGGAGGCTGCCACCGTGCCGGTCTTCGACGGATGGGGCCTTGTGACTGGCCTGAGGGCGTGGGGCGAGGGCGTGCTGGTCCTGCGCAGGCTTGTCGTGAAGAACGGCGCCGGGCCCCACGGCGGATGCCTCGAGGCGACGGTCGGGGGTCTCGAACTGGATGACACCCGATGGGAGGGGTGCTCCGCCACGGGCGACGGCGGAGCCGTCGCCGTGACCGCCGGATCCCTCCGGGTGTCCGGGTCGGTATTTCTGCGGAATGTCGCAGGTGGACTCGGTGGCGCGATCGCTGCCGACGGAACGAGCCGTGACACGATTGCCGTCGAGGAATGCGAGTTTCTGGCGAACCGGGCATTGGAGGGTGGGGGCTTGGCGATTCTGGCCCCCACGACGGAGTCCCTGGTCTCAGGGTCGACGTTCGTCGGAAATGAAGCTTCGCGCGGCGGGAGTGCCCTCACCGGCCGTCTAGGCGGACGAATCGTGGGGAATCGATTCGAGGCGAACGAGGGACCGGACGGTGGCGCTGTCGCGGGCGACGCCGGTTGGCATCTCGCCCTGTTTGCCCGGAACGTGGTCGTCGCGAACGTGACCTGGCACAGCGGTTCGCCGCACGAGGGCACCCCGGGTGCCGCGCTCCGACTGTCTCCGGCATATGGGGTCGTCCGCAACAACCTGTTCATGCGCAACGAGATCCGTTCTGCGGCCGGCCCGGACGCGTTGGGTACGGGCGCCGTCCTGCTGGATGGTGGTAGTCCCTCGGTCCTCAACAACGTCTTTGCGGAAAACGCCGGTGGCGAGGTTGCGCACCTCATGGCGGCGAACGCGGACGTGCGGAACAACGTGTTCGTCGGCGGCGCCGGCTTCGTCGGCTACCGGCTGACGGTCGCCCCGGGTGGTTCGGCGGCAGTTGACTACAACCTCGAGTGGATGATGCCCGAAGGTAGGGTCGATGCGGACGTGGCCGTGGGAAGACACGGAGTCGTGGCCGACCCGCGGTTCGTCGATGCGCCGAACGACGACTACCTGCCGGCCGGGGGGTCGCCGTGTCTGGATGCAGGAGATCCGGGCGAGGAGTTCCGGGACTGGAACGGAAGCCGAAACGACATCGGAGCCTTCGGCGGACCCGACGGAAACTGGGTGCCGCTGGGGCCGGAAGACGGGTGACGGCCATGCCTCGAATCGAGAACACGGTCCCTGGTTGGCTGCTCTTGGCAGCGGCTTGGCCCGCGGCCTGCGGCGATGGCCCGGGTGTCGGACCGGTCGACGTGACTGCGGACGCGGCACCGGACGCGGCACCGGACGCCGACGCAGGATGGGACGCGTTGGACACGAATCGGCGCGACCTGCCGCCGCCGGCGGATGCTGCAGTCGAGACTGTCGCTCTTCCGTCCGTTTGCGGCGACGGCGTCCTTGACCCCGGGGAAGAGTGCGACGACATGAATCGAGGGAACGGGGACGGGTGCGACTGGCTGTGCCGTCTCGGCGACGGATCATTCGACTACCCGCCGCCCGACGACTCGGTTCCACCAATCACGCTCGACGACGACCCGGTCGTCGTGGTTCCGGCGAGTGAGGGTCCGGACGGGTGCACCAGCGGTGGACGCCTCGACCTGGCGTGGAGCGGAAGCGAATGCGCGCTGGCGTATCCGGTGTCGCTGCCTCGCCAAGCGGGCAAGGTCAGGATCCTCGACCAGGGCGGTCGTACGCTCGGCGGACCCTGGGAACTGCCGGTAGCGTGGACCGAGCCGGCGCTTGCGATCGACTGGGCGGACGGATCATTCGTGTTGTTTGCTGCCTCGGGCTGGCCCGTCGTGCTTGCGAAGCTGGATCGCTCCGGTTCGGTCGTGGACGGTCCGCGTGACCTCCCGGCCCTCGGCGCCGGCACCGAGGCCCTGCACCTGAAGGATGCGGGTTGGAACGGGTCCCTGCATCTCGTCGCGTCGGACGTCTGGAGCACGCCGGAAGCGGAAGGACCCAGCCGCACCGCCCTCGAAGCGGTCTCGGCACGAGGGGATCGCGTGGGCCCCGCGGTCGTTCTCGACACGGAGGTGTTCGGCACTTGGCGGGCGAGGGTCGTCCCCGTGGGCACCCTGTTTGCCGTCTCGGACGGCGTGCGCGTCGTGATGCTGGAGCCTCTTTCGGCCGAGGTTCGGTGGAGCGGCTACGTGGGACGCGCGGAGGGGAACTACGGTGACATCGCCGTGACGCCGGACGGCGTCCTCCTGTTCTGGCTCGAGCCGTCCGAGACGACGGATGCGTCGCTCGACCTGTGGGTTGCCGGCTTCGATCTGGCCGGCGATCTCGTGCTGCCGCCTCGGATCACCCGCGCCGGCATTCGGGGACGGCATTCCGCGGCGCTGCACGCCACGTGGGGAGCGGCGGGGGCGCTCGTCGTGCTCGCGGCTACCGATGTTCCCGGGACCTTCGACCCGTGCGAGGTCCGGGCGCTCAACGCCGATCGGCACGGCAACGTGCGCTCTGGCGAGGTCACCGTCTTCGGTCCGGACATGTGCGGGGTTTCAGGGGCGGGCGGACTTGCGGTCGAAGCCGACGATTCGGGGTACGTGCTGGTCGGCGTCGGACCCTACACGGATCGGCTCGGCCGAGAGATTGTCTTCCGGCGCTTGATTCCCTCCTAATTCGCTGATCCTGCTCCCAGGCGTCCTGACCTGCAGCCCGGAACTCCTCGCTGTCGCGCGTGGCCTCAAGCACCTGTGCCGGATCGTCGACCGCGTCTGCGCCGGCCAGGGCCGCGAGGGCGACCTCGAGCTGCTCGACGAGATCTCCCTCACCGTCGAGAAAGCCTCGCTCTGCGCCCTCGGCCAGACCGCCCCCAACCCG
>JAFGHH010000051.1 GCA_016930215.1 Deltaproteobacteria bacterium
GCGTGCCCGAGGCGACGCTGCCGACCGGTCCCGGCGACGCGGCGGGGTGGGCCGCGCTGGGTGCCGGGCTGCGCGAGACCGTCGCCGACGCCGCGCGGACGATGTTCGCCCCCGCGAACCTCGCCTCGTGGCGCCTGTGGCTGTTCCTGTACCTCGCGCTCTGCATCGGCAGTCACATCTCCCCGAGCGGCCCCGACCTGCGGGGCGGGCTGCTCGGCGGCCTGGCGTTCTTCGCCCTGCTCGCGCTGGCCGGCGCGGTCGCCTTCGCCGCCGGCGCCGGCCCGCAGGTCGTCGCCGCCGCCTGGACCGCCGGCCTCACCGTCGGCCTCGTGCTCACGTTCGTCGCCGCGATCAACCTGCCGCTCGCCCTGCTCGTCGGCCTCCTCGGCCGCCTGCGGGCCTAGCCCGCCGCGTGCGCTACGGCGAGGACCGCCACGCCGACCATGAACGCCACGCCGGCCCAGCCGAGCCAGATGGTGACCCGCGGCGGACGAAGCGCCGGGTCGGCGATCCGGCGCGTGACGCACCAGACGTTGAAGCCGTAGAGCGCCGGCGTGATCAGCAGCGTCACCGTGGCCACGAACGTCACCAGCACCACCGGCTGCGGAAAGGCGGTGATGCAGAGCGCCGCCACCAGCGCCGTGCCGGTCAGGAAGACCCAGTACGCGGGACCGCAACCCGCGGCGCGCTCCTCGCAGCTCGCCCCGTCCCGCTCCCGGCGCAGCCGCCGAAGCTGCGCCAACGAGCCCTCGAAGGCCCGCGAGAAGCCGTCCATCACCGTGTAGGCCGTCGAGAACATCGCGAACGACGCCGTGACCAGGAACGCGTGGTACATCCAGCGCCCGAGCGTCTGCTCGTAGACGCCCGCCAGCACCTGGGCGAAGTCGGCCCCCCGCAACTCGGCCCCGCGGCCGGCGAGGAACGTCGCCCCGATCATCACGAACATCACGCCGGTGGCCAGCGACAGGCCGTAGCCGACGCGCATGTCGAGCAGCGCCGTGCGCAGCCGCTCCCTCGCGCCGCCCGAGCCGGCCGGGATCCCGAGCAGGTCGAGCTTCTCGAGGGTCCACATCGAGTGCCAGATCGAGACATCGATGCCGGTGGGCATCCAGCCGAGCATCGCGGCGACGAGCGGGATCGAGCCGGCGGGCAGGCTGGGGACGACCAGCGCCGCGAAGTCCTCCGCGGGCGGCGCCGCGGCGACGAAGGCCACCAGGGTCGTCGCCGCGAGGAACAGCATCATCCCCTTGTTGAGCAGGTCCATCCAGCGGTAGCGGCCGACGACGAGCAGCACCAGCACCAGGCCGAGGACGACCAGGCTCCAGGTCGCCACCGAGAGCGCCTGCGTGTGCACGCGCAGCACCGCGCCGGCGATCACCGCCACCCCGGCCAGCACCCCGACCCCCTGCAGCACCGTGCCGCCCAGCGTCAGCCACAGCGCCCAGCCGCGCGGGCCGGGAATCCGCGCGTACCCGGCCAGCAGCGACTCCCCCGTCGCCGCCGCGTACCGCGGCCCGCACTCGAAGGCCGGGTACTTCAGCACGTGCGCGGCGAGGACCAGCCACAAGAGCGCCGAGCCGTACAGCGCCCCGGCCTGCGGCGACATCACCAGGTGGCTCGCGCCGACCGCCGCCGCCGCCAGCAGGAACCCCGGCCCCAGCCGGGCGAAGAACCGTCGCACCGAGCCCATGCGCGGCATCGTAGGCGCCGTCGGCCGGACTTCGTCAAGTCGGTCGGCGCCGCGGGCCGCGGCGGCTTGACGGATGCCGGGTGGGGGAAGAGACTGGGGGTCGTCGGACGATGAGTCTTCCTCGAAGGCGGGTCGGCAGCCGCCGTTGCGGAAGGGGGAAACCATGAGAACACCACGGTCGCCGTTCGATGGGGCTCGCCGGCGCGTCGGCCGGATCGCGGCAACGTTGCTGATCTCCGCCGCCGGAAACCTCGGTTGCCATGCGCTGTTCGACTTCGACCCGGTCGATGCCGGGGCCGACGGCGACGTGTCGCCCGAGGTTGATGGGGAGGTCGGCGAGGACGGCGACGCCCCGGGCGACGGCGATGTCGCGGAGGATGCGGCCGACGAGGGAACCGACGACGGCGGGGGGTGCGTTCCCGAGGAGTGCGACGACGGCAACGCCTGCAACGGCCAGGAGTTCTGCACGATCGACGGCGAGTGCGTCGGCGGGCGTCCGCCGGACGAGGGATCTCCGTGCACGACGGCCGCGGGGGTCGACGGCTTCTGCTACTCCGAACGCTGCCGGCCGGTGACCTGCGGCGACGGCGTGGTCAACTCGGGCGAGGACTGCGACGACGGCAATCTCGTCGACGACGACGGCTGCGAGGCCGACTGCACCTACTCGTGCTTCCTGGCGACGGAGTGCGACGACGGGGACGTCTGCAACGGCGACGAGGACTGCATCGGCCACACCTGCGTCCCGGGAGAGCCGCCGCCGGACGGGACCCCGTGCGGCGCGGGACTCGTCTGCCGCCGCGGGGCCTGCGCCCCGGCCGGCTGCGGCGACGGCATCGTCGATGCGTCCGCGGGCGAGGAATGCGACGACGACAACGACGTGTCCGGCGACGGCTGCGAGGCCGACTGCACCTTCTCGTGCCACAACGACGCCGACTGCAACGACCTGCGAACGTGCAATGGCGAGGAGGTCTGCGATACCGTCGCCCACCGCTGCGCGCCGGGCGTTCCCGCGGCCGACGGGACCCCATGCCTCACCGCGGCCGGCGACTCCGGCGGTTGTCGCGGCGGCGTCTGCGCCCCGGCGGGTTGCGGCGACACGGCCGTCGAGGGAAGCGAGGACTGCGACGACGGCAACCTCGAGCCGGGCGACGGATGCGAGAACGACTGCACCTGGACCTGCGCCGGAGACGCGGCCTGCGACGACGGCCGCTTCTGCAACGGCGCCGAGACCTGCGACCTGGGCACGCACACCTGCTCCACCGGCGCCGCGCCCGCCGACGGGACGGAGTGCAACCGGGACGGCGACCCGACGACCCGCGACGTCTGCCGCGCCGGAACCTGCCGCCCGTCGTCCTGCGGGGACGCGTTCCACGACCCGGGCAACGACGAACAGTGCGACGACGGCAACCCGGTGCCCGGGGACGGCTGCGACCCCGATTGCTCGTACTCCTGCGTCGCTCCCTGGGACTGCGACGACGGCGACGAGTGCAACGGGCGGGAGTCGTGCGACACCACGACCCACGTCTGCCTGCCGGGCGGCTGGCTTGCCGACGGCACGGCGTGCACGCGACCGGCCGGCGGCGCGGGCGTCTGCCGCTCCGGCGCCTGCGTCGAGGAACTGTGCGGCAACGGGACGCTCAACCCGGGCGAGGAGTGCGACGACGGCAACATCGTGCCCGGGGACGGTTGCGAGGCGACCTGCCGCTTCTCCTGCCGCACGAACGAGGAGTGCCGGGAGGTCCCGGACGACGTCTGCACGACCGACACCTGCGAGCCCGTCGCGGCGGGCCAGGCGTGCCGCCGGACGGACAACTCACTGCCGTGCGACGATTGCGACCCGTGCACGATCGGGGACGCCTGCTCCGGCGGCGCCTGCCGGGGCACGGCGCTCGATGCCGACGGCGACGGGTACGGGCCGCTGGGATGCGGTGGCGACTGCGACGACGGCGATCGCGACGTCCACCCCGGGGCGACCGAGCTGTGCAACGGGGTCGACGACGACTGCAACGACGTGACGGACGACGGCCCCGGGATGACCTGCAGCCGCGGCACGACCCGCGGGTGCACCGCGGCCGGGGGCTGCGTCGGAACCGAGACCTGCTCGACGACCACCTGCACCTGGAGCGGCACGTGCGAGGTGACCGCGACCGAGAGCTGCAACGGCCTGGACGACGATTGCGACGGGACGACCGACGAGGGGTTCGCCTGCGTCCGGGGCTCGACGCGGGCCTGCACCGCGACCGGCGGCTGCACGGGGACCGAAACCTGCTCGGCGACCTGCGCCTGGAGCGGGACGTGCGTCGTGACGGCGACCGAGACCTGCAACGGCCTGGACGACGACTGCGACACGCTGACCGACGAGACCTTCTCCTGCCGGCGCGGCGCGACCGAACCGTGCACGCGGACGGGCGCCACCGGGACCTGCAGCGGCACCCGGACCTGCGGCGACACCTGCGCCTGGGGCGCGTGCGTGGTGACGACCGCCGAGACCTGCAACGGGGCGGACGACGACTGCGACGGGGTCATCGATGACGGCTTCGCCTGCGCGCGGGGGACGACCGAGCCGTGCACGATCGGAAGCTGCGCCGGCACGCGGACCTGCTCGACGACCTGCACCTGGGGCACGTGCGTCGCGGGCACGACCGAGTCGTGCAACGGGATCGATGACGACTGCGACGGGCAGACCGACGAGGGATTCGGCTGCGCCCTCGGCGCGACCGAGTCGTGTACGACCGCCTGCTCGACGACGGGCACGCGCACCTGCGGGACCGGCTGCACCTGGGGCTCGTGCTGCGCCGCCGCGGAAACCTGCGGCAACGGCTGCGACGACGACTGCGACGGGCAGACCGACGAGGGGTGCGGCGTCGAGATCCCGTGTGCCGAGGACGGCCCGTGCGCTCCGGGCGGCCTCGTCTGCAACGAGAACTGGGGGATCTGCGTGGCGCCGAGCTGCACGGGCCGGCCGGACTTCACGCCGTGCGAGACGATCACCGCGCCGGATCGCTCGTACGACATCTGCGTGGGCGGCAGCTGCGTCTCGCCGGGTTGCGGGGCGACGACGTGCAACGTGCCCGGTCCGCACTTCACGCCGGCCGACACCGGGCAACGAGCCTGCTACGGCGACGGCAGCGGGACGCCGCCGGCCTCCTGCCCCGGCACCCCGGGCACCACGGCCTGCGGGACGACCGCCTTCTGCGGCCAGGACGCGCAGTACGGCTGGGACGTCGGCCACGCGGCCTCCGAGCGCTACGCGCGGAGCGAGCCGGTCGCCGGTCAGCCCGTCGTGCTCGACAACGTCACCGGGCTCGAGTGGCAGGGGTGCGCGGCGGGACGGAGCGGGGCCTCCTGCGGCACCGGCAGCGACGCCGGGTACACCTGGTCGAACGCATTGTCCTACTGCGACGGCCTCTCCTGGGGCGGCCACGCCGATTGGCGGCTGCCCGACGAGTTCGAGCTGCTGTCGATCGTGGACTACGGCCTCGCCTCGGGCGCGCGCATCAGTGCCTCGGCCTTCCCGGCCACCCCGGCCACGGCGTTCTGGTCGTCCTCGTCGCTCGGGTCTTCTCCCGCGTGGAACGTCGGCTTCGACGACGGGTCGCTGGCGGCCAACAACAAGACCGTCACGCGTCGCATCCGGTGCGTCCGTCGTGGCCCCTTCCATCCGGCCGGGACGCGCTTCGCCCGGTCGGAGCCGGTGGCCGGCGAGCCGGTCGTCGCCGACGTCGTGACCGGGTGGGTCTGGCAAGGCTGCGTCGCCGGCCTGACCGGTGCGAGCTGTTCGGGCACGGCGACGTCGATGACCTGGCAGGCCGCGCTCGCCTGCTGCCAGAACTCGACCTGGGGCGGACACTCCGATTGGACCCTGCCCGACATCGCCGCGCTGCACACCATCGCCGACAACCGACGGAGCAGCCCGTCGGTCGACACCACGGCCTTTCCGGCGACGCCGGTCGCGTCCTTGTGGTCGTCCTCGTCCTACGCGACCGGGGAACCCTACGCCTGGCGCGTCGGGTTCGACTACGGTTTCGTGGATCATTCGCTCGGCAAGACGCTCGCGCATCTCGTCCGCTGCGTTCGGTTCGGACCGTGAGCCCGCCGGCCGGCGCCGGCCGCGAGCCGCCCGGCCGGACCGCCGGGTCGCCTCCTCCGTCCGCGACCGGACCCGTTTGTCGGGCGACCGGTTTTGCGTTAGGTTGGGGCCCAGATGAGGGAGCCGCACGAGGATCGCAGTTCGATTCCGCACCAGGGAGGCGAAGGACCGGCGGCCGGGGGCAACGGGCTGGTGCCCGGCGTGCCCGTCGTCGAGCTGACCGTGGACGATCCCGAGGCCCTGCGCAAGGCGCTCGGGGCCCAGGGCCGCAACCTGCGCCACGTCGCCGCCGCGTTCGGCGTCGCCGCCGGCAGTCGCGGCGACCGGATCCAGCTCCAGGGCGCCGGGGAGCCGGTGGACCGCGCGCGCCGCTGCCTGCTCCAGATCCTCGAGCTGGCCGCCACCGCCGCCCCCGTCCGGGCCCAGGAGGTCGAACAGGCCGTGGCCCTCGTCGAGGGCGGGGAGGCGGTCCGGCTGCGCGAGCTGCACGCCGACGTGGTGCTCGTCGCCGCCGGCCGGCGCGCCGTCACCCCGCGCGGCGTCAACCAGCAGAAGTACGTCGAGGCGCTGCGCACGCACGACCTGGTGTTCGCGATCGGTCCTGCCGGCACCGGCAAGACCTACCTCGCGATGGCCCAGGCGATCGCCGCGTTCCAGGCCCGCCGCTACCAGCGCATCGTGCTGACCCGCCCCGCGGTCGAGGCCGGCGAGCGGCTCGGGTTCCTGCCCGGCGACCTGGTCGAGAAGGTCAACCCCTACCTGCGGCCGCTGTACGACGCGCTGCACGACATGCTCGGCCTGGAGAAGACCCAGGAGCTGATCGCCCGCGGGCTCATCGAGGTCGCGCCGCTGGCCTTCATGCGCGGCCGCACCCTCAACAACTCGTTCGTCATCCTCGACGAGGCCCAGAACACCACCCACGAGCAGATGAAGATGTTCCTCACCCGGCTCGGCTTCGGCGCCCAGGCCGTCGTCACCGGCGACGTCACGCAGATCGATCTGCCCCCGGACGTCTGCTCGGGGCTGGTCGAGGCGCGCGAGCTGCTGGCCGAGGTGCCCGGGATCCGCGTCTGCACCTTCACCGAGAAGGACGTGGTCCGCCATCCGCTGGTGCAGAAGATCATCCTGGCCTACGACGCCGCGCGACCGAACGGGACGCCCCGCAACGGCCGCCGGGAAGGGGAATCCAGGTGAGCGAGACGACGAACGACCCGGACGTGCGGA
>JAFGHH010000052.1 GCA_016930215.1 Deltaproteobacteria bacterium
CATGCTGCTCGACGGCCTCGAGCCGGACGGCCTGGTGCTCAAGGACCAGCTCCGCCTGGCCCGCCGCCTGCAGCTCGACCGGCTGCGCTCGCAGATCGAGTACAAGCTCACCGCACTGTGGCTGCTCCTGGCGCGCCTGCCGGCAGGCGCCGAGCTGGTACTGGTGGGCGACGACTGGGAGTCCGACGCGCTGGTCTTCGCGCGCCTCGCCGCGGCGCAGCGGGGCGAGCAGTCGGGCGCGGCGCTGGACGAGACGCTGCGCGCGGGCGGCGTCCGGGACGTGCCGCGGCTGCGGGCGCTGGCCGAGCGGGCCTCGGGGCGCGGGCGCGTGCGGCTGGCCTGCGTGCTGTTGACGCGCGGCCGGGAACCGCGGGACGTGGACACGCTGGCCCCGGGGCTGCGCGCGGCGCGCGACGCCCTCCAGCTCGCCGCGGTGCTGCTCGACGACGGGCTGATCTCGATCGCGGGCCTGGAGCGCGTGGCGCACGGGATGGCCGTGCGGTGGCGCCGCCGGCGCGAGGCGCTCGAACGCTCCGTGCTGGACGCGGCGGGGCGCGCGCTGCTGCGGCCGGAAACGCTGGCCGCGCTGCGTCGGGCCGTCCGCGAGCTTTGACGCGGCTTGCCGCGGTGCGGCAATCGAGACGCTTGCCGCCGGTGCCCGGTTCGTCGGACAATGGATGTGTGCATGCATCTGCGGGGATCCTCCGGAATCTGGTGATCGTCCTGTGGCTCGCCGGCGCCGCGCCCGCGCGCGGGGGCGGCTTCGAGTTCGGCACGAACGGCGCCGTGGCCAACGGACGCGCCGGGGCGTTCACCGCCCGCGGCGACGACCCGACGTCGCTGTACTACAACCCGGCGACGATGGGCCGGATGCCGCCCGGCACCTACCTGCTGTTCGACTGCGTCCTCGCCCACCGCGACCTGTCGTTCCGGCGCGAGGGCGAGATGGACTTCGCGGGGGCCAACGGGTTCCGGGTCGACGGCCTGCCGTACCCCGAGGTGCACGATGCGGCCGGGCTGTTCCCCGGCCCGTTCTTCGGCCTGGTCACCGACCTCGGGCTGGACAGCGACTTCGAGTTCGGCCTGGGCGTGTTCGGCCCGGCCGCGATCGGCCGCTTCGACTTCCCGACGCAGACCTGGGTCGTGAATCACGACGGCGAGCGGATCCCGATCCCCGCGCCCCAGCGCTACGACGGCCTCAACGCCGACATCCTGCTGATCTGGCCGACCCTGGCCGTCGCCTGGCGCATCACCGACGACCTTTCGATCGGCGGGTCGTTCCAGCCCGGCATCCTCAACATCAAGTTCCAGCAGATGTCGGTCGCCTTCGGCGACGGCGTGGACGTCGTCGCCGACCTCCGCGCCAACCTCGACGTCTGGGACTGGTTCGTCCCCGGCGGGATGCTCGGCGTCTGGTACCGCCCCTGGCGCTACCTCGAGCTGGGACTGTCGGCCCGCGCCCAGGACCGCATCCAGGCCGAGGGCGAGATGGTCACGATCTCCAACCCCTACGGCGTCCGCGACCAGGTGCCGATCGCCAGCGACGCCTGGACCGACTACAACACGGAGGCCGGCGAGCGGCCACCGACCGGCCGGGTCTCGTTCAACTGGCCCTGGATCCAGCTGCGGACCGGCGTCCGGTTCGTCTGGCCCCGCGACACCGCCGCGGCGGCCGGCGGCGCGCTCGACCCCGACCTCGCGGCCCGCCTCGCCCGGCTGCCGCCGCACGTGCGCGAGTGGTTCGACATCGAGCTGGACGTGACCTACGAGATGAACTCGGCCGTGGAGAACTTCGAGATCAAGGTCGACGGGGTGGTCCCGATGGGCTACGGCCTGCCCAACCTCGCGGTGCGCCCCGACTTCGAGCACCCGGAAAGCGCCGGCATCCTGAACTCCCCCCACCACTGGCAGGACACCGTCGCCGTGCGCCTCGGCGGCGACGTCAACCTGCTCGACGGCGACCTGTCGCTGCACTGGGGGGCGAGCTGGGAATCGGCGACCGTGCCGCTGGAGTGGACGCGGGTCGACTTCGCCTACTTCGAGACCTGGGCCGTGGCGGCCGGCGTCACGGTCCGGCTCCCCTGGTGGGGACTGCAGCTCACCGCCAGCCACCAGCACATGTTCATGGCCGACCGCGACGTGACCGCCGGCAGGACCCGCATCCTGACCTCGATCGAACGGCCCGAGGAGCTGATCCCGGTCGTCAACAACGGCCACTACGAGGAGTCGATCGACATCTTCGCGCTCGGCCTCGTCGCCAGCTTCTGAGGGCGGCTCGCCCCCGTTCGTGCTATGACCGGACGCATGGAGACGACGACTCGAGGAGGGGCCCGGTTCTCGTGCTCCGCCCTGGCCGCGGCGCTGGTCGCCGCCGGCCTGGGCGGCTGCGGCGACGACCCGGAGGGGTTCGAGATCTTCTTCCCCGACACGGTCCGCGAGGACGCCGGCGCTGCGGACGCCGACGCGCCGGAGCCCGACGCGGAGGTCGGCCCGGACGGCGGCCCGGACGCTCCGGACGCCGTGCCCGACGTCGTTCCCGACGTGACGCCCGAGGCGTCCGAGGACGACGGCGGGGAACCGCCGCCGCTGGGGCTGCTGGACGACCTCCGCCTGTACGTCAACCTCGGCGACTCGCTCGCCGCCGGCTACAACGCCGCCGGGCGCAACGGCGCGAGCGGGCACGGCTACGCTCGGCTGGTGCTGGAGAACCACGCCGACTACCCGGCATACCTGGCGCACCACCTGCGGGCGCTGTTCCCGACGGTGCAGTTCGTCGACCTCGGGGACAGCGGCGCCACGACGTCCGACACGCTGGGCAACCTGCGGGACGCCCTGGGCGGCAGCCTGCCGCGGAGCGTGGACGGGGACGTGCTCGTCTCGCTGACCTGCGGCGGCAACGACTTCAACGACGACGTGATGACGATGGTGCTGGCCTCGGCCACCGACGCCGCGGCGGCGCGGCTGCAGACGAACTACCGGGAGATCTTCCGGCTGCTGCGGGAGCGCTACGAGGACCCCGCGGCCGGCAAGGCCGTCGTGTTCCTGGTGACGAACGTCCACGACCCGACCGGCGGCACCGGGGCGATCCCGGCGGGGTTCGACGAGGGGTTCTGCGGAACGCTGAACGACCCGCGGCTGGCCATCGCCCGCGCCGCCGCGATCGCCAACCTCGGCCGCTTCAACGACGCGATCGCCGCGGTCACCGCCGAGCTCGGCGCGCGGCTGGTCGACAACCACGGCGTGTTCCTCGACCACGGCATGAACGCCCCCGGCGCGGAGCGGTGGATCGACGACGACTGCGTGCACCCGACGAACGAAGGACACCACCAGCTGCGCCGCGAGGAGTGGTTCGTGCTGGCCGGCGAGCGCTGGTAGCGGAGACCCGCGGGCCTCGGGTCCCCGGGTTGACCGCCGAGCGCCCGTCGCGCCAGGATGCACGGCATGTCGAACCTCGCCGCGCGATCTCCGGTCGTTTTCGCCCTGCTGCTTGCCGGCTGCCCGCCGCCGCCGGCCCCACCGCCGCCGCTCGGACCGCCTCCCCCACCACCCGGGCCCGTGGTCGATCTGGGCCGCGCCGGCGACGTGGAGCTGCTGCAACTGCACGTCCCCGCCTGGGACGACCTCGAGCCGGCCCGGCGCGTCCTTGCCTGGCACCTCTCGCTGGCCGCGATCGCCGGCGACCCGATCGCCTACGACCAGCGCTACGCCCGGAACCTCGAGCTGCTGACGCTGCTCGAGGGCATCCTGGCCCGCGGCGGCGCCGTCGAGCCGGAGGTGCTCGGGAAGCTGCGCGACTTCCTGCTCCAGCTCTGGCTGCACCACGGCCTGCACGACCGGACGGGGCGCAAGCTGCCCCCCGGTTTCTCCTTCGACGAGCTCCACATGGCGGCGCTGTCGGTGTTCGCCGCCGGGGAACGCTTCGGCTTCCTCGACGAGGCCGAGCTGCGCGAGGCGCTCGACGGCCTGCGCGCCCCGCTGTTCGACCCGGCGACCGACGAATGGCTCGTGCCGCCGACCCCGCCGGAGGACGAGGACGCCCTGTCCGCCGGCGTGCTCAACGTCTACGGCGCCGACGTCGGCCTCGACGACCTCGAGGGGTTCCGCGAGCGCCGGCCGCTCAACGCCGGCATCGTCCGCGACGCCGACGGCGCGCTGACCGAGCAGGTCTGGCGGGCGGGCCGCAACGAGTATCCGCCCGGACTGTACGCGCCGCAGCTCCGGCGCGTCGTCGGGCACCTGCGCGACGCCCTCCCCTTCGCCGGCGAGGCCCAGCGCGCGGCCCTGGAGGCGCTGATCGAATTCCTCGAGATCGGTGACCCGACCCGCTGGCGCGACCACGAGACCGCCTGGGCCGCCCTCGACGAGCCGGTCGAGGCCGTCCTGGGGTTCGTCGAGACGGACGAGGACCCCCGCGGGCGCAAGGGGTTGTGGGAAGGGCTGGTGCTGGTGCGAGACGAGGTCCGGACCGCGCGGCTGCGCGCCCTGGCCGTCGAGGCCGACGCGTTCCTGGACGAGGCGCCGTGGCCCGCCGACGTGCCGCGGCCGGCGCCGCCGGAGCCGGACGGGCCCGTCGCGTCGGCCGAACGGCCCGCGGCCTACCAGGTGCTGACCGCCACGGGCGATGCCGCCTTCTTCACGCCGTCGGCGCTCAGCCTGCCGAACGACCCGGCGGTGCGTCGGGACGTCGGTTCCCGCGCCCTGCAGCTCGTCAACGTCGACGACGCGCTGCGCGCCGTGCACCTGGAGCCGGCGCTGCGCGAGTTCTCGTTCGACGAGGCCGAGGCGGCGGAGGCGCGCCGCTGCGGCGCGGCCGCCTGGGAAACCCTCACCGCCCTCCACGACGTGCTGGGCCACGCCTCCCTGCCCCCGCCCCCCGGAGAGGCGGCGACGGCGCTGACCCTGGCCGAATACGCGGGCGTGCTGGCCGAGACGCGGGCCGACCTGCTGGCGCTGCACTTCGTCGAGGACCCGCGGCTCGTGGCGCTCGGCTTCCTCCCCGACCACGGCTGCGGCGAGGCGGCGTTGCGCGACTACGTCCGCGGCACGCTCCCGCTGCTGCGCACGCTGCCGTCCGACGCGGTGGAGGGCGACGGCCGCCGGGCCCACCTGCTGGTCGTGCGCTACGCGATCGAGCGCGAGGCGGTGGTCGTCGAGCGCTCCGGGGGCAAGACCTGGCTCCGCCTGCCGGACTTCTCGGCCTGGCACGCGGTGATCGACGAGTTGCTGGCCTCCGTCGAGCGCATCCGGGCGCAGGGGGACTACGACGCGGCGCGGGCCCTGGTCGAGACCTACGGTGCGCGGGCTCCCGAGGGCTGGCGCGAGGAGGCGGCACGACGCGCCGAGCTGGCCGGCCTGCCGGCGCGCTTCGCCTTCGTCCCGCCCTCGCTGGAGCCGGTCCGCGACGCGACGGGCGCGGTGGTCGACGCGCGGCTCGTCGTGCCGGTCGAGGTCGAGCGGCTGCTGATGTCGTGGAAGGCGGTGGCGGAGGAGCCGCTGCCGCCGCCGCCCCCGCCCGCCGCGCCCGTCGAGCCGCCGCTGGACGACCCGATGCCCGAGGACGGCGACGCCGACGACCTCGAAGACGAGGGTACCGGCGACCTCGGGGACGACGATTGATCACTCCCGGTTCATCACGTAGTCGAACCAGAACTTGCGGTCGCGGTCCGGACCGACCTGGTCGACGTGGACGTGCTTGACCTCGGTGTACTCCTCGAGGCCGTAGCGGCCGAGCTCGCGGCCGCGGCCCGACTGCTTGTAGCCGCCGAACGGCGCGTCGGCGTTGATCAGGTGGTAGTCGTTGATCCAGACGGTGCCGGCGCGGATCCGGCGCGCCAGGTCGAGCGCCCCGAGCGTGTCGCGGGACCAGACGGCGGCCGCCAGCCCGTACGTCGTATCGTTGGCCAGCGCGACCGCCTCGTCGAGCGTCCCGAACCTCGTCACCGCCAGCACCGGCCCGAAGATCTCCTCGCGGAAGATGCGCATCTTGGGCGTCACGTCGGCGAAGACGGTCGGCTCCACGAACCACCCCGGCGGGACGTCCTTCGGCCGCCCGCCGCCGCACAGGAGCCGCGCGCCTTCCTCGTTCGCCGACCGGATGTACTCCTCGACCTTGCGGCGCTGGCCCTCGGTGATCACGGGGCCCATCGTGGTCTCGAAGTCCGCCGTGTCGCCGACGCGCACCAGCGCGATCCGCTCGCGCAGCCGCGCCAGGAACTCGTCGTGGATCGCCTCGTGCAGCAGGAGCCGCGTCCCCGCCTCGCAGGCCTGCCCGGCGTTGAAGTAGGCGGCGAACAGCGCGCCGTCGACGGCCAGCGCGAGGTCCGCGTCGGGCAGCACGACATTGGGGCTCTTGCCGCCCAGCTCGAGCGTCACGCGCTTGATCGTGGCGGCCGCGCGCTGCTGGATCTCGCGACCAACCTCGGTCGAGCCGGTGAACGAGACCTTGTCGACGCCGGGGTGTTCGCACAGCGCCGTGCCCACCGTGCTCCCGCCGCCGGTCACGACGTTGACGACGCCCGGCGGCAGTCCGGCCTCGACGCAGGCCTTGGCGAATTCGAGCGCGGTGAGCGGCGTGTAGGACGCCGGCTTGAGCACCAGCGTGTTGCCCATCGCCAGGGACGGGGCGCTCTTCCACATCGTGAACAGCCAGGGGAAGTTCCAGGCGCAGATCCCGGCGCAGACGCCGATCGGCTCGCGCAGCACGAAGTTCCACGACACCGCCGGGAAATCGATCCACGGCAGCGGCTCGTAGCGCGCCACGCGGAGGCTCGCCCGCACCATCGTGCGGAACATCTCCAGCCCGACCGGAATGTCCATCAGCGTCGTCTTGCGGATCGGAATGCCGGCCTGCCGGCTCTCGAGCTCCATCAGCCGGTCCTGGCGCGCCTCGAGCCGCTCGGCCACGTCCAGCAGCAGGCGGGCGCGCTCCTCCGGCGCCATCCCCGGCCACGGTCCTTCGTCGAACGCGCGGCGCGCCGCCGCCACGGCACGGTCGACGTCCTCGCGATCGCCCTGCGGCACGCGGGCCACCGGTTCCACGCGGCACGGATCGGTCACCTCGAACGTCCGGCCGCTCGCCGCCTCGACCAACTCCCCTCCGATCAGCATCCGGTACACGTCCATCGCGGTCCCTCCGTGCGCCCGGGCGGTGCCGGGCACGTTCCGGGCGGGGCGGCCGAAGCCGCCTACATCCCCTCGAGGATCCCCTTCACGGCCGCGAAACGCTCCGCGACGACCTGGGCCGCCAGCTCGCGGACCTCGGCCTTCCGCGCGTAGAGCTCGACCAGCGCCGGCAGCACCCACGCCGCCACCGCCCGCACCTCCGCGGTCGCCGCCGCGCTCGGCCGCTGGATCGCCTCGTCCGCCGCCTTCGACAACCGCAGCCGCAGCGCACGGTACAACATGTCGCGGTCGACCTGGGCGAGCGCCCACAGGATGCGGGCCGTGCGGTCGCTCGCCTCCGGCCGCGCTCCGAGGGCCTCGGCGAGCGGCTGCCAGGCCTCCGCCCCGCAGCCCGCCGCCTCGGCGAAGCGCTCCTCCTCGACCAGCAGATAGGCCCGCACCAGCGCGTCCTCGGCCTGGGCCGCGGACAGGCCCTGGCGCCGCAGGGCCCGCGCCATCGGCCGCCGCAGGTCGGGCGCGACCTTGGCGAAACGGTGCACCAGCACCTTCGACGCGCCGGGAATCTGGCGCTCCTCGAGCAGCCGGAGCAGGTGCTCGAGCGCATCGTGGTCGGCGAGCAGCAGCGCGGAGCGCAGGGCGACCGGCAGGCGCGGGTGGTTCATCCCGGCCAGCGCGCGCACCGCGTGCAGCCCCACGTTCTCCAGCCGGCAACCGGCCAGCCGGAGCACGGCGAGCAGCGCGGCGTCGGTCTCGCGCGAGGCCAGCCGGTCGATCAACCGGCAGGCGACCGCCGAGCCTGCGGCCGGGGAGTTGACGTAGGTCAGGAGGGCCCACGACGCGGCGTGCTGGTCCAGGTTGAGCAGCGCCTCGAACGCCTCGAGGACCGCCTCGTCCGTCACCCCGGACAACACCGAGGGGTCGGCGACGATCTCGACGAGCGCCTGCTGGGCCTGTTCGGCGAACGGGCCGCCGCCCTCGATCGCAGAACGCAGGCGGGCGACGCGTCCCTCCTGCTTCCAGCGCTCGATCTTCTCGGCGTCGGGACCAAACAGCGCCACGCGCCCACTCCCGCCCCGGACCGCTCCGGTCTCGACCCCCGCCCCTCCCCCCGGGACCGGCGAGATGCTAGACCGGCGTCCCCCCCGGGGGCAACCACCATCCGCCTAGTGACAGACCAGGATCTCCTGGGACAGCCCGAGCTGTTCCAGCCACCAGTCGTCGCCGTCCCGCAGCAGCAACGCCTCGAGCGTCGCCGTGTGGTCCCCCCGGCAGGCATCGAACCCCAGCGACAGGACGGTGGAGCAGGTCCAGCGCGGCGGAGCGGACTCCGCACACCGCACCGGCTGCGTCTCGGGGGCGAACGCCGGGTCGGCCGCGGCCGCCTGGGCCACGACGCCCTGCCACGGCGCGAGCAGCTCGTCGGTGACCATCCGGCGCTCGGCATCGACCTCGTGCTCGTTGCAGCGCACGCGACCCAGCGGGCCGCTGCAGATGTCGGTGCGCACCAGCAGCCGCCCGCCGGTGGGGACGAAGTTGCGCACGGCCCGCGCCGAGCCGCCGACGAGCGCGGCGAGCACCGCGCGGAACGGCTCGTCCGCGGCGGCCGTCGGCTCGACCGCCGTCGTTTCGACGGCCGTCGCGTCCTCCGGTGCGGGGGCCGGCACCACCGGCGGCGGACCGCAGGCGGAAACGGCGGCGGCGACCACGAACACCCACTCCCGGCCCCATCCCGTCACTCGACACCTCCACCGGCCGCAGCCGCACCCTCCGCCGCGACCGCCGCCACCCGGGGTGAAGTGTGCCCGGACGGCAGCGGATGTTCCACTTGACACCCGATCCCGGATCCCTAATATTCCCACCCCTGGCCGGGGCTGCCCCGGGACGACCGGAAGACGTGCAAGCCCCGCGGAGAAGACGGAATGGTATCGCCGAGTCAACAGACCTACTCGATCCGCCGACGGAAGAAGACCAACCAGGGCAAGCGCCGCAAGCGCGTCCTGCGGGCCCGCGGGTCGACGCCGAAGTTCCCGCTCCATCCCGAAGGCAAGCCGGCCGCGAAGCCGGGCAAGTAGTCCGCCCCCCATTCGTCGAGGAGCATCGGAATCATGCTGCTGCCCATCAATCCCGCGCATCCCGAACCGCGCAAGGTCGCCCGGGCCGTCGAAGTGCTCCGGGGCGGCGGCGTCATCGCGTACCCCACGGGCACGGTCTACGGGATCGGTTGCAACCTGATGGACCGCAAGGCCATCGAGCGCGTGTACGCGATCAAGGG
>JAFGHH010000053.1 GCA_016930215.1 Deltaproteobacteria bacterium
CGGCGAGCGACGGCGCGGGCTCGGCGACGACGTCGGTGATCGTGCCGTCCGGGCCGAGCACCGGCCTGAGGATCGGCGAGACGAAGGCGTACTTCTTCGGGTAGCCGAGCGCCTCGACCCGCTCCAGCACGTCCTCGCGCCGCGCCTCGTCGTAGCGCGCGCCGTAGGTCTCGACGAGACGCGTCGCCGCCGCGGCGTCCCCCTCGGCCTTGATCCGCATCAGCTCCGCCAGCAGCTCGCCGACCGTCGCGCGCCACCGCTCCGGGTCGTTCATCACGATGTAGAACCTGTCGTCGCGCCGCTCGACGCGTGCCGCGCCCTTGTCGATCGCGTAGCCGACGATCAGCAGCATGGCGCGCCAGTGGTCCTCCTCGACGATCCCGCCGGGCGGCAGCCGCCGGAGCACCAGCAGCCCGTTGCGCAGGTACGACTGGCCGACCGCCACGGCGCAGTCGGCCGACGGCAGCATCCCGATCTCGACGGTCTTCGGGTCGAACGCCAGGTACAGGGCGACCGCCTCGGCGCGCGCCTCTTCGATCGTGTTGTAGGTCCCGGGGAGGTGGTCGGCCGGGTCGCCCGTCAGCGTTTCCGGGACCTTGCCCGAGCCGTGGCCGATCACCTCGTGGTACGCGATCCCCTGTCGCCGCATCGCCTCGCGGCACCGCAGCGCCAGCTCGCGTTCGGCGTCGTCCCAGGCGAACTCGCGGATCGCCAGCTCGCCCGTCACCGCGTCGACCGCGGCGCCCAGGTTGCCGATGTCGATGCTCTTCGAGCCGTGCTCCTGGCGGATGTCCTGCGCGTTCGGCAGGTTGATCCCGCCGGGGCTGACCGGCCCCGCGTCCCCGGTGTGGACCAGCGACACGACGCGGTTGGCCAGCGGCGGGTTGAACTCGGTGCGCTTGTACGCCTCGGCGTAAGGCAGCTTCGATTCGAAGTACGCCGCGTTCGCCGCCAGCTTGCGGATCGCCTCCCCCTCGGCGACGTCGGGGAAGAACACCACGCCCTCCCAGGCTCCCTTCTGGTTGCGCGGGTCGGCGTAGACCTCGATGAAGCCGAGGATCGCGTCGACCGGCGGGTCGTCCCGGACCCAGGCGATGTTGTAGTCGCGGAACGCCTGCGAGTCGCCGGTCTCGAACCACCGCGCCAGGTGCCCCAGCGCGGTGCGCTGCGCCTCGCCCGACTCCGCCATCGCCGCGCGCACGTGCCGCACGACGGCGCGCAGCTCCGTCGCGTACAACCCCGGCTCGACGCCGGCGGCGCCGGCCCGCCACGGCAGCTCGACCAGCTTCCCGTTCCGCTTCACCAGCCGCGAGTTCAGCGCATACTGCTCGGTGAACCCCTCGAGGTCCGCCTGCGTCACCCCCTCGTAGAAGTTGTTCGACGACGCCGTCAAGAGGTCGCGCCCCTCGGGGACGGTGCGGCGCGTGGCGAACGGATCGACCTCCGGGTCGAACATCGGCCCCCGCAGCTCCTCGAGCTTCGCCAGGAGCGTCGCTTCGTCCTTCGTCCCGAGCAGCTCAACGCCGGCGGCGAGCGCGGCCCGGGCCGCGGCCTGCAGGTCCTCGTAGGTGATGTCCGGCACCAGCTTGTCGCCGTTCATCGTGTCGTGGATCCCGTGGTTGATCCAGACCTTCTTCAGGTACGTGACCAGCCGCTCGTGCAGCTCGGAATCCACCCCTTCCGGGTGCCGCGCCAGCGCCTCGAGCAGCGACTTGATCGCCGGGTTGTGGCGGTAGTGCTGGTCGTAGAAGATCGGGTCGCCCGCGATCGCCGCGCGGTACAGATGGTAGGCGAGCCGCTTCTGCTCGAGCGACAGCTTCTCGAAGCCGTCGGGGCGCATCGCAAGCACGGTCCAGTCGCCGACCGTCTCGAGCAGGTACTCCGAGCGTGCGGGGGCGGGGCCGCCCGTCTCCGTCCCGCCGGACGTCGCGCCCGCGGCCGGGCCGTCCGCCGCGAGGCCCTCCGGTGCCTCGGCCGCCGGCGCCGGCGACGTGTCCGCGGCGGAAGTCGGGACGTCGGGCACCGGCGGGGCCTCCGGCGCCTTCTTCTTGCACCCGACCGCCGTCGCCACGACCAGCAGGGCCACGAGGATTCCGAGAGTCCGTCGCATCGCCGCACCTCCGTCGGACGGGATGTTGGCCCCTCGGCCCGGCGCGGGTCAACGGCGCTCGCCGGGCGCGACGGTCGAAGGGCGGGCCTTGGTGGGGCCGACGCCGGCAGGAATCCGATCCGGACGGCGCCGAGTTGCGCTACCTTCCCGGCCCATGGGAGACCTCAAGCTGCAGTTTCTCGTCCGACCGGGCCCCGCCGCGGACGCGTGCCGCTTCGCCGCCGACGTGGTCGACCGGCTCGCGCCGCTGGCTTCCATGGAGACCTGGCACGTCGACGAACTGCGCGTGCGCTCGGCATGAGGCCGATCCTGGTCACCGGCTCCGCGGGCCTCGTCGGCACGGCCTTCGTGCGGGCCGCCGGGCGGGCCGGTCTGTCGCTGCGCCGTTTCGACCCGCGCGAGCGGGACGCCGCCGACCGGGGGGACGTGCGCGACCCCGCCGCACTGGCCCGCGCCGCGGACGGTTGCGGCGGGATCGTGCACCTCGCCGCCGTCTCCCGGGTGGTGTGGGCCGAGCGCGACCCCGCAACCTGCCGGCGCACCAACGTCGGCGGCGCCGCGAACGTGCTCGCCGCGGCCGCCGCACAACGGCCTCCCGCCTGGGTGCTGCTCGCCGGCTCCCGCGAGGTCTACGGCCGGGCCGCGCGCCTCCCGGCCGACGAGGACACGCCGGCCGCACCGGTCAACGTCTACGGCGAGAGCAAGCTGGCCGCCGAACGGCTCGTGCTCGAGGCCCGCGCCGCCGGCGCGCGCGTCGCCGTGGTGCGGCTGTCCAACGTCTACGGCTCGACCGCCGACCACGCCGACCGCGTCGCCCCCGCGTTCGCCCGCGCCGCCGCCCTCGGCGAGCCGCTGGTGCTCGAGGGTCCCGAGCACGTCTTCGACTTCACGCACGTCGACGACGTCGCCGCCGGCCTGCTCGAGCTGGTTCGCCGGCTCGAAGGCGGGACGTTCGACCTCCCCGCCCTCCACCTGGTCACCGGGCGCCCGACCTCCCTGCGGCGGCTGGCCGAGCTGGCGGTCGCCGCCGGCGGCGGCCACTCGGCGATTCGCGAAGCCGCGCCCCGCACGTTCGACGTCGAACGCTTCTGGGGCGACCCGGGACGCGCGCGCGCCGTGCTGGGCTGGGAGGCTCGCATCCAGGTCGAGGACGGCATCGCGCGCCTCGTCGCCGACTTCCCACCATCACACCCCCGCCCGCCAACAGCCAACAGCCGCCGGAAACCAGAAGCCAAGGACCAACCACCCCGCCAACGACGAACCGCCAACGGCCAGAAGCATCGGCCCGTTTGCCCCCCCGGTCGTGCTAGATACCGGGTCGCCATGGATGAAGTTGCCGCCGCCGATACCCGACTGCTCGACGAACCCTCGACCGACCGCCTGCTGCGGGACGCCGGGGTGCCGCTCGTGGTCCAGCGCTTCCTGCCGGCCGACGCCCCGCTGGCCGAGGAGGCCGCGCGGCTTGGCTGGCCGGTGGTGCTCAAGGCGCGCGCTCCGGGGCTGGCGCACCGCACCGAGCAGGGGGCGGTGGCCGTGGGCCTGTCCGACCGGGCGGCGCTGGAGGCCGCCGCGGCGCGCATGCGCGCGCGGCTCGACGGAACGCTCGACGGCTGGCTGGTCCAGCCGCAGGCGCCGGCCGGGCTCGAGCTGATCGCCGGCTACCTGCGCGACCCGACCTTCGGGCCGACCGTCCTGTTGGGCCTCGGCGGCACGCGGGCCGAGGCGGATCCCGACGTCGCGCTGCGGCTGTGGCCCGCTTCGGCCAGCGAGCTGCGGGGGATGGTCGACGACCTGCGCGGCCGGAAGCTCTTGGACGGCTTCCGCGGCGCCTCGCCCGTGGACCGCGACGCCCTGGCCGCGCTGCTCGCGGCCCTGGGCCGCCTGGGCGCCGCCGACCCGGCGCTGACCGCGATCGACCTCAATCCGGTCGTCGCCGGTCCCGCCGGTCTGCAAGCGGTGGACGCGATGGTCTGGCGCGGCACGACCCCGCCGGCGCCTCCGGAGCGTCCGCCGCTCGCCGAACGCATTTGCCAGATCGCGCGCTTCTTCGAGCCGCGGAGCGTGGCGGTGGTCGGCGCCTCGGCGTCGCCCCGCAAGGCCGGCCACGTGATCCTGCAGAACCTGCTGCGCCTGGGGTTCCCCGGAAGGATCCACCCGATCCACCCCCGTGCCGAACGGATCCTCGACCTGCCGTGCCGACCCACGGTCTCGGCGCTCGGCGAGCCGGTCGACCTGGTGGTCGCCGCCATCCCCCGCGAGGCGATCCCCGAGCTGCTCGAGGACTGCGGGCGGGCCGGGGTGCGCAACCTGGTGGTCTCCACGGCGGGCTTCTCGGACGGCGGACCGGAGGGAGCGGAGGCCGAGCGGCGGCTGGCGGCGCGCGCCCACGAGCTCGGGATCCGGCTGATGGGCCCCAACAGCATCGGCACCGTCCACGCGCGCTCCCGCGTCGTGACGTCGCTGGCCAGCATCGAGCCGGTTCCTGCCGGCGGCGCCGCCTACCTCGGCCAGACCGGCCTGTTGTCCAGCGCCTTCCCCCGCTGGTTCGCCGCGACCCTGCGCCAGGGCGCCGTCTGCTTCGCCTCGCTGGGCAACAAGGCCGACGTGGACGAGGCCGACGTGCTGGAGTACCTCGCCGCCGACCCGGCCGTGCGCGTCGTGGGAATGTACCTCGAGGGGCTGCGCGACGGTCGCCGGCTGTACGAGACCATCGCCGCCACGACGCCGCACAAGCCGGTCGTGGTGCTCAAGTCCGGCCGAACGCCGCTCGGCGCGCGCGCCGCCGCCTCCCACACCGGCGCGCTGGCCGCCGACGACCGGGTGGCCGACGCCGCGCTGCGGCAGGCGGGCGCGCTCCGCGTCGACGACTTCGGCGCGCTGTTCGACCAGACGCGGGCCTTCGAACGGCTCGTTCCGCCCGCCGGCCCGCGCCTCGGCGTGGTCAGCATCACCGGCGTCGGCTGCGTGCTGACCGCCGACGCCTGCGGCCGTCACGGCCTCGTCCTCCCGGAGCTCGCCCCGGATACCCTCGACCGCATCCGCGACCTGGCCCCGCCGTGGGCCCCGGTCCGCAACCCGGTCGACATGTGGTCGACCATCGAGCGGCGCGGCCCGGCGGCCGCCTATCGCGAGCTGGCCGCCGCGGTGCTCGAGGACCCGGGCGTCGATGCGCTGCTGCTGATCTTCATCCACATCCCGGAATCACGACTCGACGCCCGGGAGACGTTCGGCGACCTGCGGGCCCGCCGACCCGGCAAGCCGGTGGTGGCGGCCTGTTTCGGCGGCGAGCCGGAGCTCGACACCTTCCGTAACGCCCTGGAAGATCTCGGGATCCCGGTCTTCGACGGCCCCGAGCGGGCGGTCCAGGTCCTGGCCGGCCTGCGGCGCCACGCGGCCCGCGCGCGCCCCTCTTGACATCCCAGGGGGCAAGCGTAGCCTCTCGGCCGCGACGCCCGACGTGGCGCCGACCGAAAGAGGAGGACAAGATGCGCAAGGGAACCTGGCTCGTGGTGCTGCTGTGCCTCGCGATGGCCGTGGGCTGCAAGAAGAAGGACGAGGAGAAGCCGGCCGAGCCGACGGCGGCGGCGGCGCCGACGACGCCGACCCCGGCCGCGGACCCGACGAAGGTCGAGGAGACCAAGCCGACCGAGGAGACCAAGCCGACCGAGGAGACCAAGCCGACCGAGGAGACTAAGCCTGCCGAGGTCGTGGCCGCCGGTCCCAAGGCCGAGGTTGCCGGCAACGTGAAGGACACCGAGATCAAGCTGAACTTCGCCTACGCGCGCATCGAGGAGGGCAACAAGGTCGTCCAGTTGATCCTCACGAACAAGAAGGTGTTCGAGAACGAGGAATTCGACTGCAACCTGATCGAGACGCAGACCGACGGCAACCCGCTGCTGTACGTCAACATTCCGACGGGGCCCAAGGCCGACCTGCTTGCGAACCAGACGATCCGCCTCGACCCGATGGAGTACCTGGGCAACGAGGGCGACTGGAGCGTTGATGAGGAGAGCACCGAGCTGACCGTGACCAAGGTCGACCTGGCCGCCAAGACGATGGAGGGCCGGATCCGCATCGTCAGCACGGACGAGGACGAGAAGGGCACGCTCGAGGGCACCTTCGTCGCGCAGATGTGCACCGTCGAGGGCGTGGAGATGAAGCTCGAGCCGTCGGCGCCCGTGCCGGTCGAGACGCCGCTGGCCTGGAAGGTCAAGGACACCGAGGTCACGCCGACGAACGCGATCGCGCGGCTGGTCGCCGAGGAGGGCGAGCTGCCGTACTGGGAGATCATCCTCGGCACGGCCGAGACGACCTGCGACACGGTGATGGTCGAGGAGGGGCATGGTCTCGACCTGCGTCTGTACCGGCAGGGCGACGCCTTCCCG
>JAFGHH010000054.1 GCA_016930215.1 Deltaproteobacteria bacterium
GCGCAGGAAACGACCCCTCGACGCGCAGGCCCACCCTTTGCTAGTATTCCAACCGGCCGGCCTTCCGCTGCCGCCGGCCGCGAGGAGCCGCACATGATGTATCGAACGGCTTGGATGGGACTCGCATTCGCGGTCACCCTGGGTGCCGCCGCCGAAGCGCGCGCCGACGTCACGATCCTGGGCCTGCGAAGCCTGGAGGGGGACGAGGTGCTCGCCGAACGACTGACGGGCTACGTCCGGGACTTCGTGACCAGCCGGAGTCTGGACCAGGTGTCCGACAAGACCCAGACCCTCGAACAGATGACCCTGCTCGCCGACTGCGGCGACGACGTCGACCAGCGCTGCATGCGCGAGGTCGCCGAGATGCTCGGCGCCGACGACATCGTCTACGGCTTCATCTCGCGGATGCCGGGGGAGGGCGGCCACTTCACCTACGCCATCGATGTGCGACGCTTCTCCGCCGGCTCGCGCCGCGACGTCCGCTCCGCCAGCGGGTCGCTCGAATCGTCCCGCCAGGGCACCGCCAACCTCCAGATCCTCGCCAACACCCTGATCGACGAGCTGTGGGAGCAGCGGGCCGAAACGACCCTGATCGTGCAGAGCAACGAGCCCGACGCCGCCGTCTACGTCGATGACGACCTCGTCGGCCGCACCGGCGCCGAACCGCTGTGGGTCACCGACGTCTCCCCCGGCGAACACGAGGTCCGCGTCGTCAAGGAAGGCCTCGAACCCTGGGAACGGATGGTCGATGTGGCCCGCAACCAGTACCGACTCCTCGAAGCACCGCTCGGCGGCGGCACCGTCGCCGTCGGCCCCGCCGTCGGTCCCGGTCCCGGTCCCGGTCCCGGTCCCGGCATCGGACCCGGTCCCGGCGACGACCAGGACGGCGGGCTCCTCGCCGATTGGCGCCTGTGGACCGGCGCCGGCCTGCTCGCCGCCGGCGTCGGCATGGCCGCCGGCGGCCTCGTCTACTCGCTCAAGGCCAGCGACCTCAACGACGCCGCCCTCGTCAACCCCGACTACATCCACTACCAGACCATGGCCGGCAGCGGCGGCGATACCTGCGACGCCGCCGCCGGCGACACCACCGACCCCGAACGGGCCGCCCGCGTGACCTCGATCTGCGACGAAAACACCAACTACCTGATCCTCCAGGGCGTCCTGTACGGCCTCGGCGCCGTCGCCGGCGGCGTCGGCATCTACTTCCTCGTCGATGTCCTCACCGACGAGGAGTACGACTCCGACACCGCCTGGGTCCTCACACCGACCGCCTTCCTCGGCGGCGGCGGCCTGAGCCTGTCCGGCAACTTCTAGGCCCGGACCCTCCACCCCCGCGAGACGAGCCCCACCCGATGCGCATCACCGGCGGCTCCGCACGCGGCCGACGCCTCGCCGCACCCCGCGGACGCGACGTGCGACCCACCTCCGACAAGGTCCGCGAGGCGATCTTCGACCGCCTCGGTCCCGACGGGCCCCGCGGCACGACCCTCGACCTGTTCGCCGGCACCGGCGCCCTCGGCCTCGAGGCTGCCTCCCGCGGCGCCGCCCGCATCGTCCTCGTCGACCGCGACCCGCGCGCCGTCGCCGCCTGCCGCGCCAATACCGCCGCCCTCGGACCCGCCGCCCCCGTCGAGGTGGTCCGCGCGGAGGCGTTCGCCTTCCTCCGCGGCCCCGGCCGCGGCCTCCAGGCCGACCTCGTCCTGCTCGACCCACCCTACGCCTTCGCTCGCTGGCCCGAGCTGCTCGAAACCCTCCGCAGTTGCCAAGTCGTTCGGTCGGGGGGTATCGTCGTCGTCGAGCGTTCGGCCCGCGCGACGCCGGTCGAGGCGACCGGCTTCCGGGCCCTCCGCTCGTCGCGCTACGGCGACACCGCGGTCGACCTGCTCGTCGCCGCGGACGAGGTCCCGGGGGTGGAGGACCGTGGTCCGGTCCGGGAGGCAGTCGTGCAGGGTGTCGCGATCTACGCGGGCTCGTTCGACCCGGTCACCAACGGCCACGTCGGCCTGATCAAACGCGGCCTCGAGATCTTCGACCGCCTGATCGTCGCCGTCGCCCGCAACGTCGCCAAGGAAACCCTCTTCCCCGCCGCGGAACGCGAGGAGATGATCCGCGAGTCGATCAACGGCGGCGCGCGCGTCGAGGTCGTCTCGTTCGACGGACTGCTCGTCGAGTACGCACGCTCCCGCAACGTCCGCGTCCTGCTCCGCGGCCTGCGCGCCGTCGCCGACTTCGAGTACGAGCTGCAGATGGCCAACATGAACCGCAAACTGTGGCCCGCCATCGAGACCTTCTTCATGATGACCGAGGAGGACTACTTCTTCCTCTCCTCGCGCAACGTCAAGGAGATCGCCTCGTTCGGCGGCAAGGTCGATGCGCTCGTCCCCGCCGGCGTCGCCCGCCGCCTCGAGGAACGCTTCCGCGCCGCCCAGGCCGCCCGGGGCTGACCGCGGAAAGGGGGGGGGAAGACCGCGCCGATGCAGCGACGTACCGTCATCGCCCTCGCCGCCGTCGCCGGCGTCGCCGTCGTCGCCGTCGCCACCTGGATCGCCGTCCGCTCACTGCACCCCGAGTCCCGCCTCGCCGCCCCGGCCGACGACGTCGCCCCATCGGCCGCCGATACCGCCGCACCGACCGCCTCCGCCGACACCGCCCCCGTCGAGCCGACGCACGCCCGCGTCGAGTCCGTCGAGGGCCCCGTCACCGTCCGACGCACCGGCACCGAAGCCGCCGTCGCCGTGGGCGCCGAGCTGGAAGCCGACGACATCCTGACCACCGGCCCCGAAGGCCGCGCCGTGGTGCGCGTCGACGAGGAGAACACCGTCGTCCTCGAGCCCGGCACCTCCGTCACCTGGGGCGCCATCACCGGCTCCCTCTCCAGCGTCCAGCTCGAACGCGGCTTCCTCTCCGCCCAAACCGGCCGACCCGGCGGACGCCTGTTCCGCGTCCAGGCCCTCGAACGCACCGCCCAGGTCGAAGCCTCCGCCGGCGCCTTCGACGTCGCCGGCGACGACCGGGAACTCGCCGTCGCCGCCGCCGACGGCGAGGTCGCCGTCCGGTCCGCCGGCGAGACCGTCGTCGTCGAGGCCGGGCGCTACACCACCGTCCGCCGCGGCGAACGGCCCGGCACCCCGCGCCAACTCCCCGGCAACGTCGTCGCCGAGATGTTCTGGCCCGGCGACCTCGCCGCCGACGCCGGCAACGACCGCCTCGTCGCCGAACGCGCCGTCGTCGTCCGCGGCCGCCTCTCCGACGGCCTCTCCGGCGTCCTGGCGATCCGCAACGAACGCACCGGCGAGACCTACCACGTCGTCACCCGACCCGACGGCTCGTTCGAGACCCAGGTCGCCCTGGCCGAGGACATCGAGAACCCGCTCGTCGTCGCCGGACGTACCGTCGGCGGCGTCGCCGTCGGCGAACAGCGCGCCGTCGTGCTCCAGGACTCGACCCCCCCGCCGCTCAACGTCCGCATCCAGTGAGCGTGGCCGTGCGGCACGAACACAAGATCCTCCTCGCCCTCGTCCTCGTCGCCGCCCTACCGGCCGGCCTCTCCGGCACCCTCGCCTTCTCCTCCACCCGCCGGGGACTCCAGGCCCAGACCGGCGACCTGCTCGTCGCCCTCGCCCGCGAGGCCGCCGGCTTCCTCCAACACGACGTCGACCGCTCCGTGCAGTCGATCGATTCCGTCCTCGCCCTCCCGCGCGGCGGCATCGCCCGCTTCTCCCCGGAACAACGCGAGGCCTTCCTCTCGGTCGTCTACCACCTGTTCGACGGCCACGCCGCCGCCGCCCTCATCGATCCCGCGGGCGAAGAGCCGGTCCAGCAGGTGCGCCGCCGCCCCGACGACCGCGGCGCTCTGCTCGAACGCCACCCGCCCTCCTCGGAGGCCGACGCCGCCGCGTTCCTCGCCCGGATCCCCGTCGAAGAGGCCGCCGCACGCGGGCGCGCCGTCTCCGCCCCCTACCGCGCCGCCGACGGCGACCCGCGCGTCGCCGTCGCCGTCCTCGCCCGCTCCCCCGGCGAAAAACGCTACGTGCTCGCCGCCGAGGTCTCCCTGCACGGCCTGCGCAACCACCTCGAACGCCTCCTGCCCCGCGCCGGCGGCGCCGCCCTCGTCGGCCGCGACGGCCTCCCCGTGCTCGCCGTCGGCGACTCGCTCCACCCCGACGCCCTCCCCACGCTCCGCGGCGTCGAGCGCCCCGCCGTCCGCGAGCTGCCCGGCGACCACCTCGCCGCCGTCGAACCCCTCCCCGCCGGCGCCGCCGTCGTCGTCTTCCAGGACGCCGCCGTCGCCCTCGCCGCCGCCGACGAGATCTTCTGGCAAAGCCTCGCCTGGCTCGCCGGCTCGCTCGTCGTCGCCTTGCTCGTCGGCTTCGTCCTCTCCCGCTCCCTCGCCGCCCCCGTCCGCTCCCTCTCCCGCGCCGCCCGCCGCATCGGCGCCGGCGACCTCGGCGGCCAGGTCGAAGTCGCCGACCGCGGCGAGCTGGGCCTGCTCGCCCGCGCCTTCAACGAGATGTCCGCCGACCTGCGGCGCAAACAGGAGGAGATCGAAGCCTGGAACCACGAGCTGCAGGCCCGCGTCGAGGCCAAGACCGAGGAGGTCCGCCGGCTGCAGAAGGTCGCCTCCCGCGCCCAGCGCGTCGCCGCCATGGCCGGCCTCTCCGCCGGCCTGGCCCACGAAATCAACAACCCGCTCCAGTCCGTCCTCGGCATGGCCCAGCTCGCTCGCCGCGAAGCCGCCGGCCCCGTCCTCGCCAAACTCGAGGTCGTCGAACGCGAGGCACGCCGCATCGCCGGGCTCGTCCAACGCCTGCTCCAACTCGGCGAAGCCCCCGGCGTCGCCGCCGTCGAGTTCGACGTCGATCTCGCCGTCGATGCCGCCGCTCGCGCCGTCGCCGCCGCCCACCCCGGTCTCGAACTCCACCTCGAACACCACCGCGCCGGCGGCGCCGCCGTCGTCCTCGGCTACGCCGGCGAGCTCCAACAGGCCTTCGTCGCCCTCCTCGATAACGCCGTCGAGGCGGCCCGCGAGGGCCAGACGCCCTACATCGAAGTCACGACCGAGGTCGCCGACGACGTCGTCCGCGTCGCCGTCCACGACCGCGGACGCGGCATCGAACCCGAACACCTCGAACGCGTGTTCGAGCCGTTCCATACGACCAAGCACAGCCGCGAGGGACGCGGCCTCGGACTCCCCACCGCCCACCGCGCCGTCGCCCTCCACGGCGGCGAGATCGCCCTCGAAAGCACGCTCGGCGAAGGCACCACCGCCCGCATCACCCTCCCGCGCGCCCAGAAAGGTACGCTCCTGGCCTGACCCGCACCCGGCCCGGAGACGACCGTCGACGGCCGGCGGCAGAACTGCCTCGCGCGACGACTACTCGGGGACGGGACGCAGCTCCACCGTCACCGTCTCGACCACCTCGCCGACGACCAACTCGTCGTACCACGCGAAGTGCCCCGGCGCGGCCACCTGCACCCGGTAGGTCCCCGGCTGGAGGTGGATCGGATGCTCGCCGAGCTGCCCCAACGTGCCGGCCAGCGACTCGTCGATCGTCACCAGCGCCTCCGCCGGCGCCCCGGCGAACGTGAGCCCGCCGGACGGCGGCGGCAGCCGCTCCGGCGGCGTCGGACACCCCGCGCACCACGACAACCCGGCCAGCGCCACGACCCACCCGATGCCCCGTCCTCGTCGCGTCTTCGTCATCTCCCCGTCCTCGCTAGTCCACCCGGTAGTTCGGCGCCTCCTGCGTGATGATCACGTCGTGCACGTGGCTCTCGCGCAGCCCCTGCGGCGAGATGCGGATGAACTTCGCCCGCTGCTGCAGCTCCGGAATCGTCCGCGCGCCGACGTAGCCCATCCCGGAACGCACGCCGCCGAGGAGCTGGTACAGCATCGTGGCCAGGCTGCCGCGCGCCGGCACCCGGCCCTCGATCCCCTCCGGCACCAGCTTGCTCTCCTGCACGTCGCACTGGCCGTAACGGTCCGCCGAACCCTCCCGCATCGCGCCGATCGATCCCATCCCGCGGTACTGCTTGTAGGTCCGGCCCTGGTACAGCACGATCTCTCCCGGCGCCTCGTCGGTCCCCGCAAACAGCGAGCCGATCATCACCGTCTCGGCACCGGCCGCCAGCGCCTTCGTGATGTCGCCCGAATGCTTGATCCCCCCGTCGGCGATCAACGGCACGTCGCGCCGCCGCGCCTCGGTCGCACAGTCCAGCACCGCCGTGAGCTGCGGCACCCCGACCCCCGCCACGATCCGCGTCGTGCAGATCGAACCCGGGCCGATCCCGACCTTCACCGCGTCCGCGCCCGCCTCGATCAACGCCTTCGTCCCCTCCGCCGTCGCCACGTTGCCCGCCACCAGCTGCGCACCCGGGTGCTCCGCTCGCGTCTCGCGCAACGCCCGCAACACCCCCTCCGAATGCCCGTGCGCCGTGTCGATCACCAGCACGTCGCACCCGGCCGCCATCAGCGCCGCCGCGCGCTCCCCGCGGTCCGGCCCCACCCCGAGCGCCGCGCCGACCCGCAGCCGCCCGAGCTGGTCCTTCACCGCGTGCGGGTACATCTCGGCCTTCATCAGGTCCTTGACCGTGATCAGCCCGACCAGCTTCCCCTTGCCGTCGATCACCAGCAGCTTCTCGATCCGGTGCATGTGCAGGAGCGCCCGCGCGTCCTCCAGCCGGATCCCCTCCTGGCACGTCACCAGCTCCCTCGTCATCAACTGCGATACCGGCTGGTCCAGGTTCGTCTCGAACCGCACGTCCCGGTGCGTCAGGATCCCCACCGGAAACCCGTCCTTCTCCACCGGCAGCCCCGAGAACTCGTGCTGCTTCATGATCGCCAGCGCCTGCCGCAACGGCATCTCGGGGTCCACCGTCAGCGGGTCGACCACCATCCCGCCCTCGCTCTTCTTGACCCGCGTCACCTCGCGCGCCTGGTCCGCAATCGGACCGTTCTTGTGGATCACACCCAGCCCGCCCTCGCGCGCCATCGCAATCGCCGTCCGCGCCTCCGTCACCGTGTCCATCGCCGCCGACAACACCGGGATGCGCAGCGCGATCGCCCGCGTCAACCGCGTCTTCAGCTCGACCTGCGTCGGCAACACCTCGCTGTGCTGCGGCAGCAGCAGCACGTCGTCGAACGTCAACCCCTCCCGCAGCTCGCTCATCGCTCCGCCTCCCCGCACCGCCGCCCCGCTCGCCCCCGCTCCAACGCCCGCAACGCCGCCGCCGCCGCCTCCGCCACCCCCGCGTCCGCGTGCCGCAGGTACGGCTCGAGCACCTCCTTCGCGTCCGACTCCCCCAGGTCCCCCAGCGCCTGCAGCGCCGCCGCCAGCATCGCCGGCACCGGCGCCTCCCGCGCGATCTCCTCGAGCAGCGAGCGGACGTTCGGCGGCGCCGCCGTCCCCAGCATCCGGATCGCGTCCAGCGCCAGCGCCTGGTCGCCCCGCCGCGCCTCCGCACGCACCGAATGCTCCACCACCCGGATGATCAACGGCTTCAACTCCGGCCAGCACCGCCGCGCCAGCGAACCCAACGCCCGCTGCCGCAGCTCCAGCCGCTCGGTGTGGCGCTCCACCACCTCCGCCAGCATCCGCTGCGACGGCTCGTCGCCCCGCCCGTCCAACGCCACGATCGCACGCTCGCGCACCAGCTCCGCCGGGTCCGCCAGCAGCCGCCGCGCCACGTCGTCCCCCTGCCACGTCGCACTCCGCAGGAACGCGTCCGCCGCCGCCGCCCGCACCAGCGGCCACGGCTCCTCCGCGAACGCCGTCGCCAGCACCCGCAGCTCCCCCTCCAGGTCCCGCTGCCCGATCGCGACCGCCGCCGCCTCCCGGACCCCCGGCCACACGTCGTCCAGCAGCGGCGCCAGGTCGAGCGACTCCGGCGCCGCCCCCAACGCCCGCACCGCCTCGACCCGCAGCTCCGGCTCCTCCGCCGCCCGCGCCGTCGCGTACAACTCCTGCCCCGGCCCCGTCTCGCCCGCCGCCAACAGCGCCCCGGCCCGCAACACCAGGTGGTACCGCGCCTCGAATCCCGTCGCCGCCGTCAGCGCCGCCGCCGTCAGCCGCGCCGCCTCGGCCCGCACGCCGGCCTCCCCGAGCGGCAGCGCCCGCAGCAGGTCGACCGCCAGCGTCTCCTTCCCCTCCGCCAGCGCCTGCTCCACCGCCGGCGTGACCTTCGCCGCGTGCTCCGGCACGCGCGCCAGCACCGCCGCCAGCGTCCGCCGCAGGAGCGGCCGGTCCGCCGCGTCCGCGCCGTCCAGCTTCCCGACCACGGGCGCCAGCGCCTCCGGCCCGCCCGCCTCCCCGAGCAGCTCGAGCGCCGCGGTGCGCGCCGCCGGCGCCTCCGCGTCCAGCAGCCGCACCAGCACCGGCGTCGCCTCCGCCCCGCGCCGCGCCAACGCCTCGCGCGCCGCCCGCGCCGCCGACGC
>JAFGHH010000055.1 GCA_016930215.1 Deltaproteobacteria bacterium
CCCGGCATCGACCGCCGCGTGCAGCGGCGTCAGTCCGGCGTGACCCAGGAACGCGGCGTCGGCGAGCGACTGCGCGTCGTAGCGCACCAGACCGCCGGCGAAGTCCAGCGGCAGGAGCCAGACGGACCAGGCCGCGGTCCGGTGCTCCGCCGACGGCGAGACGCCGAGGCCGACCAGCGTCCGGGCGACCTCCTCCCAACCCCGGTAGCAGGCCATCAGCAGCGCTCCCGCGCCGTCGCGCGTGACGCGGTGCGGGTCCGCGCCGTCCTCCAGCAGGTAGCGCACCGTCTCCACGCCCCCGTACCAGCTCGCGACCATCAGCGCCGTGAGCCCCTCCGCCCCGCACCGGTTGACCGACACGCGCGCGTCCTCGACCAGGTACCGGATGACGTCGCCGTGGCGTCCGCGGCGGCGCAGCGCTCCCACCGTTCGCCCGGCCCACGGGGTGGCGGACGGCGAGCCCGGCGCGCGGCGGGCCAGGCCGACGATGTGGGGCGGCACGCCCGGCGCCTCCGGCGCGTCCGGAGTCCGACTCCAGATCGCCGCCAGCTTGAGCGGCGTCCAGCCGTCGACCGTGACGGCGTCGGGATCCGCCCCGGCGTCGTGCAGCAGTCGGACCGCGTCGAGGTCGCCGACGAAGGCGGCGGCGCCCAAGGGCGAGAGGCCCGATGTCGTCGCCGCGCGCGGGTCGGCCCCGCCGCGCAGCAGCTCCGCCACCCGCTCGACCCCCCCCTCCGTCGCCGCCCGGACCAGCGGCGTCCAGCCGTCCGGGTCGGAAGCCTCCGCGCGCGGAACGGCGAAGGCGACGTCGTAGATCGTGGGGTCGTTCGAGCCGACCCGGTCGGTCAGGCCGGCCTGGACCGCGCGCAGCCGCTCCTGGAACTCGACGGCCGTGGCGTAGCGGTCCGCGGGCTCCCGGGTGATCGACCGCTGGACGACCCGCACGAGGGCGGTGGGGACGTGCGGCGGGAAGTCCCCGGGAGCCACGAACTCGTCCGTGTCCTCGCGCCGCTCCCAGCGCTCCCGGAGCACGTCCTCGCCGGTGCGTCCGGCCCAGGGAATCCGCCCGCTCAGCATGCGGAACAACACCACCCCCGCCGAGAAGACGTCCGCCCGGGCGTCGACCGTCCGGCCCAGGTACCCTTCCGGCGCCGCGTAGGACGGTCGGCCGACGAACACGCCGGCCATCGTGAGGCCCGCGGCTGCGCCGTCCATGGTCGCGGTGCTCGCGAGGCCGAAATCGAGCAGCTTGACGTTGACGACCCCGGTCTCGTAGCCGACGAGGAACACGTTGGACGGCGCGACGTCGCGGTGGATCACGCCGACCTCGTGCGCCGCCGCCAGCCCGTCGAGGACCTGGAGCAGGATGCGCACCGCCTCGGCCGGCGGCAGCACCCGCTTGCGCCGAAGCACGTCCTCCAGCAGACTCCCGGCGAGCATCTCCATCACGCAAAAAGGCGTCGGCCCCTCCAGCGAGGACTCGAAGACCTGCACGACGTTGGGATGGCGCAACGTCTGCAGGATCGCCACCTCGCGCCCGAACCGCGCCGCAAACCCCGGGGACTCGGCCAGCTCCGGGCGGATCAACTTCATCGCGAACCGCTGCCCGCTGGTCAGCTTCTCGACCTCGTAGACGGCGCCCATGCCGCCCGCTCCGAGCGGCCGCACGACCCGGTAACCGGGCGGCGCGGGCTGGTTCGCGACGAGTCCACCGACCACGACCGGCATCACCTCCCCGGAACTCCGGTCCCGGAGTCTACCCCGGATGCCGCCGCGCCCGGAAGCGGCTCCGCCGGCGCGGCGGACACGGCCCTCCGGACACCCCCCGGCACGCCGCTCCGCGGTTCCGTCAGCCGTCCCCGCGTCCCGCCAGGCCGTACTCCTTGAGCCGGTACTGCAGCGTACGCAGACTGATCCCGAGCCGCTCCGCGGCCGCCTTGCGGTTGCCGCCGGCCGCCTCGAGCGCCTCGAGGATCGCGCGGCGCTCCATCTCCCGCAGCGTCGAGGCGGTCCCGGCCTCCGGCGGCGGCCCGACCGCCGCCGCCTCGAGCTGCAGGTGTTGCGGCTCGAGGGCGCCGCCGCCGGACAGCACGAGCGCGCGCTCCACGGTGTTGCGCAGCTCGCGCACGTTGCCCGGCCAGCGGTGCCGCCGCAGCCGCTCCCACGCCGCCGGCGTGACCTCGACCGCACGCGCCGGCTCCAGCTCCCGCAGGAACGTCGCGACCAGCGGCGCGACGTCCTCCGGACGCTCGCGCAACGGCGGCAGCGCCAGCGGCAGCACCGCGATGCGGTAGTACAGATCCTCGCGGAACCGGCCCTGCCGGACCAGCGCCTCGAGGTCCCGGTGGGTGGCGGCGATCAGACGGAAATCGACGTCGAGCGTCCGGACGGCGCCGAGCCGGGTGACGGTGCGCTCCTGCAGCACGCGCAGCAGCTTGGCCTGCGCCGCGGCCGGCAGCTCGCCGACCTCGTCGAGGAACACCGTCCCCCCCGCCGCCGCCTCGAACACCCCGGCCCGCGCGGCGACGGCGCCCGTGAAGGCCCCCTTCTCGTGCCCGAACAGCTCGGACTCGATCAGGTGCTCGGGAATCGCCGCCGAGTTCACCGCGACGAACGGACCGGCGCTCCGCCGGGACGCCCCGTGGATCGCCCGCGCCACCAGTTCCTTCCCGGTGCCGCTCTCGCCGGTGACCAGCACCGTGGTGTCGCGCGGGGCGACCGCGCGGACCAGCGCCAGCACCGGCTTCATCGCCGGGCCGGCGACCAGTCCGAAGTCCGACTCCGTTCCGCCGGCCTCCGGCCCGGCCGGCCGCTCCGCACGCCGCTCGCGCAGCGCGCGCTCCACCGTGCGGCGCAGCGCCGCCGGGCTGGGCAGCGGCTTCTCCATGAAGTCGAACGCGCCCAGCCGCATCGCCTCGACGGCCTGGGGCACCGAGCCGAACGCGGTCAGCAGCACGACCACCGGCGGATCGGGCAGCTTGCGCGTCGCGGCCAGGAGCTGCAGGCCGTCCAGCGCCGGCATGCGCAGGTCGGAAACCACCACGTCCACCGGCCGCTCGCGCAGGAGCTGCAGCGCCCGGGCGCCGTCCGGCGCCTCGAGCAGCTCGTGGCCCGCGTCGGCCAGCACGTCGAGCGCCAGGCGGCGCAGCGCCCGGTCGTCGTCCACGATCAGCACGCGCGCCGGTCGCGAGGCGTCCATCCGGCGCGAGCCTAGCGCGCCCGCGCCGCCAGGGGAACCTCGAACCAGCGAACCCCGACCGCGCGGCGCGTGGTAGACTCCAGCCCATGTCTTCCGTCGCGCTGCTGCTGGGTGCACTGCTCTGGTTGGCCCTGGCCTACCGGGTCTGGGGCCGGCACGTGGCGAAGCGGCTGGTCGAGCCGGACGACGGCCGGGCGCCGCCGTCGGAGACGCAGGCCGACGGCGTGGATTTCTACCCCTCGGCCCCGCCGCTGCTGTTCGGCCACCACTTCTCGTCGATTGCCGGAGCCGGGCCGATCATCGGCCCGGTGATCGCCGTGGCCGTCTTCGGCTGGGGCGGGACCCTGGCCTGGATCCTCCTCGGCGTCGTGTTCATCGGCGCCGTGCACGACTACCTGTCGCTGATGCTGTCGGTGCGCAACGGCGCGCGGTCCACGGCCGACGTGGCGGCGGACGTCGTCGGACGGCGGGCCCGCACGCTGTTCCTCGTGTTCGTCTGGCTGACGCTGGTCCTGATCATCGCCGTGTTCGCCGACGCGGTGACCAAGACCGTGCTGTCCGAGCCGCAGATCGTGATCCCGACGCTGGGACTGATCCCGCTGGCCATGGTGTTCGGCGTGCTCGTGAACAAGCTGCGCTGGCCGCTCGTCCCCGCCACGCTCGGCGCCGCCGCGCTCGGGGCGCTCCTGTTCTGGGCCGGGTTCCAGTGGCCGCTGGACTTCGGCGGCGGCGACGCCGCCCGCTGGACCTGGATCGCCCTGTTCCTCGTCTACGCCGTGCTCGCCGCCTCGATCCCCGTCTGGATCCTGCTCCAGCCGCGCGACTACCTGTCGTCCTGGATCCTGTTCGGCGGGATGGGCCTGGGGATCCTCGGCGTGCTGGTCGGCCGGCCGGAGCTCGACGTGCCGGCGTTCCAGACCGCGTACTCCGAAGGCAGCGGCCCGATCTGGCCGATGCTGTTCATCCTGGTGGCCTGCGGCGCCGTGTCCGGCTTCCATACGCTCGTCGCCTCGGGCACCACCGCGCGCCAGCTCCGGCGCGAGTCCGACGCCCTCCCCGTCGCCTTCGGCTCGATGCTGGCCGAGGCCGCGCTCGCCGTGCTGGTGCTGGTCTGCATGGCGGCCGGCGTCTCCGCCGCCGGCCTCGACGGCGGCGCCCTGGCCGGGCTGGTCCAGCAGAAGGGGCCGATCGGCGCCTTCGGCGTGGGCTACGGCGGCGTCACCGCCCCCCTGGTGGGCGCGGGGGTCGGCAAGGTGGTCGGCGTGGTGATGGTCAACGCCTTCGTCCTCACCACGCTCGATACCTCCGTGCGCCTGGCCCGCTTCGCCACCGTGGAGCTGTTCGGGAAGCGGGTGCCGCTGTTGCGCAACCGCTGGCTCGCCTCGGCCCTCGTCGTCGGTCTCGCCGCCGGACTGCTCGTCTCCGGCTCCTCCACCGCCATCTGGCCCGTGTTCGGCGCGGCCAACCAGCTGATGGCCGCCCTGGCGCTGATCGTGATCACCGCCTGGTTGCTCTCGCGCGGGAAGCCGGCGCTCTATACGCTGCTGCCCTGCGCCTTCATGCTGGTCACCACGGTCGCCGCGCTCGGCTGGCAGGCCTGGAACGCCTTCGGCGGGGCGCAGATCAACTGGCCGATCGGCGTCTCCTGCGTCGTGCTGCTCGGGCTGGCGCTGTTCCTCGCGGCCGATTCGTTCGGCGCCCTGCGGGCGCTGCGCCGGTCCCGCGCCGCTTCGCCCGGTACGTAAGGACGGCGGCGCTCAGCGCGGCAGCCGCAGCACGAACTCCGCGCCGCCCCCCGCGCGGTCGGCGACGGCCGCCGAGCCGCCGTGGGCCTCCGCGATCCGCCGCACCAGCGCCAGGCCCAACCCGGTCCCGCCCGCCCGCCGGGAGAAGAACGGCACAAAGACCCGCTCGCGGTCCTCCTCCGCCACGCCGGGCCCCTCGTCGGCCACGAACAGCTCCACGTGCCGCCGCTCCGGTCGCAGACCGACCACCACGCGCCCCCCAGGCGGGGAGACGGCGAGCGCGTTCTGCACGAGATTGGCGAGCGCGCGGGCGAGCTGGTCGCGGTCCGCCCGCAGCTCCACCGCCTCGCCGCCGTAGTCGCGCACCAGCCGGACCTCCCGCGCCGCGGCGTCCGCCGCCAGCCGGCCCAGCTCGACGTCCAGCAACGCCCGCAGGTCCACCGGCTCGAGCCGCGGCTGCGCGTCGCGGGCGTACCCGAGCACCTGCGTCACCGTGCGCTCCAGCCGCTCGCACTCGTCGCGGATCGTCTGCCCCGCGCGCTTCGCCGTGTCGCCCCCCGCCCCCTCCTCGACGAGCTGCGCGTAGCCCTTGATCGCCCCGAGCGGGTTGCGGACCTCGTGGGCCACCGTGGCGGCCAGCTCGCCGAGCGACGCGAGCCGCTCGCGCCGCGCCGCCTGCTCCCGCGTCCGCTCGGCCCTCCGCCCGGCCCAGGCGGCGAAGCCCGCCGCAGCCACGGTCAACGGGCCGACGAGCAACGCCAGCAGCAGCACCAGCCCCGCGTTGCGGATGTGCGGATGGTAGGCCGCGAGACGCAGGCCGAGCCGCAGCACCGGACGACCCCGACCCGCGCCGCCGTCCCCGCCGCCGCCGAACAGCTCGCGCAGCGCGCGCCCGGCCGGCCGGCTGCCCCGCCGCGCCGGTCCCGCCGCCGCGATCACGAACTCCTCGACCTCCTCGCCCCGCACCGCCACCCGCCGCCGCACGAAGGCGTCGCCCCCGCCGCTCCGCACGCGCTGCACCGCCTCGCGCGCCAGCCCCACGTCGAGCGGTGGCACCGGGCCCGCCTCGACCAGCGGCGTGCCGTCGGGCCAGTCCACCGCCGCGTACAGCACCTCCTCGCCCAGCACGTCCTCCAGCAGCGGCCGGACCGCCGCGACCGACGGCAGGCCGCCGGACGCCACGCGCTGCACCAGCCGCCGCGCCTCCTCGAACGCCCGCATCTCGAGCTGCTCGTCGGCCAGCACCCGCGCCGCGCGCCAGTTGTAGCCCGCAATGGTCACCAGCGCCGCCGCCAGCACCGCGGTCGCCACGACCAGCACGATCAACGCCCGCCGCATGGCCGTGAGCCTTGTCGATCCCCGAGCCTTCCGCAAGCCGAAGACGTCCGGCGCCGCAAGTGCAGGGTTTGCACTTGCCGGTGCAAGCGCTGCGCGACGATCGACGGGGGGCAGCGGGGAAAGGCTGGAAATACGCGTGGTGGCCGCTTGGCACGCAGGGCGCAATGGGTCCGGGGTGCGGTCGGTAATGGTGACCGGTCGCGGGAACGGAAGAGAGAAGGCGGGCGACGAGAACCGCCCGGCCGGTAGAAGGAGATGAGACGATGAAGAAGACGTTGACGTGGGTCGCTCTGGGTGTCGTGGGCGCGCTGACGCTCGCCGGGTTCGCGGTCGCCCCGGCGCTGGCGCAACAGGCGGAGGAAGGCGCCGCGGCGCGCGAGGGCCGCGCGTCGCGCCGCGCCGGCATGCACATGATGGGCGCGCTCGGCCTGTCCGAGGAGCAGATCGAACAGCTGCGGGCGCTGCGCGAGGCCGCCCGCGAGGAGGCCGTCGGCGTGCACGACCAGGTCCGCGCCGAGCTCCAGGCCCTGCTGCCGCGCATCAAGGACGGCAGCCTGGCACAGAACGACCTGGTCTCCGCGCAGCGACGGATCCATGACCTGATGGGCCAGGTCGGCGAGAAGCGCGCCGAGACGCTGTACCAGACCTACCAGCTGCTGACTCCCGAGCAGCGGGCGAAGCTCGGCGAGGCGATCGAAGAGCGCCTCGAGAACGGTCGCGGCTTCGGCTTCGGGATGTTCGGCGGCGACGGCGCCGTCGGCGGACACGGCCGGCGCGGTCATCGGAACGGCGACGGCACCGGGCCGCGGGCCCAGCGCGGCGAGTGCGACGGCAGCGGCCAGCAGAGCGCCCGGCCCGCCCCCGCCGACGGCCGCGGGTCCCGCGGCGAGCGGCGGGCCGCCGGTCAGCAGGGAACCCTCCCCGTGCGCTAGTCCCCGAAACCCTCCACCCTGTCACCCCCGGCCGGCAGCACCCGCTGCCGGCCGGGTCGATCAATCGGGTCGAAGCTCTTGGCTGTTGGCTGCTTGCTGTTGGCCGGGTCGGTCAATTGGGTCTACGCTGTTGGCTATTGGTTCTGGAAGGAGGCAGGGGAATCCGTAGGGGAGGGTGAGCCCCGAGCGAGCGAAGCGAGTCGAGGGGCGAGTCCTCCCGCTCCCCGGTCATCGATGATCCGGCAGCGACCGGCTGCGCCCGCGTCGTGTGCTACCATGGCGCCGACGGAGGACGGACCATGCGAACCTGGGTGTGGATCCTGGTGGCGTGCGCGATCGGAGCGTGCGGCTCCTCGGACGACGACGACGACGTGCCGGACACCACGACGGACGTCCCGGCGGAGACGCCGGTGGACGTGCCGGTCGAGACGCCGGCGGATACCCCGCCGGAGGCCGAGATCCCCGCGGAAGTGGCACCGGACGTCGCCACGGACGACGGCACGCCGCTCGGGCCGTGCGCACTCGCCGGAGGGACCTGCCGCGGGCTGGTGGCCGGGTGCGCGTCCTGTCCCGCGGGAGAGGCGCCGTCGGAGACGACGGTGCGCTGTCCGCCGGACAACTACTGCTGTCTGCCGTTCACGCCGCCCGACCCGCTACCCGAGTGTCTCGAGCACGGCGGGGTGTGCTTCCCGGCGTCGAGCGGCAGCGAGTGTCCGACGGGGTGGATGCGCGAGCCGTACGACTGCGGCGGCCCCGCCGGCTGCTGCGTGCCCGGCGACTCCTGCGTCTGAGGACGCTCCCGGATCATCGATGACCGGGGAGCGGGAGGACTCGCCCCTCGACTCGCTTCGCTCGCTCGGGGCTCACCCTCCCCTACGGATCCCCCGGGATCCTCCCAGAACCAAGAGCCAACAGCATCGACCCAGTTGATCGACCCAGCCAACAGCTTCGACCCAATTCACCTCGTGTAGTACCGGAATGCGTACGTCAGCTTCTTCTCGGCGTTCGGCCGGAGCGTCAGCTTCCATTCGCACCAACTGGGCGAGTTCGCGCGGGTGGTGCCCCAGTCGTAGTACAGGTAGCCGTAGTCCCAGGCGCGCGAGCCGCTCCAGGCGAGGTAGGGGGACCAGCCGCCGGCGCCGCCGCCGGGCTCGGCGTGCACGCGGCCGGAGTCGCTGGGGCTGGAGATCGCCCCGATCATCCGTCGCACGACCACCAGCTCGACGGCGTGGTCGAGGTGCGAGCGGACCGACAGCTCGCCGTGGGCCGTGACGAGGTCCCACCACACGCCGTCGATCTGCTTCGACGCGCGATCGCGGCGGTCCTCGGTGTCGTCCCACTGCACCAGGATGTCGGTGGCCATCGTCAGCCGGACGTCGACCGTGGAGCCGGCCGGGGTGTAGGTGATGCGGTCCTGGGCCACGACCTTGTCGTCGTCGAAGTAGACGGCGGGGCCGGTGGTCCAGGCCTGGTCCGAGCGGTTCTGCATCCGCAGGTGATGCCAGACCCGCTGCTGCGAGACCCGCTCGATCGCCGTCGGGTCGCCGGACGATGCCTGCTGCAGCGTGGCCAGCGCCTCGGCCTCCATCCCCGTCACGTCCCACTTGTAGATGTCCTCCACCGGGACCTCGACGGAGAACACCCGCACCAGCGACCGCTCCCCCTTGGCCAGCGTCACGTGCTCGACCCGGTACAGGTTCAGCTCGTCGGCCTCCGCCGCATCGACCCCGCCCAGGTCGGCCTCCACCTCCCCCGCGCCGCCGTAGCTCCCCTGGTCGTAGGGCATCACCATCTGGGTCTGCATCACGTTGGAGTTCCACTCGCGGTTGGTCCAGGCTCCGGGCCGCGGCGCGTAGCTCGAGGCCACCACGTCCTGCAGCGCCCCCTCCAGCACCAGCGGCGACAGCGTGCCGCTCATCATGTAGTGCGGCACGCCGACCACCAGGTCGACCTCGGCATCGACCAGGTCGACGACGTCGTTGACCAGCGCGCCCTGCAGCGTGATCCGCACCTTGTCGCCCGAAAGACGCTCGACGCGGTACTCCGGCACCCACTTCAGCCCCTGCTCCAGCGCGGTGTACTCGAGCGTTCCCGAGCCGCTGCCGCCGACATCGATCACGAGCTGCGTGCGGTCGACCTCCGCGGAGCATTCGGCCGGCGGGTCGTCGAGGAACACCACGGAGTCGAACTGGCCGGCGGCGAAGGCGAGCAGCCCGCCCGCGGCGCAGGCCGGGTCGGCACCCTCGGGGCACTCGGTGCGCAGCAGGAACAGGTCCTCGCCGACCACGCGGTCGAGCGTTCCGCTGTGGGACTGCGTCCCGTGCTCGGTGGTGCGCGCGAGCCGCACCCGCTTGCCGACGCTGCTGCGCAGCAGGTCGGGCAGCGCCGCGCAGTCCCGGTCCTCGGTCCCCTTGCCCTCCGTGGCGCGGAAGCCGCGAACCGCGACGTCGCCGTCCACGGGATACGCCCACAGCGTGCCCAGCACCGCGCGGGGGGCGCCGTCGACCCGCACGGTGGCCCCCCCGCGCACGTCCACGCGGCGGAAGACGAACCCGTACCCGTTCTTGAAGATCGCCACCCGCACCACCGGCGCCGGCGTGGTGTCGGCCGGCGGCGCGGGCGGCGTGACGTGGGCCGCCGTCCCGCCCGGCGTCGTGCGCGCCGCCGTGGTGTCCCGTCCGCCGTCCGTCGCTCCCGCCGCCGCGCACGACAGCAGGCCCAGCAGCGCCAGTCCCTGGATTCCTCGCATCGTCCTTCCTCCCGGTTCGTTCGGCGGCGCCCCGTGCGCCGCGCTCGTCCTTCAACGCTCGAGCGTAGCCGATGCTGCACGCTCCGGAGCGCTTCCGACGGCCGTTTTACGGGCCTTTTTCACGCCTCGCGTTTTGCGGAGCGTTTACATCCGGAGCGCGAAGAACGCGCCATCCTCGAGCGTAGGACGCGTGCGGGACGGGAGAGCCCGCAAGCAGGAGGAGGATGACGATGAAGGAGAGCAAACGGAACGGAACGACGGGGCAGGGAACGCGGCGCGGAACGGTCCGCGCCTTCGCGGCGGCGGCGACGGTGGGGGCCGCCGCGACGCTGGCGGTGCTGGGCGCGGGAGGACCGGCGACCGCGACGGCCGGCGACAAGACGCCGCTGCTCGACCCCGCGGCGCCGATCGCCGCGCGCTTCGTGCCGGCCCTGGCCGACGGCACGGTCGTGGAGGTCGAGCCGGCGACGATCGAAGGCGCGACGCTGCGCACGAGGCTCCAGAAGAAGGACGACGGTACGGCCGCGATCCTGGTCGAGGTCTCCGGGCCGCCCTCCGGCAGCGCCGACGTCCAATGCCGTGTGGCGCTCGACCTGCTCGAGTACGGCGACGTGCCGCCGTACGCCCGGATCATGCCCGAGCCGACGGTCCGGCGCGTCTTCTCGATGGACGTGGACGAGACGGTCGCCGCCGGCACCACCCGGCGCTTCGCCTGGTCGGTTCCGGCCGACGTGGTCGCGCGCTTCGTCGAGGGGACCAACGGACGGCTGGCGCTCGAGGCGACCGGTGCGCGCTAGCTCCCTCCTGGGACTGGCGGCCGGCGTGCTCGCCGGGCTCGGCGTCGCCGCGGCCCTCGGCCGGTTCGCGCCGGCGCCCGCCCCGGAGACGCTGCGAGCGGTCCCCGACAGCGGCGGGCGGCTCCGCGCGCTGCTCGTTCACTGGGCCCCCGACGGCGGCGGGCTGCTGCTGCCGACCTACCGCGACCTGCTCGCGGCGCTCCCCGAGGACGTCGAGCTGCGCGTGGCCGTGGAGCGCCGCGGGCACTTCGAGGAGCTGCGGCGGCGGCTCGAGCAGGCGGGCGCCGCGGGACTGGACCGGCTGCGCCCGCTGGTGGTCGGCCGGGCGATCACGATCTGGTCGCGCGACCGGTTCGTCACCGCGGCGCTGGGCCGGAAGGCGGTGCTGGTCGCGCCCGCACAGACCTGCACCGCGGCCGCCGGACGGGCCAACGACTGGATCGTGCCGTGGGAGCTGGCCGCCCGGCCCTGGACCCGGACCGCGGCGGTCGCCGCCCCGTTCGCCTTCGACGGCGGCGACTTCGTCGCCGACGAGCGGCGGATCTTCGCCACCGCGGTGCTGGCCGGGCGCAACGCGGGAACACGCTGGGCCGACGCGGACGCCCTGCGGTCCGAGCTGTCCGCGCGCTTCGGCCTCGAGCCCCTGCTGCTCGGCGCCACCGCCGACGATGTGCCGAACCACCACATCGGGATGTTCGTCACGCCGCTCGGGAACGACACCGTGGCGGTCGGCGACCCGCGCGAGGCCGCGGCGCTCGTCGCGGCGGCCGCGCCGGGCGGTGCGCTGGCGGCGCTGGACGTCGACCTGTCCCCGGAGACGACGGCGAAGTTCGTGCGGGTCGCCGACGAGCTGCGCGCGGCCGGGCTGAAGGTCGTCCCGCTGCCGCTCGTGCCGACCCGGCGGACCTACGTGTTCCTGAGCTACAACAACGTGCTGCTCGACGACCGCGCCGACGGCCGGCACGTGCTCCTGCCGCAGTACGGGTTCCCGGAGGCCGACGCCGCGGGGCGGGCCGCCTGGGAGTCGCTGGGCTTCATCGTGCATCCGATCGACGCCGCGGGCCTCTACGCCAACGGCGGCGCGCTGCGCTGCGTGGCCGCGGTGTTGAGGCGATCATAGGGATGGCCGCCGTCGCTGCGTGTCGCGGTGTCGTGCCGGCGTGGTTGCGTACCGCGGTGTCGCGCCGTCGTCGTTGTGGTCCGTAGGGGCGCCACGTAGCGCCGCCAGGCCCGCGAAGCGGGCCGCGCGGCGCGAGTGCGCCCGCGGAGTCAACCACGCGGGAGCGCTCGCCCTGCGGCTCGCTGCGCTCGCGCAGGGCTACGCAGCTCCCCTACCGGTCGAAGCGTCAGGGTCGCGAGTACAGCCGGTGAATCGTGGTGCGGTAGCGCTCCTCGAGCGCCTCGCGGCGGGCGCGGCCCGTCTTGCCGGCGGCGTCGAGGTCCCCGACCACCGCCCAGGCGCGCAGCTTGAGGAACGGGTCGAGGTAGCGGTTGACCTCGGTCATCGTCTGGTCCAGCCGCGCCCGCAGCTCCGGATGGTTCGCGCTCTCCTCGGGCGCCGTGAGCAGGATGCCGCCGCGCGAGGCGACGCGCCGCAGCTCGGCGCCGTCGAGCACCAGCAGCGCCACGAGGTACGCGCGGCGGTCGCCGACCACCAGCGCGTCGGCCAGCAGCGGCTGCTCGCGCAGCAGGTTCTCCAGGTGCAGCGGGGAGACGTTCTTGCCCCCCTCGGTGACGATCACGTCCTTCTTGCGCCCGGTGATGCGCAGGCAGCCGTCGGCGTCCAGCGCGCCGAGGTCGCCCGAGTGCAGCCAGCGGTCGGCGTCCAGCACCTCGTCGGTCGCCCCGGGGTCGTCGAGGTACCCGTGCATCACGTTGCGCCCGCGGACCAGGATCTCGCCGTCGGGGCCGAAGCGCAGGTCGACGTCTGGAACCGGCCGGCCGACCGTGCCGGGGCGCGGCTGCGACGGGCGGTTGGACGACACCAGGCCCGTGCTCTCGGTCATCCCGTACCCTTCGAGCACCGGCAGGCCGACCGCTTCGAAGTAGCGCGCCGTCTCCGGCTCGAGCGGCGCGCCGCCGGAGACGATGAAGCGCAGCCGGCCGCCGAACCGCTCGCGCAGCGCGCGGAACGCCAGGCGGTCGGCGAGGCGGTGCTGGAGGTCGAGGAGCAGCGGGGCGCCCCCACGGGACCGCGCCTCGTGGAACCGGCGGCCGACCTCGAGCGCCCATTCGAACGGCCGGCGGGTCCACAGCGGGTCCTGCTCCAGCTCCTGCATCAGCCCGCGGCGCAGCCGCTCGAGGAACCGCGGCACGACCACCAGGAAGTCCGGCTTCATCTCGGCCGCGGCGCGCAGCGCCTCGCCGCGCGCGGGGGCGAAACCGAGGCCGAAGCCGACCTGCACGGCCGCCCAGACCAGCAGTCGGGGATAGACGTGGGCCAGCGGCAGGAACAAGAGCGAGCGGTCCTGCGCGGTGACCTCCAGCAGCGCGGGGATCGCGGCGGTGGTGAACGCGAGGTTGTCGTGGGTCAGCACCGTGGCCAGCGGCCGGCCGGCGGCGCTCCAGTTGAAGACGATCGTCGCCGGGTCGTCCGGCCGCAGCCCCTTCGCCCGCGCCTCGACCTCGACGCCCGCGCCGCGCCGCACCTCGTGCCGGCCCTGCTCGAGCAGGTCGGCGAACGGCAGCAGCTCGGCGTCGCACGGCGGCAGGTCGGAGACCGCGATCTCGAGCCGCCCGCGGGCGTCGGCGCCGGTGAGCCGCGAAAGTGTGTCGAAGGGCACGATTCGGCCGAGCGGCCCGTCGGGGCCGGCGGCCGGCAGCAGCTTCTCCGCCTGCAGCGGCTCCTCGACGAAGGCCCAGCGCAGCGCGGCACGCCGCACCACGTCGAGCGCCGCGGGGCCGGTGGTGGCAGGGTGGATCGGCACCACCACGCCCCCCGCCAGCATCACCGCCATCTCGGATTCGACCCACTCGCGCCGCGTGGCGGACAACAGGCCGACCCGGGTGCCGGGGGCGAAGCCGGCGGCGAGCAGGCCGGCGGCGAGCGCCACGGCGCGCTCCCCGGTCTCGCCCCACGAGGCCCACTCCCAGCCGCGGGGCGAGCGTTGCCCGAACGCCTCGCGCTCGGCCGAGTCCTTCACCCGCTGGAGGAACAGCGAAGGCAGCAGGTCCACGTTGCCCCCTCCGGACGGGGTTCTAGAAGTAGAGCAGCGCCTGGACGGTGATGTCGAAGTTGAACGAGAACTCGGGCACCATCGCGTTCATCCCCAACTCGCCGCCGATGCCGAACATGTCGACGATCTTGTAGATGTAGTTCGCGCCGAAGGCGATCGCCCCGAGCCCCGAGACCTTGTAGAACGGCTCGTAGGTCTTCGAGCTCGGATCGCACAGGCCGCCGGTGCACGTCGTGTTGTCCTGCAGGAACTGCACCTTCTGGATCATGTGGGTGATCAGGCCGGCGCCGCCGCCGACGTAGGCGCCGAACAGGTGGTCGGGGCCGGAGAGGAACCAGTAGTGCAGCCGCCCCTCGACCAGCCACGGGAAGTCCTCGTCGAACGGGAAGGCGATGCGGAAGTTGGCGCTCAACGACAACTCGGGGATGATGAAGTAACCCGCCCCGATCCGGATCGCGCCGCCGGAGAGGGCGAAGCCGGTGGCGATCGGCACGGTCTGACGGCCGGTGTGATCGGCCAGACCGTCCCCGGTGACGTCCGCCGGGTACTGATCGTCCGGGCCATAGACGGCGTAGCCGTCGTAGCTGGTCATCCACTTCGGCTCGCGGGCGTCGCCGTTGGCGAGGCCGACGCCGAGGCCGGCGCCGAGGGTGAAGAACAGGCCGATGCCCTCGCCGCCGCCGTCGCCGTTGCCGCCGCCGCCGTCCTCGTCGGGGACCTTGCAGCAGCCGGCCAGGCAGGTCTCGTTGGACAGGCAGTCGTCGTTGAAGGTGCAGGTGCGGTCGCAGGCCACGCCGCGGCAGTTCGGGAAGCCGGGCGGGCACTCCTGGCCGGCACCCGTGCCGTCCGGACCGCAGTCGTTGACCACGCTGCCGTCGGGCCGCGTCGGGTACAGCGCGCCGGGCGAGAGCACCTGGACCATGTTGATGTGGAACGGCCGGTCCTGCGCCCCCTCGGAGGCCAGCGGGTTGCCCTGCGGGTCGAGCACCGAGATGTAGTAGTCCCAGGCCGCGGGCTGCAGCATCGTGCAGGCGATCTCGACGTAGTAGCCGGGACCGGAACGCGACATCTCGACGCGCTGGAAGCCGACGTCGGAGGGCGACTTGTAGAACAGGTAGACGCCGCCGATCGTGATGCTCGGGTTCACCTCGAGGTAGATCGGCACCGGGTGGTTCCAGAGCTGCTCGGTGACCGGCGTGTGGCGCGTCAGCGGCACGGCCGGGCCCGCGGGCGGGCACTGGCCGTTGGGCAACGGCGCGACTCCGCCGGGACAGGTCACCGGCGGCACGTAGGTCGGCGGGCAGGTGCCGTCCGGCAACGGATAGGCGCCGCCGGGGCAGGTCGGGGTGTAGGCGGGCGGGCACTGGCCGTTGGGCAGCGGCGCGACGCCGCCGGGGCAGGTCGGCGGGGCGTAGACCGGCGGGCACTGGCCGTTGGGCAGCGGATAGGCGCCGCCGGGACAGGTCACCGGCGGCGGATACGTCACGGGCGGCGGGAGCTGCCGGCGCGCCTTCTCGATCACCTCATCGATGTCCGGCCCGCCCCACGCGGCGGGAACCGTCACGTTGGGGTTGTTGGTCAGGGCCTGCTTGAACATCTCGACGGCCTGCGACTCCTCGCCCATCCAGACGTGGATCACGCCGCGCAACGCGTAGGCCAGCGCCGCGTTGTTGCCCGTGACCCCGTACTGCTGGACCAGGCGGATCGCCTGGTCGACGTAGTTCTGGGCCGAGCCGATGTCGAGGTACTGCTCGTAGGCCTGCTGGCCCTGCTGGAGCAGCCCGGCGACCTGCTGGTCCGCACCCTGGGCGGCCGCCGGCGGGGCGGGCAGCAGTGCGAGAGCGAGCACCAGACCAAGCGGGATTGCATTGCGCATCAGCGGTTCCTCCGCGCGAGCGTCGCTCAACGCCCGCGTCCGCGACGCCGCGTCTCCTGCGACGGCAGGTCACACGGCCGCGTCCACTCCACGTCCGTACGCATGAACTCGACCCGGCGGTTCCGGGCGCGGCCCATGTCGGTCCGGTTGTCGTCGATCGGGCAGGTCTCGCCGAAGCCCGCCGAGGTCAGCCGCGTGCCGTCGATCGCCGTCCCGGAGGGGCAGCTCGAGTAGCGGCCGGCGCACTGCAGGTAGTCGCGCACCGACGAGGCGCGGCGGATCGACAGGTCGAGGTTGTGGCTGTCGGAGCCGCGGCTGTCGGTGTGCCCCTGGATCTCCAGCGTGATCGCCGGGAAGTCCTTCAGGATCTGCACCACCGTGTTCAGGATGTCGTACGACTCCGGCCGGATCACGTCCTTGTCGTACTCGAAGTGGATCGTCTGCGTGATCTCGATGTGCGTGGTGGTGACCACCGCACCGACGTAGACCCGCGGGCAGCCCGGCGGGTCGGCGTCCGCCGGGCCCGCCTCGTTCGGACACGGGTCGTCCACGTCGAGGAACGTGTCGTTGTCGTTGTCGTTGTCCGGACACCCGTCCTCGTCCTGGAAGCCGTCCGGGTCCTCCGGCTCGTTGATGCACCGGTCGTCGACGTCCAGGATGCCGTCCAGGTCGTTGTCCGCCTCGGGACACCCGTCCGCCTGCTGGTAGCCGTCGTCGTCCTCGGGGTCGATCACGCACTGATCGATCGAGTCGCGGATCGTGTCGCCGTCGGTGTCCTGGTCGTCGGGACACCCGTCGGTGTCCTCGTAGCCGTCGTAGTCCTCCGGGTCGTCCGGACAGCGGTCCGCCTCCTGGCAGATGCCGTCCCCGTCGCGGTCGACGCAGTCGGGCGCGAGGATCGCCCCGCGCGGCGCACAGCGGTCCGGCGGCGACAGCTCGTAGGCCAGGTCGGCGTTGCGCCGGGCGATCGCGTAGTGGTCGTCCGCCCGGCTCATGTACCCCTCGTCCAGCTCGAGCTGCGCGAACTCGTAGTGGCTCTTCGCCATCGCCAGCTCGTGCGGCGCGCAGTTGTACGCGCCGTTGCGCTCCGCCTGTTCGAACTTCTCGCGGACCGCGTCGAGCTGCCCGCGCAGGCGGGTTCCCGCCGTGCAGGACGTCGCCAGCCCGGCCAGCGCGAGCAGAGCCCAGATTCGCCGTGCGTGCATCGTCGTCTCCCCACCCGGCCTAGCGGCCAGCCTCGCGCCGCAACTCCGCCGCCATGTCGCGCGCCTTGCGTGCGTAGTCCCGCGCCAGCCGCGCCATCTCCACCGCGGCCTGGTAGTCGGCCTGCCCGACCTCCTCGCGCGCCTTGCGCAGGTGCTCCATTGCGTACGTGTACTCGTACGGCGCCAGGCAGCAGCTCACGCCCCGCTCCTCCCGCGGGCACGCCTCCTCGTCGTTCGTCGCGCAGGACAGCATGATCTCGTAGGCCGCCCCCGAGCTCGCCGTCCCGGCCCCCTCGGCGTCCAGCACGTCGGGCGACGGGCCTGCCCCCGAAACCTGCGCC
>JAFGHH010000407.1 GCA_016930215.1 Deltaproteobacteria bacterium
ACCCGGCTGCCGAACCGGTCGGCGACCAGGATGTTGTTGCGGCCCAGCTCGCCCAGGCCTGCGCGGACCGCCAGCGGCGGCAGCAGCACCTCGTAGTGCGCGTCGCGCTGCGACCGCGCCGCGTGACCGGCGGCCTCGAGCGCCGCCGCCAGCGTCGTGGAGATCCGCGCCGCGCGGACGTACTGTCGGGCCGACTCGACGATGGTGGGCGCCGACGGCGCCTGCCGCATCGCCTCGAAGTCCATCTCCACCAGGAACACCAGCGCGTGGGGCAGGTCGGGCTCGAGCGGCCGGCCGTAGTCCTCGTCGTGGCGGCCCCGGTGGCTGTAGACAAAGGCCGGGTCGACCGGCGCGCAGCCGGCGGCGACGGCGCCGAGGTCGAGGGCGGCCCGGCGGAGGACGGTTTCCGGGTCGCGGGCCGCGCGCAACGCCCGCCCGAGCCGTTGGACCTCGTCGGGATCCGGTCGCAGTCCGGGGATCGAGGCGAACAGCCGGTCGGCCTCGGCGGAGCGTTCCGCGTCGTAGTATCGGCCGCCGGGCGCGCCGAGCGGGGGCAGGGCGCGCAGCCGGTCGTCGCCCGCGCGCAGCTCGGGTCGGCGGGCGTACGTGTCGTCGTAGGCCGGCGTTCCCGGCCGGCGGGCCATGCGGGCGAACAGCGTGTCGCGCTCGTCGACCCGTTCCGTCGGTATCACGAACCGGGTGTCGGCCGGGTCCGACCGTCGGGCTCGTCGGTTCGCCGACACGCAGGCCCTCCGGCTCACTCCGGAATGCCCTGCTCGAGCGCGGAGGTGATGCGTTCGACGCACGGGCGGTGCAGGCGGCCCCGGCAGATCAGCGGCAGGTCGACCGTCGGCAGCTCGACCAGCGCGGCGAGCCGCCGGCGCTGCTCGTCCTCGAGCCGCCGGCGGTGCAGGTCCCAGACCGCGGCGCGGATCAGCGGGTGGTCGGCCGGCGCCTGCCCGGCGATCACCGCCTGTTCCACCTCCGCCGCCTCGAACGTCCGCTCGGGCACCGCGTTGATCACGACGCGCCGCACCGGCAGCCCCAGCTCGCCGCGCAGACGCTCCACCAGCTCGCCGGTCTCGCTGACCGGCATCTCCTCGAGCAGCGTCACCGGCAGGATCTCGGTGCGCTCGGGATCGGCCAGCAGCTCCCAGCGTTCGCGGCCGTCGCGACGCAGTTGTCCCGGCGGGGCCAGCTCGGCCAGCGTGCGGGGGAGTGTCAGGAGCGACAAGGCGTGGCCGGTGGCCGGGGCGTCGAGGATCACCGTGTCGTAGCGCGGCCGTCGGTCGTGGTCGGTCTCGAGGGCGTGGTAGGTGGCCTTGCCGAGCAGGGCCCAGGCATCGATGCCGGGCACGGCGTGGAGGAAGGCCCGCACGAACCGGTTCTCGAACACCAGCCGGGACAGCGCGCGGAACCGGAACATCATCAGCCCGTATTCCTCCATCGCCGCCTCGGGCGTCATGTTGACCGCCTCGAGGTTGGGGAGGACCGGGGTGTTGTGGGGGCCGATGCGGGGGACCTCGAGCAGCGGGGACAGGCGGTCCTTGGCCTGCACCGTGGCGACGAGGGTCCGGCGGCCGCGGCGGGCGCAGCCGAGGGCCAGGGCCGCGGAGACGGTGGTCTTTCCGACGCCGCCCTTGCCCGTCACGACGATCATCCGGCGGTTCCACAGGCCCATGGCGGACGGGGATCTAGCACGGCCCTCCGCGCGTTGACAGCCTGTCGGGACCGGCGTAGGGTCCGGGCCCGCTCCCGGGGGCTGGGGCCGGATGCGTGGGGGCCGACCCGCGGGCTGTGGGGTTCGTTCCGGCGCCCGCGGCCGACCCGGGAGGCAGAGAGGGAGGCGGCGATGGAGACGCAGGAAATCCGCTTCCACGGCCGCGGCGGGCAGGGCGCCGTGACCTCGGCCACGATCCTGGCCACCGCCGCGATCGAACAGGGCCGCTTCGCGCAGGCGTTCCCGAGCTTCGGTCCGGAACGTCGGGGAGCGCCGGTGGTGGCCTACGCGCGCATTGCGGGGGCGCAGATCCGCAATCGGACGGCGATCCAGCAGCCGCACTTCGTGCTGGTGCTCGACGCCTCGCTGCTGGCCCTGGTCAAGGTCGACCAGGGGCTGCGGCCGGGCGGCACGGTGGTGCTCAACACGGCCAAGGACGAGGCGACGGTGCGCAAGGAGTTCGGCTTCAAGAGCCGGCTGGCGCTGATCGATGCCAACCACGTCGCGCGGGAGGAGATCGGTCGCGTGATCACCAACACGGTGATGCTCGGCGCGCTGCTCAAGGCCCGGGAGCTGGTGGCGCCGGCGGCGGTGGCCGAGGCGATGCGGGGCATTCTGGGGGCGATCGGTCCGCGCAACGTCAAGGCGTTCGAGCGGGCGATGGCGGAGACGAAGGTGTACGAGGCCCGGAGCTAGGGCCGGGTCCGGATCGGGTTTCCCTCGGCGGGCCGGCCCGAGCGGGGTCCCGCCGTTCGCGCAACGCGGAGGTGACCGGTGGCCGCGCAATCTGCTCAACCCAAGTGGACGGAACTCGCGATCGGCACGGCGATCACCGTGCCGGGCAGCGCCCGCTACAACCGCACCGGCGATTGGCGCTCGGTGCGTCCCCTCTGGGACCACACCAAGTGCATCCGGTGCGGGGTGTGCGTCGTGTACTGCCCGGAGGGGTGCATC
>JAFGHH010000056.1 GCA_016930215.1 Deltaproteobacteria bacterium
CGGCAGGCTGGCGCCCGGCGCGCGCGTCACGCCCGGCGCGCCGCCGAACACCTGGATCGTGTCGATCGGGATCTCCTCCTCCGCCTCCGTCTTCGACCCGCGGGCCTGGGCGAGGTCCTGGTTCGTCGTGCGCAGGCGGGCGGAGAGCACCTGCAGCATGTTCCACAGGACCTTCTTGGCCAGCTCGCTCTCGCGGCGGATCAGGGTGAAGAAGGTCTTGCGGTCCAACCGCAGCAGCAGCGCGTCGTCGATGGTGCTGATCGAGGCGGAGCGCGGGGCCTGATCGATCAGGGCCATCTCGCCGAAGAACTCGCCGGGCCCCAGCTGCGCGAGCTCGGCGTCGCCGCGGTGCACCCGGACCTTGCCCCCCAGCAGCAGGAACAGGTCGGCGCCGCTGCTGCCCTCCCCGAAGATCGTCTTCCCCTTGGGGAAGCGCACGGTCTCCATCTTCACGAACACCTTCAGCAGGTCGCTGTAGGCCAGGAACTTGAAGAACGGCATCTTGCTCAGCGCGTCCATCCGGAAGTTCAGCTCGCGGAAGCGCTCCTCGGCCACCCCCTTGACGTCGACGACCCGCACCACCACCGACGTGATGTTGTCCTTCCCGCCCCGCTCGTTCGCGATCTCGATCAGCTGCGGCGGGATCGCCTTCACGTCGTCCTTGTTCATGTACGCCGGCAGCTCCTGCGACTCCAGGTAGCCGGTGAGGCCGTCGGAGGCGAGCAGGAACTGGTCGCCGGGGAGCACCGGGAACACCAGCGTGTCGACGTCGACGCCCTCGTAGACGCCCACCGCCCGGGTCACCGCGTTCTTGAAGTCGACGTTCGGTACGTCCTCCGGCTTGAGGCGGCCTTCCTTGAGCAGGGCGTTGACCAGCGAGTGGTCCTCGGTGAGCTGCTGCACCTCGCCCATCCGCAGCAGGTAGATTCGCGAGTCGCCGACGTGGGCGATGTAGCCGTAGTGCTCGCCGAGCAGCAGGGCGGACAGGGTCGTGCCCATGCCGCGCTTGGCCTCATCGACCTGGGCCGCGCGCCAGATCTCCTGCGACGCCCGGTTCACGGCGTCCTCGAGCAGCGACAGGATGCGGCGCTGGGCCTCCTCCAACCCCTCGCTCTCCTCGCTCAGGCCGCGCGCCAGCTCGAGCACGTCGCGGTGCGCGTTGAGGAACGTGCGCAGGGTCTGGACCGCGAGCGTCGAGGCGACCTCGCCGGCGGCGTGGCCCCCCATCCCGTCGGCGACGGCGAACAGGCCCAGGTTGCGGTCGGCCAGGAAGTTGTCCTCGTTGTGGTCGCGGACGCGGCCCACGTCGGTCGCCGCCCAGAACGCAACCTGCTCGTCGGGCAGCATGGTCGGGGTGCTCATGCGTCTCCTCCCGTACTCCGCGCGGCCCGGACGGAAGCCCGTCCGTCTCTCGCTCTCGCGCCGACGCGGTGCCGCGGATACTAGAGCGGGCGTGCGCGGACGGCAAGGGTCGAGGTACTCGAAGGTCGAAGCGGCCGGAACGCCGGTCGGCCGCCGGTCGGCCTTGTGCGGCGGCCGGGCCCCGGCTACACTTCCGTCCCGTGCGCGGACGTGCGCGCACGGGACGGAGTGCGAGCATGGCGAGCGACCCGGGCGAGATCACCGCCCTGTTGGGCCACGGCACCGACTTCGCGGGCAAGCTGACCTTCGAGGGCACGGTGCGGATCGACGGCCGGTTCCACGGCGAGATCTTCACCGCGCACACCTTGATCATCGGCGAGGGAGCCGAGGTCCAGGCCGAGATCGAGGCCGGGACGCTGATCATCAAGGGCGGCACGGTCGTGGGGAACGTCCGCGCACGCGAACTGGTGGAACTGCACGCTCCCGGACGGCTGTTCGGCAACATCGAATCCCCCTCGCTGTTCATCGGCCGGGGCGTCCAGTTCGACGGCCGCTGCCAGATGCGGACCGCCGAAGACGGAGAGGACGGGACCTGCGAGCCGATCGACGGGCCTGCGGCGCCCTACGTCGAGACCGAGCCCGTGCCGCCCGGGAGCGCCCCGGCGGCCGCGAGCGGTCCACCGCCCACCCCGTCCGCCGCCGCGACCTCGTCCGCTCCCCCGCCGCCGTTCCAGGCTTGGCCCCCGGTCCAGATCCTCCCTTCGGTCCCTGGCCAGAAGCGCCGCTGACCCGTCTTCGCCCTGCGGGCTTCGGCAGACAGGCCCGCCCCCGACGCTCGACCCCTCGACTCCCTCGACTTCCCTTGACCTTCGTTCACCCCTCTGGTAGTAGGTCGCGCTCGATGACGTCCCTGGGCGCAGTGGTCTGGGCATCTTCCCGGTCGATCATTGATATCGATGCGACCGTGTTGTTGCAGGCGGCCCTGTTCGTGCTTTCCTTCCTGGTCCTGCGGGGGTTGGTGTTCAAGCCGCTCCTGCGCGTGGTCGATGAGCGGCGCCGGCAGACGCAGGGGTTGCGCGACGAGGCGAAGCACCTGGAGGCCGACGCCGAGGCGCGGCTCAAGAAGCTGAACCGCGTGGTGGCCGCCACGAAGGCCGAGACGGCGACGGAGCGCGAGCGCCTGCGGCTCGAGTCGAAGCAGCAGGAACACGAGGTCCTGCAGGCGGCCAAGGACGAGGCGGCGCGGGTCGCGGAGGCGGCCCGCCGGACGGTGGCGGCGAAGCGGGCGGAGGCGGAGCGCGAGGCGGAGGCGGAGGCCCGCGGGTTGGCCACGGCGATTGCCGGCCGGCTCGCCGGGCGCCCGCTCTAGCTCACCCAGCTTGGGTTGCCGAACCGGGGGGTCAGGGGTGCAGCGGTGCACATCGACCATCGGTTCGTCGGTTTCGTGACGGTGCTGGGCGCCGCGCTGGTGCTGGCGGCGGCCGCCCCGGCCGCTGCCTCCGAGCCGGCGGCGGCAGCCGGCGAGCACGCCGCCGCGGGGCACGGGGATGCGCACCACCCGCCGCTGCGGCTCAACTGGACCGATTTCAGCAACCGCCACACCGCGCCCGTGGTGGCGCTGTTCGTCAACTTCGTCCTGCTGCTCGGGCTGCTGATCTACTTCGGCCGGGAGCCGCTGCGCCAGTTCCTCCTCGAACGACGACGCAAGGTGCAGGAAGACGTCGACGGCGCCTGGGAGGAGAAACTGCGCAGCGAGGGCAAGCTGCAGGGGCTGGAGACCCGCTCCCGGCACATCGATGACGAGCTCAAGACGCTGCGCGACGACCTGTTGCGCATCGGCTACGACGAGCGGGACCGGCTGCTGACGGACGCCCGGGCGCGCGCCGAGAAGATCCGCGGCGAGGCGGACGCCGTGGCGCGCGAGGAGGAGCGGCGCGCCCAGGTGGAGCTCCGCCGGCGCATCGTCGAGCAGGCGCTCGGGGACGCCCGGACGTCCCTGCGCGAGCGGCTGGGCCCGGCGGACCAGTCCCGCATCGCCGAGGAGTTCCTCAAGCGCCTGGCGGCGCAGGAGGCGCAGCCCCGATGACCACCGGCTCGATCTCCGTACGCTACGCCCGCGCGCTGCTGGCGCTGGCCGAGGAGCGCCGGAACCTCCCCGCGATGCAGCGCGAGTGGAAGGACCTGGGCGACACGGTGGCCGGCAGCCCGGCGCTGGGCCCGGCGCTGTCCAACCCCAAGGTGCCGGTGGCGCGCCGCGAGGCGCTGCTCGGCGAGCTCCTCGACCGCCTCCCCGCCTCGCCCGCCACCCGTTCCGCGGCCCGCCTGCTGCTGCGCAAGGGGCGCGTGATGCTGCTGCCGGAGGTGGCGCGGGCCTTCGAGCGGATGGTCGAGGAGCGCACGGGGCGCGGGAAGGCGGTCGTGACGACCGCCGCGCCGATGAACGAGGACTTCCACCGCCGGCTGCAGGAGCGCCTGGAGCGGCTCTCCGGGCGCAAGCTGACGGTGGAGCGCCGGGTCGACCCGGACGTCCTGGGCGGCGTGGTCGCCCGCGTGGGGGACATGCTGTACGACGGGTCGCTGCGGGCCGCGCTCGACCGGCTGCACGAGCAGCTGACGGCGGGGACCGAGGCGGCGCCGGGCCTGTGACGAGGGTGCGGAGGAAGCGATGCAGCTGAAGGCCGAGGAAGTCTCCCGGATCATCAAGAAGCAGATCGAGGAGTTCGACCAGAAGGTCGAGGTCACCGAGACCGGCACGGTGCTGCAGGTCGGCGACGGCATCGCCCGCGTCTACGGCCTGGACAACGCCATGTCCGGCGAGCTGGTCGAGTTCCCGCACCACGTCACCGGGATGGTGCTGAATCTCGAGGAGGACAACGTCGGCATCGTGCTCTTCGGCGAGGACCGGGAGATCAAGGAAGGCGACCTGGTACGCCGCACCGGCCGCATCGCCGACGTCCCGGTCGGGATGGCGGTCGTCGGGCGCGTGATCAACGCGCTCGGCGAGCCGATCGACGGCCAGGGCCCGATCGAGTCCAAGGAGCGGCGCCGCATCGAGCTGAAGGCGCCTGGGATCGTGCAGCGCCAGCCGGTGAAGGAGCCGCTGCAGACCGGCCTCAAGGCCATCGACGCGCTGATCCCGATCGGCCGCGGCCAGCGCGAGCTGATCCTCGGCGACCGCCAGACCGGCAAGACCGCCATCGCCACCGACACGATCATCAACCAGCGCGGCCAGGACGTTTTTTGCATCTACGTCGCGATCGGCCAGAAGCAGTCGACGGTGGCCCAGGTGGTCGACAAGCTGCGGACCGCCGGCGCGATGGAGTACACGACGGTGGTCTGCGCCGGCGCCAGCGAGGCGGCCCCGTTGCTGTTCCTCGCGCCCTACGCCGGCTGCACGGTCGGCGAGTGGTTCCGCGACAGCGGCAAGCACGCGCTCGTGATCTACGACGACCTGTCCAAGCACGCCGTGGCCTACCGCCAGATGTCGCTGCTGCTGCGCCGCCCGCCGGGCCGCGAGGCGTTCCCGGGCGACGTGTTCAATCTCCACAGCCGGCTGCTCGAGCGGGCCGCGAAGATGAGCGACGAGCGGGGCGGCGGCTCGCTGACCGCGCTGCCGATCATCGAGACCCAGGCCGGCGACGTCTCGGCCTACATCCCGACCAACGTGATCTCGATCACCGACGGCCAGATCTTCCTCGAGACCGACCTGTTCTTTGCCGGCGTCCGTCCGGCCGTCAACATCGGCATCTCGGTCTCGCGCGTCGGCGGCAACGCCCAGGTCAAGGCGATGAAGCAGATCGCCGGCACCCTGCGCATCGACCTCGCCCAGTTCCGCGAGATGGCCGCCTTCGCCCAGTTCGCCAGCGACCTCGACGCCGCCACCCAGAAGCAGTTGGCCCGCGGCGAGCGGCTGGTCGAGCTGCTCAAGCAGGACCAGTACGTGCCGATGGGGGTCGCCAAGCAGATCCTGCTGATGTACGCCGGCACCCGCGGCTTCCTCGACGCCTACCCGACCTCGGCGGTCCGACGCTACGAGAAGGACCTGCTGGCCTTCGCCGACGCCAAGCACCCCGAGGTGCTGGAGACGATCCGGGAGAAGCGGGCGCTGACGCCGGACGTCGAGGCCAAGGTCCGCGAGGTGCTGGAGGCGTTCAAGGAGAAGTTCTCCGCCGAGGGCGCGTAGGCGCGGACGGGAGGCAGGCGTGCCGAACCTCAAGGACATCCGCCGCCGCATCGCCTCGGTGCGCTCGACGCAGAAGATCACCCGCGCCATGAAGATGGTCGCCGGGGCCCGCCTGCGCCGCGCGCAGCAGAACATCGAGCAGCTCCGGCCGTACGCCCGCCGCACGATGGAGGTGCTGTCGGCCATCGCCGGCCGCACCGACCAGACCGACCACCCGCTGCTGGCGCGCCGCGAGCCGCCGGGCAAGGTCCTGCTGGTCGTGCTGACCTCCGACCGCGGCCTGTGCGGCGGGTTCAACGCCAACATCAACCGCACCGCCGAGCGCGAGGCCCGGACCCGCGGCTCGGCCGACTGCGAGGTGGTGCTCGACATCATCGGCCGCAAGGGTCGCGACTACCTGCGCCGCCGCCCGGTGAAGATCCGCCGCGAGATCACCGGCGTGTTCGAGAACCTTAACTACGCCAAGGCGGCCGAGATCGGTCGCAGCATCGTGCGCGAGTACACCAACGGCAGGTTCGATGCCGTGTTCCTGGTCTACAACGAGTTCAAGTCGGTGATGACCCAGAAGGTGGTGGTCGAGCAGCTGCTGCCGATCAAGCCCGAGGACACGAGCGACGACCGCCAGGCCGGCGAGTTCATCTTCGAGCCGAGCAAACAGGCACTGCTCGACCGGCTGCCCCAGATGTACGTGGAGCTCGAGGTCTACCGCGCCCTGCTGGAGAGCGTGGCCAGCGAGTTCGGTGCCCGGATGACCGCGATGGACAACGCGACCAAGAACGCCGACGAGATGATCGACACCCTGACCCTGCAGGCCAACCGCGCGCGCCAGGCCGGCATCACCAAGGAGTTGCTCGAGGTGATGGCGGGCGCCGCGGGGCTGATGAAGTAGCGACGGACGAGAGGTACGACGATGAGCACCCAGCAACCCCCGGTTCCGCCCCCCGTGGCTTCGCCGCCCGCCGCGGCGCCCAGACCCCTCGTGCCGCCGCCCGCCGCGCCGAAGCTCGCCGGCGGCGAGCGCGCGCAGGGCAAGGTGGTCCAGATCATCGGCCCGGCCATCGACGTCTACTTCGAGACCGGCGACCTGCCCGAGATCTACACCGCGCTCAAGGTCACCAACCCCGGCATCTCCGACCAGCCGTGGAACCTGGTGCTCGAGGTGGCCCAGCACCTGGGCGAACGCACCGTGCGCACGATCGCCATGGACTCCAGCGAGGGCCTGTCGCGCGGCCTGCCGGTGCTCAACACCGGCGCGCCGATCATGATGCCCGTCGGCCAGACGACGTTGGGCCGGATCCTCAACGTGATCGGCGAGCCGGTCGACGAGCGCGGCCCGGTGGTGGCCGAGAAACACTACCCGATCCACCGGCTGGCGCCGCTGTTCGTCGACCAGGACCCCAAGGTCGAGATGTTCGAGACGGGGATCAAGGTCGTCGACCTGCTGGCCCCCTACCGCCGCGGCGGCAAGATCGGCCTGTTCGGCGGCGCGGGCGTCGGCAAGACCGTGCTGATCCAGGAGCTGATCAACAACGTCGCCAAGCAGCACGGCGGCGTGTCGGTGTTCGGCGGCGTCGGCGAACGGACCCGCGAGGGCAACGACCTGTATCGCGAAATGCAGGAGTCCAAGCTCCAGGACGGCTCGCCGGTCATCTCCAAGACCGCGCTGGTCTACGGCCAGATGAACGAGCCGCCCGGCGCGCGCCTCCGCGTCGCCCTGTCGGCGCTCACCGTCGCCGAGTACTTCCGCGACGAGCTGGGCCAGGACGTGCTGCTGTTCATCGACAACATCTTCCGCTTCACCCAGGCCGGCTCGGAGGTCTCCGCGCTCCTCGGACGCATGCCGTCGGCCGTCGGCTACCAGCCCAACCTGGCCACCGAGATGGGCGAGCTGCAGGAGCGGATCACCTCGACCAAGAAGGGCTCGATCACCTCGGTCCAGGCGATCTACGTCCCCGCCGACGACCTGACCGACCCGGCGCCGGCCACCGCCTTCTCGCATCTCGACGCCACCACCGTGCTCTCGCGCCGCATCTCCGAGCTGGGCATCTACCCCGCCGTCGACCCCCTCGACTCCACCTCGACCCTGCTCGACCCGCGCGTCATCGGCCACGAACACTACGAGGTCGCCCGGCGCACCCAGGTCGTCCTGCAGCGCTACAAGGACCTGCAGGACATCATCGCGATCCTCGGGATGGACGAGCTGTCCGAGGACGACAAACTGATCGTCTCCCGGGCGCGCAAGATCCAGCGCTACCTCTCGCAGCCGTTCCACGTCGCCGAGCAGTTCACGGGCCTGCCGGGGCGCTACGTCCCGATCGGCGACACGGTGCGCAGCTTCAAGCGCATCCTGGAAGGCGAGCTGGACGAGGTTCCGGAGCAGGCGTTCTTCATGGCCGGCGGCATCGAGGAGGTGCTCGAGCGGGCCGAGAAGATGAAGAAGGAAGCGTGAGGACGGACGAGCGATGCCGTTGACGCTGGAGATCGTGACGCCGACCCGGCTGGTGCTGCGCAAGACGGTCGAGTCGTTCACCGGGCCGGGCAAGCTGGGCGAGTTCGGCCTGCTGCCGGCCCACCGCCCCCTGCTCGCCGCCATGCGCTCGGGCCTCGCCCGCTACCTCGAGGAGGGCAAGGAGCACCGTCTGGCCATCGGCCCCGGCTTCGCCCAGCTCGACAACGACCGCGTGATCATCCTCACCGACGAGGTGTTCGAGCCCGAGAAGCTGACCTCGCCGGAGGAACGCGACGAGGCCCGGCACGCGGCGCTCGACGACCGCGACAAGGCCGACGCCGCGGCCCGCTCCTGGTCCGGCCCGACCTCCGCCGACGAGTTCGAAGAGAGCGTCCTGGCGCTCGAGTGGGCCCGCGCCCGCCTCGCCGCCCTCGGCGAGTAGCTCCCGGCCGTCCCGATCACCTTGCCGGCCGGAGGCCGACAACGTCGGGCACTGGTCGCCGCTGCCTTCCCGCGGTAGAGTCGTCGTATGGCCGCGCAGCGCCGCGAGGGGAATCCGCTGGTGCACGTGCCGGACGCCGCCGTGGCGGACGGCGAGTTTCCACCCGCGTACTCGCCCGACGGCGTCGATCTGACCCAGATCCGTGCGATGCTGCGGCTGACGCCCGAACAGCGGCTCCAGGTGCTGCAGGACATGATCGATTTCGTCGCGGAGGCGGCAGGTGGCGGCGAGCCGGGCGAGAATCGGTGACCTCCTCCGCCTGCTCGGCCGGCACGGCGTCGAGCACGTGGTGGTGGGCGGCGTGGCCGCCGTGCTCCAGGGCGCACCGATCCTGACCCGCGACCTCGACATCGTGCACTCCCGGAGCCCCGAGAACATCCGTCGCCTGCTCGCCGCGCTGTCGGAACTCCACGCCTGCTACCGTACCCGGACCGACCGGCGCTTCGAGCCGGGCGAGGCCGAGTTGGCGTCGCCGGGGCACCAACTGCTTTCCACCGACCTCGGGGACCTTGACCTGCTGGGCACCGTCGGCGAGGGTCGGGCCTTCGATGACCTCCTCGGCCGGTCGGTACGATTCGACCTGTCCGGAATGACCGTCCATGTGCTGGACCTCGCCGCAGTCATCGAGCTTAAGGAAACCCTCGGACGCGAGAAGGACCTCGCGGTGCTCCCGATCCTCCGGCACGTCCTGGCCGGCAGGGACGGGCCGCCGCCGGGCTGAGGGCTGCGCCGCGGCTACTCCGGCCGCAGCACCGCCGCGGCGACGGCGCGGCCGAGTTGCTCGCACTTCTCGAGGTCGGCGGGCCGCGGCTGCCACTTGGCCGCGACGCCCGGTGCGACCCGCGGGATGCCGCAGCGCTCCAGGTGCTCCTCGATCCGCTTCACCGACTCGCCGCTCCAGCCGTAGCTCCCGAAGGCGGCGCCGAGCTTGTTCTGGAACTTGAGTCCGCGCAGGTCCTCGAGGATCGGCGCGAGGGTCGGCAGCACGCCGTTGTTCAGCGTCGGCGAACCGAGCAGCACGGCGCGCGAGCGGAAGATCTCGGTCAGCACGTCGTTGCGGTCGGAGACCGCCAGGTGGAACATCCGGAACGGCACCCCGCCCGCCGCCAGCCCCGCGCCGATCGCCTCGGCCATCCTCCGCGTCGCGTCCCACATCGTGTCGTAGACGATCGTCGCCCGCGGCTCGGGCTTCTGCACCGCCCACTCCTGGTACCGGCGCACGATCTGCAGCGGGTCCTCGCGCCAGAGCACCCCGTGGCTCGGCGCGATCAGCTCCACCGGCAGCCCCAGCGCCAGCACCTCGTCGATCTTCTTCGCCACCAGCTTGCCGAACGGCGTGAGGATGTTCGCGTAGTACTTCAGAGCCTCCTGGAACAGCTCCTGCTGGTCGACCTGGTCGTTGAAGCGGTACGCGGTGGCGTAGTGCTGGCCGAAGGCGTCGTTGGGCATCAGGATCGCGCGGCCGGCGACGTAGGTGAACATGCTGTCCGGCCAGTGCAGCATCGGCGCCTCGACGAACGCCAGCTCGACCGACCCCAGCGTCAGCCTGTCGCCGGTCTTGACCGCCTGGAACTTCCACGGCTGGTGGTAGTGGCCCTCGACGCTCTCCAGCCCGCGCCGGGAGACCACCACGGTCGCCTGCGGCGCGGCGCGCATCACGGCCGGGAGGGCGCCCGAGTGATCGACCTCCGCGTGGTTGGCGACGACGTAGTCGAGCTTCGCCGGATCGATCACCTCGCGGATGTTGGCCAGCAGCCGCTCGGAGAACGGCGACCAGACCGTATCGATCAGCGCGGCCTGCTCGTCGACGACCAGGTACGCGTTGTAGGTCGAGCCGCGGTGCGTCGACAGCTCGTGACCGTGGAAATGACGCAGGTCCCAATCGACCACGCCGACCCAGTACACGCCCTTCGCCAGCTCGGTGACCATCACGACTCCTTTCGCGGGGCTCCCCGCCCGTGCGGACCGGGTCCACCCTGGTCACGCCGGCGGCGAATGTCAACGACGCGCCCGCGCGCGGCCCGCGCGGTCCCGGACGGCCTTGGCGCGACTACTCGACCGGCTCGCCCCCGGTCGCCGGCGTGGCCCCGAGCTCCAGCTCCGTCACGGCATCACCGTCGGCCGGCAGCTCGACCGAACGTTCCGGGAGCGCTTCGCCCCCGGCGAGCTCCGCCGAGACCCGGACCGTCGCTCCCGCCGGCAGCAGGAACAGCGCCGTGCCGTCGGCGGCGGTCGACGCCTCGCCCTCCCCCTCCGGCACCGCGGTCGCCCCCGCCGTTCCGGCCTGCATGCGCCAGTGACCGGCGGTGGCACGTCGCAGCGCGGCCCGGAACAACTCCGGCGCGCTCTCGTGCAATGCGAGCAGCGGGAGTTCCTCCGACGCCGCTACCGCGACCTCCGGCGCCGACGTCGCAACGCGCACTCGCGCGTCGGCCGCCGGCCGTCCCGCGGCGTCCTTCACCGTCACCCGCAGGCGGACGAAGGCGCCGGCCGACGACTCGAGGGCCGCGCCCGCGGCCAACGCGTCGACCAGCGCCCGCAGCTTCACGGTGCGCACGCGGAACCGTTCCGTCCCCAGCACGTCGCCGGGCGTTCCGTCCTCCCCGATCGCCACCACCGGCACCTCGACCGAGACGTCCTCCACGAACGGGCGCGCCTCGGGCAGCGCCGCCAGGTCGCGCCGCGCGTCGAGCACGGCGCAGCGTTCCGGGCAGCCGAGGTAGACATCCACCGCGACGGTGACGCGGCCCTCGACGGCCGGTACCAGCGTCGCCGCGCCGCCGACCGGGGCCGGCGCCACCGCCCCGAAACTCGTCACCGCCCGGCGCTCCGGCGCCGGCGGCGGCAACTCGAACGGTACCGACTCGCCGGCCACGCAGTCGAACGGCTCGTCCGCCTCGTAGGTCAGGTCGATCGCCAGCGAGCCGGCGAACAGCGCGGCCGTCCCCGCCAGCACGATCAGCCCGCCGATGCCCGCTCCGAGCCCCACCGCCTGGCAGTCCGGGTCGGAACACCCCGCGGAGAGCTGGTACAGGCCGACGCCGCCGAGCGACCCGCCGAGCACCATGCCGAGGCCGCCGAGAATCTCGCCGGCCAGGGTCGAGCCCGATCCGACCGTGCGGCACTCCTCCCGGACCCCGGGCACCGTCGGCGGCGGACCCGCGCGGAACGTCCCCGCCACCTCCAGCACCACCTCGCCCGTCCGGCCGTCGTACACCCCGCCCACGTCCGCTTCCAGCGGACCCTCCCACGCCGCCGCCGGCGGCGGTGCCTCGGGGTCGACCGGCCGAATCCTCGTGAACGTGGAGAAGCACCCGGACGCCAGGACCGCCAGAAGGGCCGGGAACACCCACCGGCATGCGACTCGAACGAACCCTGAAACCATCATTCCCTCCGTGTGCTACGTGGTCGGAGTGAAGGTACCGGTCGAACCGGCGGCCGACGCCCCTCGAGAACCGCAGAGGCTAGTCTACGATGCGTCTCGTGAGGCGGCAAACGGCAGGCGAAGAGGACGGGGGTGCGGCGCGGGCGTCCCGATCAGCCCATCAGCACGCAGGACCAGCGGACGTGGACCGAGCGGAAGATCGGTGAGGCGCCGGAGACGGGGTCGCCCTCCAGGATCACCGTCACGCGCAGGAGGCGGTAGGTCGGCACCCCGGCCGCGGCGAACGCCGCTTCGATGTCGGCCGAGCCGGTCTCCGAGTCGGGCGGGACGAGTCCCATCCGGACCGGGGTGGCGGCGTCCAACTCGCCGACGGTCGCCGCGCTCTTGGCCGAGATCGTGACCTTCGCCGCGCCCGCCGGCACGGTGACGTCCCACGAAATGAGTCCCCAGTGGTCGCCCGGGTTGACGTCGCAGCGCTCGTAGTCGCGGGTCCAGAAGCCGCGCGGCACCAGCCGCCGGGTCTGGTAGCCGGTGAAGTCCGAGTAGGTGTACGGGTTGGTGCCCACCGGGAACTGCTCGAAGACCATCGTCGATAGCGTCAGCCGGCTCACGTTGCTGGTGCTCTGGTTGACGGTCCAGACGTGACCCAACTCGTCGAGACCGATGCCGACGGGGATCACGCCCGCGATGTCCCAGACCGCGAGGCCCGAGCCGTCCTCCATGTTCCAGCGCGCCATGGCGCCGCCGCTCCAGTTCTCGTGGATCGACATCCAGATCGTGCCGTCCTCGCCGGCAGCGATGCCGCGCCCGCCCCAGTTGGGCCGGCCGACGCGGACCGAGAACCAGGTGCCGGTGGCCGGGTCGTAGCGCGCGGCGCAGCCGCCGTCGGCGATCCAGCACGCCGCCCACGGCCGGTTCTCCCGGTCGACCGTGATGCCGTACGGCTCGGCGCCGCACCCCCCGGCCGCACCGCCGTACTGCACCGGCGGGTCGGCGACGCCGGTCCTCGAATTGAACCGCTGCAGATAGCCGGGACTCGGGCCGCGCCCGGAGACCCACACGTTGCCGATCCGGTCCGCGGCCAGCCCGTACGGGTTCACGTTGAGCGCCGCGGTCGAGATCACCGACCCGTCGTCCGGGTCGAGCTTGACGGCCGACATCTCGCTCCACAGGCCGACCCAGACCCACCCCTCCGGGGCGAACTCCGGGTCGCCGGGGTCGATCGCCAGCCCGCGCGGCGTCCCGCCCGGGCTGCCCACGTTCACCGTCCACAGCACGCACTCGTCGGTCCCCAGCGCCAGCGGCGTCGAGCCGGTGGAGGTCGTGATCGTCCCGTCGCCGTCGCGGTCGATGCAGAACCGCCGGTCGCCCGCCATCTTGGTCACCGAGCCCTGGTTCGTCGAGCCGCCGACGTGGGCGCGCGCGGCGACGTAGGCGTTGCCGTACAGGTCGACCGCGGTGCGCGACGGGCTGTCGGACCCGCTGCCCGTCAGGCCCACCCGGTACCGCGCCACCTCCGCCCCCGTCTCCAGGTCGAGCTTCGACACGGTGCCCTCGGGGTCGTTCGCCGCGTACAGGTAGCCGGCGTGGATGTCCTCGGTGCCCAGCGTCACGCCCGTCTCGGGGGGTGCCGCCGGCGTCAGCCCCGACGACCCGGGGTCGTCGGGCGACGGCATGGTGGGTCCCTCCGACTCGCACGCGGGGTCGCACATCCCGCACGGCCCGGCCAACTCCTCGTCCAGGTCGCCGTCGCAGTCGTCGTCCTGGTCGTTGCATAGCGTGTCCGGGATCGTCGGCAGCACCTGTCCGACGCACTCCTCCGCGATGATCCCAATCACGCAGGAACGGATGCCGCCGACGCAGACGCCGACGTCCTCCGTCCCCGCCGGACCGTCGTAGCACGCGAAGCTCTCGCCCGACGAGCAGCGGCAGCCCGGCGCGTGGGTCGTCGGGCAGTCGTCGCAGTCGTTGTGGTGCGCCGGGTCGGCGTCGTCGCAGTCCGGTCCCAGGTCGCACCCGCGGCCGTAGCCGTCGCGGTCGTAGTCGACGCAGACGGCGACCTCCCCCGTGCCGTCCCCGTCCCGCACGTCGTGCGGGGTGTCCCTCAAGGTCGTGTCGTCGGCGGTGGCGCTGCATCCCAGCGCCAGGGCCGCGAACCCGATGGCCGCCAACCTTCGTCCCGTCCTCATGGCGTCCTCCTTCCCCTTCGCGGCAGCGACTCCCCACCCGCTCCCCGACCGGCTCGAGCCGTCGCGGCACGGGCAAGCCACACCCGACAGTCAGTCTAGCAGGAAACCGTCACGAGGACTACCCGACGCGGCGAATTCACTTTTCGTCGCGCGGAAGTGGCGCTTCCCGCCACCAGCCGTCGACCTGCTCCAGCGTGCTCGCCCGGGTGCACCGCGGCAGCGCCCCCAGGAAGGCCCGGCCGTAGCGCCGGCTGTGCAGCCGGACGTCCAGGATCGCGACGATCCCGCGGTCGCGCCGCGAGCGGATCAGTCGCCCGAACCCCTGGCGCAGCGCCAGGGCCGCCACCGGCACCTGGTAGTCGCCGAACGGATTCCCACCCTCCCGGCGGATCCGCTCGATCCGCGCCCGGACCAGCGGGTCGGCCGGCACGTCGAACGGCAGCTTGTCGATCACCACCAGCCGCAGCGCCTCGCCGGCGACATCGACCCCCTGCCAGAACGAGGCGGTGGCCAGCAGCACCGCATCGCGCTCGCTTCGCAGCCGCTCGAGGAGCACGTGCCGGGGCGCCTCCCCCTGGACCAGCAGGTCGTCGTGTCCCAGCGCCCGCAGCCCCTCGGCCATCCAGCGCTGGTTGCGGAACGACGTGTAGAGCAGCAGCGCGCCGCCCCCGGTCAGCTCGAGCAGCGCCTTGGTCCGGGCCAAGAGCGCCTCCCGGTACCCGGCGTCCTTCGGCTCCGGCAGGTCGTCCGGCACGTACAACAGCGCCTGCCGCTCGAAGTCGAACGGCGAGGCGAGCCGCAGCTCGAGCGCGTCCTCGGGCATCCCGAACCGCCGCCGGACGAAGTCGAACCCGCGATGATCGGCGAGGGTGGCCGAGGTGAAGACGACGGGGCTGCCGCGGGCGTAGAGCCGCTGCTGCAGCAGCCCGGCGATGTCGAGCGGGGTGCGGCCGAGCACCAGACCGGGCGGCAGCCGGACCTCGGCCGTCGCCGCCCGCCGTCCCCGGCCCCGGCGTCCCCGGCCGGCAAGCAGCCCCACCGCCGGCGCGGCCCGCGGCGGCTCGATCCAGGTCACGTGCCCCTCGTCGTCCCCCTCCATCAACTCCGCCAGGTCGCCGCGCAGGTTCGCGCAGCGCTGGGCCAGGAGCGCCAGCTCGTCGTCGCCCTCGCCGAGCGTCCGGAGGTGGTGCTCCACGCGCTCGAGGGCGTCGTCGGCCGCCCGGTAGCGGGCGCCGATCTCCTCGGCGGTCAGCGCCTCGCCCAGCGGAGCGCGCCGCCCGGCGCCCTCCCCGTCCCCGGGTCCCCCGGAGAGCTCCGCCAACCGCTCGCCGAGCCGCGCCACGTCGCGCACCGCCTCGTCGATCCGGTCGAGCGTGGTGCTGCGGGCCGCGGAGTCCGAACCGCGACCGCCGACGCCCAGCGACTGCAGTCGGCGGGCGACGTCGGTGCGGAACAGGTCCACGCGCCGCGAGGAGACCCGGACGCCGAAGAACCCGGCCGCGGCGTCCTCCAACTCGTGCGCCTCGTCGAACACCGCGGCGTCCCAGGGCGGCAGCACGCGCGAGGAGGACTCCTCCGGCACCGCGAGGTCGGCGAAGAACAGGTGGTGGTTGACGATCACCAGGTGGGCCCGCGCGGCCCGCCGACGGAGCTGCGTGACGAAGCAGCGGTCGAAGTGCGGGCAGCGGGCCCCCAGCCGCACGTCGGCGCCGCTCTGCACCTCGCGCCACAGCGGGTCGTCGTCCCGCAGCCACGCCAGCTCGGCCCGGTCGCCGGTCCTCGTCTCGCGCGACCAGGCCAGCAGCGCCGCCAGCCGCGGGTCGTGCTCGGGCGGTACCGCCGCCGCCCGCAGATGGCCGTCCAGCCGCCGGCGGCAGAGGTAGTTGCCCAGCCCCTTCATCACGATCGCCTCGAGCGGCCGGCCGAGGGCGCGTTCGACGAGCGGCACGTCCTTGGTGGCGAGCTGGTCCTGCAGGTGGCGGGTGAAGGTCGAGATCACCGTGCGGCCGCCGAACAACGCGGCGGGCACCAGGTACGCGAGGGTCTTGCCGGTGCCGGTGCCGGCCTCGATCAGCGCCAGGTGGTCGGTCCACAGGGCGGCCAGCACCGCCTGCGCCATCGCCAGCTGCTCCGGCCGCGCCTCGAAACCCGGGCCCAGCACGTCCGCGAGCGGTCCGTCGGCCGCGAAGAACCGCCGCACCACCTCCTGCGGGTCGTCCTGCGTCGCGTCGTCCGGCCGGCCGGCGAGGTCCTCGTCCATCGCGCTCTCGACGCCGGGGCGGCCGTGCGGCCGGTCGTGGCAACGCCGACCCTCGCGCCCCGGAGCGGGCGCCAGCCTACCACGCGCGATCCCGCGCCGCCATTGGACCGCCGGGGCGACTGTGGTAGGGGATCGGCGATGGACGACGCGGGCGCCGGGGCGAAACCGCCGATCCGGGAGCCGAAGCAGGCGCCGGAGCGCCCCGAGCTGGCGCTCCGCGTGCTGCGCGGGTTGGCGCACTACCCCAAGGCGTTCCTGGCCGGGGTCGGCGACATGACGCTGATGACCGTCCACACGTTGGGCTGGATGGTCCGCCCGCCCTACCGCTTCCGGCTCCTGGTGCGGGCGATGGCCTTCATCGGCGTCGGCTCGCTGTTCATCATCTCGCTCACCGCGCTGACCGCCGGAATGGTGCTGGCGCTCCAGGCCGTCTACTCGATGCGCATCTTCCAGGCCGAGGGGGCGGTGGGCGGGGCGGTGGCGATGTCGCTGACGCGGGAGATCTCGCCCGTGTTCACCGGGCTGATGCTCACCGCCCGCGCCTCGTCGGCCATCGCCACCGAGCTGGGGACGATGCGGGTGACCGACCAGATCGATGCGCTCTCGACGATGGGCGTGAACCCGATCCAGTACCTGGTGGTGCCGCGGGTGCTGGCCGGAGCGCTGATGACCCCGATCCTGTGCCTGCTGTTCACCTTCGTCGGGATGTTCGGCGCGTATCTCGTGGCCGTGGTCTGGATGAACGTCGACCCCGGCCAGTTCATGGACCGGATCGCCAACTGGGTCAAGCCGAGCGACTTCGGCCAGAGCGTGATCAAGGCCGTGGTGTTCGGCACGCTCACGATCCTGATCGCGTGCCAGCAGGGCTACTCGGCCACCGGCGGCGCGGCGGGCGTCGGCCAGGCGACGACCCGCGCGGTGGTGATCGGCTCGGTAATGATCATGATCTGCGACTATGTGCTGACGGCGGCGATGATGTGAGCGACGCGATCCACATCAAGGTCGAGGACCTGCACAAGGCGTACGGGGACAACCAGGTCCTGCGCGGCGTCGACCTCGACCTGTATCGCGGCCGGATCAACGTCGTGATCGGCGGCTCGGGCGCCGGCAAGACGGTCCTGCTGCGCCAGCTGATCGCCCTGGAGAAGCCCGACCGCGGCCGGATCCTGCTCGACGGCGACGACATCGTGCCGCTGGACGAGGTGCTCCTCAACCGCATCCGGCGCCGCTTCGGCATGGTGTTCCAGATGTCCGCCCTGTTCGACTCGATGAGCGTCTTCGAGAACGTCGCCTTCCCGCTCCGCGAGCACACGCGCTTCGGCGCCAAGGAGATCCGCAAGCGCGTGATGGCCAAGCTCGAGGTGCTGGGTCTCGAGGATGCCGAGGCCCGGATGCCCGGCGAGATCTCGGGCGGCATGCGCAAGCGCGTCGCCGTCGCCCGCGCCCTGGTGCTGGAACCCGAGATCCTGATCTACGACGAGCCCACCGCCGGCCTCGACCCCGTCGCCTCCCGCACGGTCGACGACCTGGTCCGCGAGACCCAGCAGCACTTCGGCGGGACGTCGATCGTGATCAGCCACGACATGTGCACCACCTTCGGCGTCGGGCAGCACGTGGCGCTGTTGCACGAGGGACGGATCCGCGCCGCCGGACTCCCCGCCGACCTGCTCGGCAGCCCCGACCCCGTCGTCCAGCGCTTCATCGCCGCCTCGGGCGTCACGCCGACCTTGCGCCGGGACTGACCCGGCGTCCTTGCGTCCCGGCGCGAGCAGCTCGCCCTTTGCGCGACCTCCCCGGGATGCTACAACGGGGACGACGCGACGCCGCGCCGGCGACCGCGCGGGAGGTGCCACGATGACCGGAGCCTACGTGCTGATCAACTGCGCCGCCGGCCGGACCGCCGCGGTGGTTCGTGCGCTCCGCCGCCAGGGCGTGCGCGAGGTGCGCGCGGTCGCCGGGATCTACGACGTCGTCGCCTACGTCGAGGCCCGCACCCCGTCGCAGATCGGCGACATGGTCGTGCGGAGGATCCAATCGATCGAAGGCATCGAGCGCACGATGACGATGGTCAGCGTCCGGCTGTAGCCGTCGACGGGAGGTTTCGACGCCGATCCCAGCCCCCGGGACGACCGTCACGCGCCGCGCCTTGCGCCTCCGCCCGCGCCCGCTCGACGTCGTCCTCGCCGCACTGCTCGTCCTGCTGCTGCCCGAGGCCGCCCGGGCCTGGGGCGGCGCGGCCCACATCGATTTCGGCACCGAGTCGCTCCGCTGGCTGGCGCTGGTCGTGCCGTTCGTCCGCCGTCTGCTGCTGGCCCACCCCGCGGCCTACCTCTACGGCGCGTTCCTCGCCGACAACGTGGTCGGCAAGAACCGGGCCCCCGCCAACCTGCACTGCCACTCCTGGTCCGTCGGTCGCGGACTGCTCGACGTCGCCGGCGACCCGGTCGAACGGTCCTTCGCCGTCGGCTACGCCGCGCACCTCGCCGCCGACGAGGTCGCACACCGGGAGTTCATCCCGGCCAAGCTCGTCGAGTCGTTCCCGGGCCGCGGACTGCGCCACGTCTACTGGGAGCTGCGCTTCGACTCGCGCGTCCTGCAGATGCGCCCGGACGTGATCGAAACCTGGCGACAGGTGGCCGAGGGCGAGCGGGCCGAGGGCCTGCGGAAGTTCCTCGCACGGCACCTGCACCCCGCCCTGCTGTCGCACGGCGCCTCGCACTCGTTGTTCGCCGGCACGATGGCGATGCAGCGCCGCACGACGTGGCTCCAGGCCGCCCAGCGGGTCGACCGCCACTCGCCGTTCCCGCTGTCGGCCGAGGAGTTCGAGTGGTACCGCGAGCGCTCGGTGGACGCGGTGCTCGGGTTCCTCTCGGACCCCGACGGCGAACGCTCACCGCCGCACGATGCCGTGGGCGCGGCCGAGATCGAGGAGGCCAAGCGACTGCGACGCGGTCTGCGTCGCGCCCGCCGCAGCCGGCCCGTCTCGCCCGAGGCCCTGGCTCGCCTCGGCCCGGCATTGCGACTCGCCGCCGCCGCCCGCCGTCCGTTGGCCGCCGCCGTTCACGAGACCCTCGGCTGGTCGCCGTAGGGGAAGAACCGCGGAGGCCCGAAGGGGGGAACCGAGGCCGGTCACCACACGGAACCGCGAAGCGCGCCGAGTCCGGATGCACCACGGAGGCGCGGGGGACGCGGAGTGTGCGGGCGAGAGAGGTGGCTCGCGTGCCTTCCTCGGCGGGTGGCGAGCTTGAGCACGGGCGGCGATTCCGGCAGCATGCAGGTCGGAAGGGGGCTGCAGATGCGAAAGGTGACGACCCGGACGATCCTGCTTGCGTGCCTCGGAGCGTGCCTCCTCTCGGCGTGCGACGACGGAGGCGGAGGCAACGGCGGTGCGGATGCCGGACTCGAGACCGACGCCGACGGGACGACGGAGACCGCCGCGGACGGCGACGCGGAGGCGGACGCGGAATCCGGTCCGGACGTTGGCTTGGACGCGCTGCCGGGCGACGTGACGGTGCGCCCCGCACGAATCGAAGACGTCCTGACAAACCCCGGGATGGGGTTCGCCGACTTCCACTTCGGCTGGTGGTGCAACCTGCCGCCGGTGACGTTCTCGCCGGCCGAATGCGCCGCGCGCGTGGAGGAACACTGGCCGGAGAACTACCCGGATGCCGGCACGGCGTACTTCCGCTGGAACTGGCGCGAGTTGGAGCCGATTCGGGGCGCGATCGATTTCGACCTGATCGATACCACCCTCCGCTCGGCCAACGCCCTCGGCGAGACGCTGGGGTTCCGCGTGATGACCATCGCCGAGGGCGGACGGGGGGTCCCGGACTGGCTGCTCGAGGCGCCCTACGCCGTGCCCGGGCGGGAGTTCGACGGGACGTTCTGGCCCGACTACCGGGACGCGACGTTCCAGGAGGAACATCGACGCTTCTGGGAGGCGCTCGGGGCCCGGTACGACGACCATCCGGCGCTGGACCACGTGGACATCGGCTCCGTCGGTTGTTGGGGCGAATGGAACACCGCCTGCCTCTCGGGCGTGGAAGGGCTGTTCGAGGTGTTCGACCCGGCGGACGACGAAGACCGCGAGGAGATCCTCGCGGCCTACGAGGGGTTGATCGACCAGGTGGTCGATGCGTTCCCGACGACGCCGACGGTGATGCTCGGGCAGTCGAGCGGCTGGGAGCTGCGGGCGATGATGCACGCCATCGAGCGCGGCGCGGGATGGCGGGTCGACTGCTGGGGTGACTGGGGCCTCTGGAGTTGGGGCACGCACATGGAGGACCTCTACCCGGCGATGATCGCCAACGCGACCGCGGCGGACCCGGACTTCCCCGACACCTGGCGTCACGCGCCGATCCAACTCGAGATCTGCGGCACCGTCGCCCAGTGGCACGACGAGCTCGGGTGGACCGCCGACGCCCCGGACGGGGAGATCCACCGCACCTTCCAGTGGGCGCTCGACCAGCACGCGTCGGTGGTCAACGGGAAGTCCGGTCCGATCCCGGCGGACTACGTGCCGGCGATGAACGACCTGCTCCGCCGCAACGGCTATCGCTTCGCGCTCGACGTCCTCAATCACCCCGGCACGGTTCGCCCCGGCGCGCCGCTGACCTTCGTCGCCACCTGGAGCAACCTCGGCGTGGCGCCGGCCTATCGTCCGCGGGCGCTGACCTATCGCCTGCGCAACGCCGGCCGCGAGGTCCGGCTCGCGAGCGCGACCGACATCACGACCTGGCTGCCCGGGACGCACCTGGTGCGGGACGAGTTCGTGCTCCCCGGTGACGTCGAGCCGGGCGTCTACGCCATCGAGGTGGCGCTGCTGGACCGCGCGGGCACGGAACCGGAGACGACCGCGCTGCCGCCGACCCGGCTCGCAATGGAGGGACGGGGGACCGACGGCTGGTACGCCCTCTCCGAGCTGACCGTCGCGCCGTGACGGCGCCTGGTCGTTCTTCTACCTGCGCGGCAACTGGGTGCCGTTGCCGCCCTGGGCAGCGAAGAGCGTGCGCCGAGCGTGCGGGCGCTCAGGCGGGCCGGCGCAGCAGCGGTGCCAGCGCGTCGAGCAGCGCGTCGGCCACCGCCGACTTCGTCCCCGCGAACGGACCGAGCGGCCGGCCCTTCGCGCGGTGCACCTCGACCTTCGTCGTCTCCAGCCCCAGCGCCTCGCGCGCCAGGTTGGCCACGATCCAGTCGCAGCGCTTGGCCGCCAGCTTTGCCTTGGCCGCCGCCGCCAGGTTCCGCGTCTCGACGCAGAACCCCACCAGCAGCGGCGTGCGCCCCGATCCGCGGAGCCTTCCCAATTCGGCCAGGAGGTCGGGGTTGGGCGCCAGCGCGAGCGCCGCGTCCTCCGCCCCGCGCTTGAGCTTGTCCGTCGAGAAGCTCCGCGGCCGGTAGTCGGCCACCGCGGCCGTCATCAGCAGGGCGTCGCACTTCTTCCAGCGCGACCGCAGCTCGAGGCGCAGCTCGAGCGCCGTCTCGAACGGCACCAGCTCCACGCCGGCCGCGGGCGCCGGCAGCGCCGTCGGCCCCCGCAGCAGCGTGACGCGCGCGCCGCGGCGGGCGGCCGCCTCGGCCAGCGCCTGGCCCATGCGACCGCTCGAGCGGTTGCCGAGGAAGCGGACCGGGTCGAGCGGCTCGTGGGTCGGGCCGGCGGTGACGAGCAGCCGGCGGCCGGCGAGGTCGCGCTTCCACAGCCGCTCGACGGCGGCCGCGATCGTCGCCGGCTCGGACATCCGCCCGAGACCCTCCCAGCCGCAGGCCAGCTCTCCGGACTCCGGGCCGACCCAGCGCACGTTCGGCAGCGCCGACAACGTCGCGACGTTGCGCTGCGTGAACGGATGCTCCCACATCCGGGTGTTCATCGCAGGCGCCAGGAGGACCGGCGCGCGGGCGACCAGCAGGCAGGCCGACAGCAGGTCCGAGGCGCGACCGGCCGCGGCGCGGGCCAGCAGGTCGGCGGTCGCCGGCGCGACGACGACCGCGTCGGCCTCGGCGGCCAGCGCGATGTGGTCCATCGTGCCGGATTCCAGACCGTCCCACATCGAGGAGCGGACGGCGCGGCCGGTGACGGCGGCCAGGGCGGCGGGCGAGACGAGCCTCGTCGCCGCCTCGGTCGGCACGACGTCGACGACGTGACCGGCCTTGCGCAGCAGCCGCGCCAGCTCCGGCGCCTTGTACGCCGCGATGCCCCCCGAAACGCCCAACAGCACTCTGGCCATCGTCCTGCTCCTCCCGGGAACGTCCCGTCGACCGGTCTCAGCGCCGGAGAATCTGCAGCTCGTCGCCGCGCTGCGCGACCAGCATGTGCCGGTCGGCCGAGTACGGCGGGTGCCCGTCGCCCTTGGGGGGCGTGAACGAATCGCGCGACATCGAGGTGTTGGTCCCGCGGCGGACGATCTGCGTCGTCGGCGGGTAGTGGCTCTCGGCGCTCTCGCGCCAGCAGGCGGTCCCCTCGCACAGGATGCGGTGGCGCTTCATGCGGTAGCCCTTGACGCCGCGCTGCGACAGCACCTCGACGCCCGCCGGCCAGTCCGGCATCTCGACCACCTGCTCGTGGAAGTCGGTGACCTGGTACACGTCGCGCACGAACGTCACGTCGTAGACCCGCCGCGCGCCCCGCACCTCGACCCGCACCTTGGCGTCGGCCACGGTCACCCGCAGGGCGATCGGGAAGTCGAACGGGTTGCGCAGCACGAAATCGATCGTCGGGTAGACGACCGTGGCGTCGAGGCCCAGCAGGATGTAGCCGGAGGGGCGGGAATGCGGCTTGCGTCGGACGAGGTCGAGGCCGGCGAAGAACGAGGCGGCGAAGGTGGTGCTGGCGATCTGGCAGGTGCCGCCGCCGATGCCGTCGATCAGCTCGCCCTCCGCGATCACCGGCGCCACCTTGAACCCGCGCACCTCGGTCCGCGGGCCGATCACCTCGTTCAGGCTGAGGCGCTCGCCGGGGAGCACGACCGACCCGTCGACGAAGCTCCCGGCGAGCCGCAGGTTGTAGTTGCGCGTCTCCTGTTCGGGCATCCGCGAATAGGGGGTCTCGTACCAGCCGAGGACCTGCGAGAAGTCGTGGCCGGCGAGCTCCGCCGCGGTCAGCGCCGGCGCCGTGACCTGCACCGGAAGGTCGATCGCCGCCGTGCCGTCCTCCAGCGCGTCCTGGATCGCCGCCAGCGCCCGGTACAGCATCAGGTGCCGCCCCGACGACTCGGGCCGCGACATCCCCGCCACGAAATCGAACCGCGCCGACTCGACCGAGCGGTCGAACCGGTTCTTGAAGGCGATCAGCCGCCCCAACGCCGTCTGGTCGTCCAGCTCCACCAGGATCGGCAGCTCGTGGACGTCCGTGCCCGCGGCGAGCAGCCGGCCGAGCGGCGAGTCGCCCTCGCGGGCCCGCTCCAACCCCTCGACGATGTGCCCCACCGGCACGACCGCGCCGAGCTGGGCGCGGGTCGCGGAGAACGACTCCTCCCCGGCCCGCAGCGTCACCTCCGCGCTCAGGTACTCGCGCGCCGCCGCAAGCACCTGCGGTCGCAGCGGCCGCGCAAGGTCGATCACGCGCCCGGCCAGGCGCACGCGGGAGCCCTGCGCCGCCACCGGCCCCGCCGGCGCCGCCGAACCGCCGCCTTCAGGCACCGCCACCGTCGCGACCGAGCACGGCGCCTGCGGGTCGGCCTCCGCCGGCGGCCGGAGCACGGCGCCCGCCGCCGCGCCCGCCAGGAGGAACGCGCCCGACAGCACGACCCACTCCAGCGCCGCCCGCCGGCCCGCTCCGCCCCCTTGCGACACGCCCGCACCCACGCGGCGAGTCTAGGATCGCCCGCGTCCCGGGGCAAGAACCGGTCGCCGGCTCAATCGTCGACGAACACGCGCCGCGCCGCGATCACCCGCGCGTTGCCGTCGGTGTCCGTGGCGCGGATCTCGACCAGGTGGCCGCAGGGGGTGAGCGTCGAGGCGTCGAGGGTGCCGGAGAAGCCCACGGCCGGGCAGCGGGCGTATCCCGGCCAGACCAGGCAGACGTCCGGGCGGTCGCCGCCGTAGGCCAACGGGACCGTCGTTGCGCCCCCGTCGACCACCAGCTCGACCGAGGCCACGCCGCGGTTGTCCAGCGCCCAGCCGCGCACCGTCACCGACCCGGACAGGTGCTCGTCGGCCGTCGGCCCGTCGAGCGACCCGAACGGGGCGAGCCGCTCGTCGAGCCACGCCACCTGGCTGCGGACCGTGTCGAAGGCGCCCAGCACGAGGTACGCGCGGGCGCGCACCGTGCCGCCGGCCGGGATGCCGAACGAGAACTGGGCGCGCACGTTGTTGAACGGCAGCGAGCGGAGCTGCCAGGCCTGGAAGCCCGTCAGCCGGTTCTCGTAGTAGATGCCGACGCCGTAGGTCCGGCCGGTGTCCTGCAGGGTGACCCAACCGCCGGGGCTGTC
>JAFGHH010000408.1 GCA_016930215.1 Deltaproteobacteria bacterium
AACGCGACGGTCACGGGGTCGCAGCCGAGGCGCAGGGCGATCCGGGCGCAGGCGAAGGCCGCCGTGCTGCCGCCGACGACGATCGCCGGGCCGGAGCGCGGCCGGGGGCCTTCGATCGAGATCTTGCGCGCGAACTCCACGTGTTCGACCACGTCGTCGAGGAACCGCTCGCCCGGCAGCCCCAGCTTGCGCCCGCGCCAGGCGCCCACCGCCAGGACGACGGCGTCGTACTCCTGGCGCAGCGCCTCGAGGCTGACGTCGCGGCCGACCCGCATGCCGACGTAGAACTCGACGCCGAAGGCGCGGATCTCGTCGAGGTCGGCGCGCAGGGCATCACGGGGCAGGACGAACGTCGGGATGGCGCAGGACAGCATGCCGCCGACCCGGGGCTGTTCGTCGTAGACGGCGACACGGCGCCCGAGGGCGGCCAGGTCGTGGGCGACGGCGAGGCCGGCGGGCCCGGAGCCGACGACGGCCACCGACCGCGCCTCGAGCCCCGGCACGTGCCGGTCGTCCTCCGCGCCGTCGCGCAGCCGCCGGACCTGCTCCGCGGCGAACCGCTTGAGGGTGCGGATCTGGACCGCCTGGTCGACCCGGGCGCGCACGCAGGCCCGCTCGCAGGAGCGGTTGCAGACGGTGCCGCAAACCGAGGGCAGCGGGTTGGTCGCGCGGATCACCGCCAGCGCGGCCTCGGGCCGCCCCGCCGCCAGCTCGCGGGCGTACGACGGCACGTCCTGGTGCAGCGGGCACGCCGCGCGGCACGGCGGGACCTCGTCGCGGGTCTCGGCGAGCGGTCCGGCGCGGAACACCTGTCCGCGCACCGTCGCCGGGTCGCCGCGGTACTCCGGATAGCGAACCGCCGGGCAGAGCCCGATGCAGATCGAGCAGGCGGCGCAGCGAGCCTCGTCGTGCACGGGCCGGTGGGTGCGGCCTTCCATGGCCATGGCCTAGCTCCGCCCCCCGGCGGCCAGCGGCCGTCCGAGCTCGAAACCGAGCGCCAGGGCGCGCAGGTTCGTCTCGTGGAACCGCGCCCGGACGACGTGCCGGATCGCCTCCTCCACCGCCGCGCGTCCGACGGCGCCGGTGGCGCCGAGCACCACGCCGAGCAGCACGATGTTGGCGCCCTGCCGCGAGCCGAACTCGCGCACCGCGGTGTGCGTGGCGGGGACCGCGTGGAACGCGAACTTCCCCTCCGGCGTCCGCTGCAGCGAGAAGTCGTCGGCGAACACGACGCCGCCGGGGACGAGCCCCGGGAGGTACTTGTCGAGCGCGGCCTGGGACATCACGGCCAGCACGTCGGCGGTGCTCACGTGCGGGTAAGCGATCCGGACGTCGGACAGCACGACGTCGGAACGGCAGGCGGTGCCGCGGGCGGCGGCGCCGTAGGAGTTGGAGCCGGCGGCGTGCAGGCCCGCCAGCGTGGCCGCCTCGCCGAGCAGCGAGCCGGCCATCACGATGCCCTGGCCGCCGAGGCCGCCGAAACGGATGCGGGTCAGCATGCGGGGGCTCCGGGGACGCGACCGCCGCCGGCCAGCAGCAGGTCCTCCGGCGTCCACTCGCCGACGACGATCCGGTCGCGCAGCTCGGCCGCGGACCTGCCGAACGCCTCGTCGCGGGAGATCGACAGGTCGCGGATCCGGTCGTACAGCGCGCCGACGTCCTCGAGCCGGTTGCGGCGGCCGAACTGCGTCGGGCACGGCGAGGCGACCTCGACGAACGAGAAGAACGGCGTCCGGATCGCCCGCTTGATCGCGTCGGTCAGCGGCCGCGGCTGGGTCACCGGGAAGCGGGCGACGTAGGCGGCGCCGGCGCCGAGCACGAGGCGAACGAGGTCGAAGGGGCCGTAGGGGTTGCCGCCCGGCGTGGTGGCCGAGGCGGCGCCCCGGGGCGTGGTGGGACCGGCCTGGCCGCCGGTCATCCCGTAGATCTCGTTGTTGGCGCAGATCACGGTCAGGTCGAGGCCGCGGCGGGCGGCGTGGATCAGATGGTTGCCGCCGATCGACACCAGGTCGCCGTCGCCGCTGACCACGATCACGGTCAGCTTCGGGTTGGCCAGCTTGGCGCCGGTGGCGTAAGCCACGGCGCGGCCGTGCAGCGTGTGCAGCGTGTCGGCCAGGATGTGCGGGCTGGGGATCCAGGCGGCGCAGCCGATGCCGGACACGAACAGCAGCTCGCGCCGGTCGAGGCCCAGCTCGTGAACCGCGCGGACCACCGCGTGCAGCAGGATCCCGTGGCCGCACCCGGGACAGAACGTCGTGCCCTTCAGGCCGGGACGGAGGTACTGCTCGAGCGAGCGCGGCATGGCGGTCAGACCATCCTCTCCAGCTCCGCGACCATCGTCTCCACGCCGATCACCTCGCCGTCGGTCTGGCCGTAGCTGCGAAGCTCGCCGCGGAAGCACTTCCGCACCTCGCCCGCCACCTGCCCGTGGTTCATCTCGGGGACGAACACCGCCCGGACCTTCCCGTCCAGCGCAGCGACCTCCCGCTCGGGGAACGGCCACAGCGTGCGCAGCCGGAGCAGCCCGACCTTCTTCCCCCGCCCGCGCAACTCGCGCACCGCGGCCAACGCCCCGCGGGCGGTGAAGCCGTAGGCCACCACCGCCACCTCGGCGTCGTCCAGCTCGTGCCGCTCGACGTCGACCAGCTCGTCGCGCCGGTCGAGCACCTTGCGGCGGAGGCGGCCGACGAGCCGCGCGTGGGCCTCGGCCTCCTCCACGCGGCGGAAGCCGCGGTCGTCGTGGGTCGAGCCGGTGACGAGGAGGTTTGCGCCGTCGCCGAAGCGCGGCATCGGCGGCACCCCGCCCGGCTCGGCGGAGCCGAACGGCGTCCCGTCGGTGCCGCGCACGCGCTGCTCCGTCTCGAAGCGGTCGTGGAACTCGGCCGTCTCGTGCAGATGCCCGACCGCCTCGTCCGCCAGCAGGAACACCGGCAGCCGGAGCCGCTCGGCGAGGTTGAAGGCGCGGATCGTGAGGTCGTACATTTCCTGCACGGACCACGGGGACAACGCGACGATCTCCACGTCGCCGTGCATGCCCCACTTGGACTGCATGATGTCGCCGCTGCCGACGCGGGTCGCCTGGCCGGTGCAGGGCCCGGCGCGCTGGATGTCGATGATCACGCAAGGGGTCTCCGTGAACACCGCGTAGCCCAGCCCCTCCATCATCAGGGAGAAGCCCGGACCGCTGGTGGCGGTCATCGCCTTGGCGCCGGCCCACGAGGCGCCGATCACGGCGGAGATCGAGGCGATCTCGTCCTCCATCTGGATGAAGGCGCCGCCGGCCTTCGGCAGCAGCTCGGCCATCCCCTCCATGATCTCCGACGAAGGGGTGATCGGGTAGCCGGCGTAGAAACCACAGCCCGCGGCCATCGCGCCGTGGGCCGCAGCCTCGTTGCCGGTCGCGTAGCGGCGCGCGCCGCTCCCGGAATGGCTCGTGTCGCCCGACGTGTCCGATACCCTCCGTCCCCGCCGTCAGCGCACGGTCGTCTTCTCGACGCAGTTGATCCCCAGCGCCGCCAGCTCGTCCAGCACCGGGTGGAAGATCGCCGGCTCGACCGGGATGCACACCCCGCGCCGCTCGATCCGCCCCTCGAGGACCAGACGCGCGGCGATCGCCGCCGGCAGCGACACCGTGCGGGCCATTGCCGAGTCGCCGCCGGGCACGCCGAAATCGAGCAGCGTCGAGGTGATCTCCTCGCGGCGCCCGCCGGGGAACTCCGCCTGGAACTCGTGCCGCAGCACGATCATGTCCCGCTCACCCTTCGCGTACTGCATCCGGGCGTGCATCAGCGCCGTCAGGACATCGATGTTGCCGCCCTTGGTCGTCGGCACGGGGTCCTGCGAGAAGAACCCGAGCCACTCGAACTTCAGCATCATCTCGGAGTCCGGGGGCAGGTCGAGCTTCTGCGCCAGCGCCAGGCGGATGTCGGCGCTGCCCGCGGCGCCGACGAGCGAGCGGGTGAACTGCACCATGTTCATCCCGCCGAGGTCGGTCCGGGGCGTTTCGTCGAGCAGACCGAGGTCCGCGACCTTCTTCAGGAAGCGGCACCATCCGGCGTTGCGGAACGTCCCGCGCAGGATCGTCTTCGCGCTCTCGATGCCGTAGATCGACAGGTATCCCAGCGAATCCCGGTTCGGGTACGCCTCGAACGCCAGGTCGTCGACCTTCACCTCCCAGTAGTTCTCGAACAGGCGCGGGCCGGGGATCTCCACGAGCTGCCCGTCCTTGCGGTACCGCGCCGCGTTGCGCCCCGCCAGCAGCACCCCGCGCGGGCTCCACGAAAACTTGTAGCCCAGCGGGTTGGTGTTGGCCTCGGGCGCCGGCAGGCCGCCGCAGTACGAGTGGAAGTGCACGATCGAACCGCCCTCGCGCTGCACCTTGTGGATGATCCGCATCGCCGACATGTGGTCGATGCCGGGGTCCAGCCCCATCTCGTTCAGGATCGTGATCCCCGCCGCCTTCGCCTCGCCGTCCAGCGCCCGCATCGCGTCGCCGACGTACGACGTCGTCACCATGTGCTTGCGCCGCTCGATGCACGCCCGCGCCACCGTCGGATGATGCGTGTACGGCAGGAGGCTCACCGTCAGGTCGTGCCGCGAGATCATCGCCCCGAGCTGCGCGGCGTCGGAGATGTCGTACGCCACCGCCTCGCCGTTCGGCCGCCCCGCCACCAGCGCCTGCGCCTTCGACACCGTCCGCGTCGCCACCGTCACCTTGTAACCCGGCTGCCGCAGCAGGTAGTCGACCAGCGGCCGCGACACCAGCCCGGCCCCCAGCACCAGCACCCTCCGCTCCGGCGGCGGACGCTTCACCACCCCGGGTCCCGCCGGAGCACCCAGCGGCGGCTTCGGCGCGGGCGGTGCGGGCGGCGCCGCCGGCGCCGGCGCCGGCTTCTTCACCACCACTTTCGCCGGCTTCCGGATCACGATCGGCGGCCTCTTCTTCACGACCTTCTTCACCGGCCGCTTCGCCACCTTCCGGGCCGGCTTCTTCGCCACCTTCCGGGCCGGCTTCTTCGCCACCTTCCGGGCCGGCTTCTTCGCCACCTTCTTCGCCGGCTTCTTCGCCGCGACCTTCTTCGCCGGCTTCTTCGCCGCGACCTTCTTCGCCGGCTTCTTCGCCGCGACCTTCTTGACCGGCTTCTTCGCCACCTTCCGGACCGGCTTCTTCGCCACCTTCCGGACCGGCTTCTTCGCGACCTTCCGGACCGGCTTCTTCGCCACCTTCTTCACCGGCTTCTTCGCCGCCTTCTTCGCCTTTTTCGTCGCCATGGTGGTGGCCCTCCTGCTCACCAGAGCCCGGAAATGTACGCGTACCGCGGCGTCAACTCGCCCCGGTGCGCAATGACCGCGTCCTTCAGCTCGCGCGGCAGCTCGAGCGTTTCGAACGGCTTCGACCAGTCCGCCTCGAGCAGCGCCGGGACGAACGGCCCGAGCGCCTTGGCGAACGACTCGGACGACTCGGCGGGCAGCTCGCACGGCAGGTTGTCGACCGCCAACACGACCGGTCCGCGGCCGGCCCACCCTTCGCGCGGACGGTCCGTGTCCGGATCCCAGACGTAGACCGGAGCGTCGGGCGTGGTGACCTGCACGTTGCACTCGATCGAGCCGAGCACGTCGCAGGTGACGTCGCCGAACACCCGCAGGCGGGGCGATTCGGGCTTCCCGTACAGCTCGCGCAGGAACGCCTTGGTGACGAGCCGCGGGTACTTGGCCTCCCAGTAGATGCAATTGACGAGGACGGTCAGCGCCGGCACGTGGCGTTCGAAGATGCCGCGGTAGCGTTCCGGGTGGTCGTAGTAGTCCTGCAGCTCGAACTTCCCGTCCGCCGCGACCGGCTCGACCGTGTGTTCCTCCTTGAAGGTCACCCGGTAGACCACGCGCGGGTCCGCCCGGCCGGGGCGCAGCAACCCGGGCAGCTCGGCGACCCCGACCTCCTGGGCGCCGAGGGCGTCGAGGATCTCGACGGCGCCGCCGGCGACGTGACCGTAGCCGGCCACTCCGACGACGAGCGGCACCAGGGCCGGGGGGAGGCCCTGGAAGCGGATCCGCTCCCCGACGGCGCCGAGGGCACGCTTGGCGGCGGCCAGGTCGGGATAACGGTGGGCCGGCTCGAGCGCCGAGAACGGACTCGCGACCTGCTCCGACTCGAACCGTCGTCCAAGGGCCCACAGCGAATCAATCGTGCCGGCCAGCCCGGCGTGGCGGCCGAAGAACACGAGCCGCCGACCCTGCTGGTCGACGATCTTCTCGTAGTCGAGCAGCGTGGCGCCCTGGGCGAGGAGCTGCTTGAGCATCGGCATGTTGTGCTTCTGGCCCTTGACGACGTGCGCGAAGAACACGTAGCAGGCGCCGGCGCGGAAGATGTCCGCCGGCATCTCCTTCACGCCCAACACCACGTCGGCCGGCGCGAGGTCCTCGGCGATGCGGGCGCCGGCGGCCGCCCACTGTTCATCCGGATAGACCCGCAGGGGCGATGGCTGGACGAGAATCTGGTACCCGCGGCCGACAAATTCCTGCACGATTTCCGGCGTAAGCGGAACTCGCCGCTCCCAGCGGTTCTTGTCCTCGCGACGGATACCCAGGATCGGTTTGCCCATCTCGGTCTCCACGGTCGTTCGGCACGTCCCCGGCCCGCTGTGTGCTCCCCGACGCGGCCACCGGCCCTGCCGGCCCACATCGGCAGGGCACCGGGTCCCTGGTAGCAGGGTGTAAGTGAGCGGTCAAGAGGGCGAAGCCGCCCGCGGAAGCGGTCCTGCTTGCATTCGAACCGGGCTTGGCTATGCTCCGGCACGACCCCGGATCTGGGGGGGTAATCGGCAGCGAGCCGGGGCCTGTTGAAGGAGCGGATCCATGGCGGAACACTTCGACGTCGAGGCCCTGCACGGGCAGCACAAGGTGCTGTCCCGTTTCGCGTTCCAGCCGTCGCAGCCGGAGCGCGGCTACACCAACCGCTGCCTGCGGGTCGACGTGGGCACGGGGGCGATCTCCGAGATCCCGGTGACGCAGGAGATGCGGGAGAAGTTCGTCGGCGGCAAGGGGTTCGACCTGCGGCTGATGTGGGACGAGGTGACGGCGGAGACGAGGTGGGACTCGCCGGAGAACGCGATCTGCATCTCCTCCGGACCGCTCGGCGGCACCACCACCTTCTCCGGCGCCGGCAAGTCGCTGGTCACGAGCATCTCGCCGCTGACCGGCATCCCGATCGATTCCAACGTCGGCGGCTACTTCGGCCCGCTGCTCAAGTTCTCCGGCTACGACGCGCTGGTGGTGGTCGGCATCGCGCGCGAGGAGGTGATCGTGGTGATCGACGCGGTGTCCGGCGAGGTGCGGATCGAGACCGCGCCGACGGAGGCGGTCGACAGCCACGTCCTGGCCGAGCAACTGACGCGGATGTTCGGCAAGACACCCAACGACTTCCAGAACGTCTCGGTCGTCTCCTCGGGCTCCGCCGCGAACCACTCGAAGCTCGGCTGCCTCAACTTCTCCTGGTGGGACTGGCGCCGTGCCACGGTGCGCTACAAGCAGGCCGGCCGCGGGGGCATCGGCACCGTCCTGCGCCACAAGCAAATCAAGGCGCTCGTCGTCCACGCCCGCCCCTGGAAGAACAAGTGGACCATCACCCTCGACCCGCAGCCGGTCGAAGGAGGCAACTGACGGCGAGCCGCGCCGGGTGCAACGCGGAACACGCGTTCCAGGAGGCTGACGATGAGCAACCCGACCTCACCCAGCGATGCAACCCCGTCGATCCAGGTCACCATCGACGGCAAGACGCTCGAGGTTCCCGCCGGCACCACCCTGCTCCGCGCGGCGCAGCAGGCCGGCGCGGCGATCCCGACGCTGTGCTGGCACCCCGCCGTCTCGCCGGGCGGCCTGTGCAACGTCTGCGTGACGGAGATCGAGCTCGGGGGGAAGCGCAAGATGGTCACCGCCTGCAACTTCGAGATCCGCGAGCCGTTGCAGGCGTTCACCGACTCGCCCGCGACCCGCAAGCAGCGCGCCAACGTCCTCGGCCGCCTCCAGGCGCGGCATCCCAACGTGCCGCTGCTCCGGGAGATGGGCGTCCGGTGGGGCTCCACCCCGCCGGCCAAGGCCCCGGCCCGCATCAACCCCGCGCCCGACGCCTGCATCCTGTGCGGCCTCTGCATCCGCGCCTGCAAGGAAATGGTCTGGGAGAACATCCTGGCCTTCGAGGGCACCGGAAGCTCCAAGCGGGTCGTGATGCCGACGCCGGAGCAGGTCGAGCGGTGCACGGGCTGCGGGACGTGCGCGTACATCTGCCCGACCGGGGCGATCAAGGTCTACGACGAGCAGAACCATCCGGTCGACCCGGCCCGCATCCGCAAGTACGGCTTCCGCCTGACCCACGAAATGGCGATGCTCGACGACCGGCAGTGCCAGATGCGTCGCGTCGGCACCGCGCACCTCGTCGAGATCATGGACGCCTACGACCTGCTCCCGACCCACAACTACAAGTTCGGCAAGCACGCCGAGGTCGCGAGGATCTCCTCGCCGGTCTGGAGGGAGCGGGTCCGCCAGAACGTTCCCGACGGCTGCTGGGCCGGTTGCCAGATGGCCTGCGCCAAGGCGGTCGATGACTTCGTCCCGCGCACCGGGCCCTACCAGGGACAGAAGGTCCTCGTCGATGGCCCCGAGTACGAGACGGTCGCCGGTTGCGGCTCCAACATCGGCGTCCTCGACCCCGACGACATCCTCGAGATCAACTTCTACTGCGACACCTACGGCATCGATACCATCTCGTTCGGTACCGCCTGCGCGTTCGCGATGGAGTGCTTCGAGGCCGGGATCCTCGACGTGAAGAAGACCGGCGGCCTGGAGCTGCGCTTCGGCAACGGCACCGCGGCCCTCGAGCTGCTGCACCAGATGAGTCGCGGCGAGGGGTTCGGCCTGGTCTTCGGCGAGGGGATCGCCGGGATGAAACGCATCTTCGCCGAGAAGTTCGGCGGAGACCCGAAGTTCCTCCAGGACATCGGCATGGAGGTCAAGGGGCTCGAGTACTCCGAGTACGTGACCAAGGAGTCGCTGGCCCAGCAGGGCGGCTTCGCCATGGCCCTCAAGGGGCCCCAGCACGACGAGGCGTGGCTGATCTTCATGGACATGGTCAACAAGCAGATCCCGACCTTCGAGCAGAAGGCCGAGGCGCTGCACTACTTCCCGATGTGGCGCACCTGGTTCGGCCTGATGGGCCTGTGCAAGCTGCCCTGGAACGACGTCGAGCCCGAGGACAACGCGAAGTACCCCGAGGCGAACAAGGTCCCCGGCCACGTCGAGGGCTACGTCAACTTCTGGGCCGGAATGACCGGCAAGGAAGTCACGATCGACGACATCATCCGGATGTCCGAGCGGGTCTACAACTTCCAGCGCGTGTTCAACCTGCGGATGGGCAA